>JBJTOM010000201.1:0-4774 GCA_046074585.1 Planctomycetota bacterium | reverse complement strand
CCGACCGGGCCCCCTGGCGAGACTGCACGTCAGCAGCTCAAGGCAGCTCGCGACCTCTACGAAGACTCCCCGGCAGCGGCCGAAGAAGTCCGGCAGATCGAGCAGATTCTGAATCGCAGCTGAAACTGGCGGATTCACCGGTCGAATTCCCCCGAAACGGCTTGACTTCCATTTGCAGGTCCGGTTACGCTTGGGTCCCAGCCTGCTTTATCCGCGTCCGGGCCGTTTTATGACCGCAGCCTCACCCAGCCAGCCCCGCCCATCGGTATCATGGATGCCCGGGCAAACGCTGCGCCGCTGGCTTGTGGTGCTTCTGATCTGGCAGGCTGCCGCCCCCTGTTGTCATGTGCACGCAGACGCGACACCGGCGCCGCACCGGTTGTCAACGGTCGAACGCCTGAAACTGGCGTTGCACCTGCACACCCGGCACAGTGCTTCGGACCAGACCTGCCCGCACAACGACGACTGGCACACGCACTTCGGCATGCCCGAAGACGCTCTTTGCGCAAATCATTCTGTTTCGCTGCAGCCAGGCTCCAGCTGGCCAGTGCCCTCCCTGACGCCGCTGAACCTGACCACAGCCGGTCTCAGCCCGTCTGCGGTGCTCCTGACGGTCGCTGCCGACACATCGGCGATGACCACCGGCTTCCACGCACAGTTCGCTGCTGCGCTGCCATTTCCGGTTCGGTTCTGCGTGGCCCGCCTGTAGCGGTTTTCTGGCGCCCGCCCCGAATTGATGTCGTCGCGATCTGCTGCAGATCTGCGGCCCTTGATTCCCATTTGTTTGCGTTTACAGGAGTGGTGTTATGTCTGCTGGACAGCCAGTCACCGGGTTTGGAAGTCTGCCGCGTCTCAAGGTAGTCATGGGTATTTGCAGTGCGGCAGTGGCGGCCATCGCTCTGGCCGGCCCAGCCGCCAGCCCTACTCCCGCCACCGCAGCCACTGGCGCCACTGCGGCACCCGCCCCGAATGCAGTTGCGGCTGCGGACGAACAGCGCGCCAACACACCGGTAACGGGGAAACCGCAGGCATTACCAGCAGCCGCAGCGGATGCACCGACCGAAGTGGTGTTTCCAAAGGATTCGTGGACCGCAGCCGGGATCCGCATGGAGCCGGCAAAGTCAGCACCGTTTGTCCAGAAAATTGAACTCACCGGGAAGATCATGATCAATGAAGAGTCCGTGACGCACATGTATCCGCTGGTGGAAGGTCGCGTCGAGGAAGTGCATGTGCGATTTGGCCAGAAGGTCAGACAGGGCGATCTGCTCCTGGTGGTGCAAAGCCGCGAAGTGGGTCAGCTGAAGCTCAAACTCTTCCAGTCCCGCCTGCAGCTGGATTTTGCCCGCACAAAGGACGAATGGGTTCAGGCAGTGGCAGAGAACACCAGCCGTCTGCTGAAGCTGATCCGCGAGGGGGCGGACATTGAGGACATTGAAAAGCAGCTGCAGGACCGTCCGCTGGGCGATTATCGCGAACAACTGCTCAATGCCTACATTCAGAACTACCGCACAGAAAAACACCTGCAACGGCTCAGTCCGCTCTCAAAGGACGGCGTTGTTCCCGGCCGCCAGCTGCTCGAAGCTGAATCCGAATGGAAAGCCGCCCGGGCAACGTTGCAGTCCGTTGTCGAACAGATTCAGATTGAAGCCAGGCAAGGTGCGATCGTGTCGGCTCAGTCCGTCAGGGAACTGCAGACAAGTGTGGCCATTGATGAGACCAGCCTGCGCATCCTTGGATTCTCTGATGACCAGTTGCGGCAGATAGATCCGGCCGCTCAGGGAAAGACGGTGGCCCACTACCCGATTCACGCGCCCTTCGACGGCACGGTCATCTCCAAGGATGCAGTGCTCATGGAAAGTGTCGGCCCGCAGAGACAGGTTCTCGGAATCGCTGATCTGTCCTCGGTCTGGGTGTCAGCCGACATCTATGAAGAGCATCTGTCGCTGCTGCCGAATCTGGAAGGTCAGGAGATCACGATGCAGACGAGCGCGTGGCCTGGCCGCACGTTCACCGCGAAGGTTTTTTACACCGGCGATGTGGTGGATGAGGCCAGCCGAACGGTTTCCATGCGTGCCCTTGCCCAAAACACCGACGGACTGCTCAAACCAGGCATGTTCCTGAAGGTCTCGTTTCCAGACACAGCCCCGGTTGAAGTGGTGCAGGTACCGGATACCTGCGTGATGGATCACGAAGGCGTTTCATTTGTGTTTGTGCACACAGGCGGCGATCGATTCGAACGCCGAGATGTCCGCGCGGGACGACGGACAGAAAAGTGGGCTGAGATTCTGTCCGGTCTGCGGGCCGGCGAGTCGGTGGTCACTCGGGGCGGATTCGCCCTCAAATCACAGATGCTCGCAGAACTGCTTGCTGAGTAGCCAGTGTCCGCCATTCTTTCGCCCGTCCGGAGATTCCTGTGGTTGCCGTTTTAATTCACTGGTCGCTCAATAATCGTTTTATCGTGATGCTTCTTGCTGTGGTCGTTCTCGGCGCAGGCGTGGTCGCTGCCATGTCACTCCCGCTGGACGCCGTACCCGACCTCACCAACGTGCAGGTGCAGGTGCTCACCACCAGCCCCGCGCTTGGGCCGGTGGAAGTCGAACAATTCATCACTTTCCCCGTTGAGAACGCACTCAGCGGGCTCCCGAAAGTCAGCGAAATCCGCTCCATCAGCCGCATTGGCCTGTCGGCCGTCACGGTGGCGTTTGAGGAGGGGACCGACATTTACTGGGCGCGAAACCTTGTCGGTGAACGTCTGCAGCAGGCCCGCGAAAACATCCCTCCCGGAATGGGCGAACCTCAAATGGGACCGATCGCCACGGGGATGAGCGAAATCTATCAGTTCGAGGTGCGGACGAAGCCTGGTACCAGCATGAGCCTCATGGAACTGCGCACCATCCTCGACTGGCAGATCGCGTTTCAGCTGCGCAGTGTTGCGGGGGTGATCGAGGTCAATACGTTCGGCGGAGAACTGAAAACTTATGAAGTCCAGGTGGATCCGGACAAACTCCTCAACTTCGGCATCTCCCTCTCACAGGTGTTCAGGGCCATCGAGGAGAACAATGGCAATGCCGGCGGAGGATACATCACACATGGCGCCGAACAGCGGCTGATTCGCGGTGAGGGACTTGTGGGCAGTCTCGATGACATTGCCAACATCATTCTCGACAGTCGCAGCGACGGCACACCCATTCGCGTGGCGGATGTGGCACTCGTGCGGTTCGCCCCCATGCTGCGCCAGGGCGCCGTCACTCGAGACGGCGATCGGGAAGCCGTCACAGGGATGGTGATGATGCTGATGGGAGGCAACTCCCGACAGGTCGTCGCCGATGTGAAGCAGAAAATCGTCGCCATTCAGAAGACGCTCCCGGAAGGCGTGTTCATCGATACGTTCTATGACCGCACTGAGCTGGTAGCAAAGACAATTCACACGATTGCCGAGAATATCGGTGTGGGAGTGTTCCTGGTCATCGTGATGCTGTTTCTGCTGCTGGGCAACGTGCGCGCCGGGCTGATTGTCGCAGCAGCCATTCCACTGTCCGCCATGAGTGCTCTGATTGCCATGCGGCTGGGGGGCGTTTCCGCGAATCTGATGAGTCTGGGAGCGGTCGACTTTGGTGTCATTGTGGACGGTGCGGTGGTGATGATCGAAAACGCCGTCCGCGCGGCCGCGCAGTACCAGCGGGAGACGGGAAAAAGCACGGTACCACGGGAGAAGTTTCGTGAATCCGCGATCGAAGTGGGCACGCCCATTCTCTTCGCCGGACTGATCGTGATTATCGTCTTCCTGCCGATCCTCAGTCTGGAAGGCGTGGAAGGAAAAATGTTCAAACCGATGGCCTTCACCTTCATGTCAGCGCTCACCGCCGCACTGGTGCTCTCAGTCACCGTCATGCCCGTGATGGCTTCACTCTTCCTCGCACGGCGTGTGAGTGCCAGCGAAACGTGGCTGGTGCGCGGTCTCAAGGCGGCGTACTCGCCGATGCTGAACTTCAGCATGCGGTTTCCCCTGCCCATGCTGGGAGCGGCGCTGGTGGTGTTTGCCTTCAGCGTCTGGGTGGCGGCGGGTTTCGGTCTGGAGTTTGTACCGAAACTGGATGAAGGAGACCTCGCCGTCCAGGCAGCCCGACTTCCCAGTGTGTCGCTGGAGACGTCCGTGGAAATGACGAAAGCCATGGAACGTGTGCTGCTGACGTTCCCACAGGTGGAAAGCGTCGTCTCCAAGACCGGACGGCCGGAAATCGCCAACGATCCGATGGGCGTCCATCAGACAGACGTGCTGATTCGAATGAAACCGGTCCATGAATGGCCGGAACAGATTGACAAAACCGTCCTCGTGGAACAGATGCAGGCTGCACTCGAACGCGATGTCCCCGGCAACGTCTACAGCTTCACTCAGCCAATCGAACTGCGCGTGCAGGAACTGGTTGCCGGCGTGCGTTCGGATGTGGGGCTCAGCCTCTACGGTGATGATCTCGCAACACTCAAAACCGAAGGCGACAAAATTGTCCGCGCACTCAGCCGCGTCCCCGGCAGTGCCGACGTTCAGGCTCAGCAGATTGCCGGACTGCCTTACCTGCGGATCGTCATCCGCCGCGATCAAATCGCTCGCTATGGCATCAACAGCAGTGATATTCTGAATGCGGTGAGTGTTGTGGGGGGGCAGACTGTGGGTGAGGTGTTTGAGGGGCAGCGACGGTTTCCGCTGCAGGTGCGACTGTCCCCGGACTGGCGTCGCGGATCATCAATTCTCAGCTGACGCAGTTTTTCGATGTCA
>JBJTOM010000200.1:0-4662 GCA_046074585.1 Planctomycetota bacterium | reverse complement strand
CTTTGCGCCTTGGCGCCTTTGCGAGAGACCAACAGTTCCTGCACAAGGGATCGCGGTGAGAGCTGTCAACTGGCAAGCAGAACTGAAAACATCCCAATTCGCCCGAATTCACACCGTTTCGTCATCCCAGTTTCGCCCTCCCGGCACCGCCTTTTGCCCGAAAGTCAAGGCCATTGGCCGGAAACCGGAGGCTCGTCTGTCTGGTATGCCCAGGCTGATGGGGTCAACACGGGCGATGCCATGTAAACAGCCCGGAAAACGAAAAAAACGCATCACAGTTTCGAAGTGCGGAAACTGCGATGCGTCTGAGTGTTGACCTGGAAGGTCGTTCAGTACTTCCCGGGCTTCGGCAGCGTACGATAATTCAGCATGCCCCGACGATAGTCATACTCAACGCTGGAACAGTGCGCCGTGTATGTTCCCGCGAACGTGTTGAAGTGCTTCAGAATCTCTACTTCCTCGCCCCCGTAAATCGTCACGGTATCGCATTTCTGCGATTGAGTGCGGTACGGGGCTTTGCCGTTGATGCGGCTGATCTGACAGGAACCGCCTGGAAGATGGATCGGGCAGGCATCAGCCGTTCTGTTCCGGCAGACCCAGCGTTCCAGAGTGCCGATTTTCGGCGATTCATAGCAGGCTGTCGGTTCCCACGGACGACGATTCACCTGATAGCCATTGCCGGCTGACTCGATATCGAAGTACCGCGTCGTTTCGCAGGCAGCAGGATTCAGCCGGCGATGTGGCCGCAGGTAGTCACCATGCTTCACCGTGGCACAGTCACGCTGCTGCGGACCTTCCACGGCGAACTTCAGCCATGGCACGCAGCTTTCAGCGGACTTTCCGTAGACAGCAGAGTAGCGATCATCGTCATCGTCGTCGTCATCCTTGTCACGATTTCCACCATAGCCTTTGTCTCCGCCCCTGCCATATTCGTCTCCGTGCTGAGGCTTTCCTCCGGGCTTGCAGCCATCTGTCTGCTCAACGATGTTGCACAGGTAAACTTCCTTTTCGCAGTCTGTGAAGTCAATTACAATGTCTGCGCGTTCGCCCGGACAGAGCACCACGGTGTCTTCCTCGACGGCTCTGTCGTACAGCCAGGAATCCTTGCCGAGACAGACAAGTTTCATGTTGTTATGCAGCTTCAGCCGCAGGTAACGAGTGTTGCAGGAATTCAGCAGGCGGAACCGGTACTTGCGGCGTTCCACGGCCAGCACCGGCTGCACCTTGCCATTGACCGCATACAGGTTCCCCAGATTCCCCGAAGCATGTCCGGGCAGGTAACACAGGCTGCCGTCCGGATTCAGGCGGCGGTCCTGCAGGCACAGCGGAATGTCATACTTTGCCGGTGGCAGGACATTCCGCTTCACCAGATCATATTCCAGATCGTCCATCGACAGGCAGAATCCGGACAGTCCGTAATAGTTGTTGGCGCCAGCCACTCCCATGGCACGATCGTGGTACCACATGGTCGACGGACTCTCGGAATAATCCGGGCGACCATCGGCCATGGGGACGGTGCAGGGCAGGAAGTAATCCCGTGCTCGCCCGGGCAGGACGTACTGGTTCGGAGCCCCGGCGGAGTGCGACGGCAGATGGCTGCCGTGAAAGTGACAGGCCGTTTCCAGATCGAGGTCGTTCCAGACGCGAACGACGCAGGGCTGCCCCACTACCGTTCGGATCGTCGGTCCGGGGATCATGCCTTCGTATCCATAGATCGGTGTCCTGACGCCGGGCACGTACTCGTGGAGCGACACCTTGCAGCGGAGCTCGTAGAACTGAGTGGGATAGCATTCGTGCCACTTGATGTCGGGGGCATCCGCACAGCGACGATCTGTGTACTCCGGAGCAACGCCGTGATGCACCGCACCGACTTTCCAGGGTTCCCGGCCAATGGCTTTGGGCGGGAGCACACGAGGGATCGGGCACTTCTGAGTGAATGGTGCGTAGCCGAATGGATAGGCCGGCTTTGCAGGTGCTGCCGGAGGTTTGACAGGTGCCGGACGGTAGCGGTCTTTATCAGACCTGCCCTTGTCCTTCGCTGCAGCAAGGCCACCGGCCGCGGCCGCAGCCAGGCCCGCAGCCTGCTGAAGAATGGAGCGACGTGAAACGTTGTCAGACATGATGTCCCCCCCAATAAACTGTTGAAAAAAATCCACAAAACGTGCGACAGTGAACGACCGTGGAACCTGCTGCAGGCAGATCAGTGGCACGAAAACGCAATCGCCGCGCCAAAACTCCGCCCACATCCGAAGAAATCGCGATGTTTTCAGCGGATTGGAAAAACCGATATCAGGACCTGGGTTTCCCGAGCAACGCGTTTCATGATCCGTTGTCATGCGAATGGCCCGGTGGACACTGGGCAACAGTTTTCACCGCCCTGAAGTTGCAGGCAGGATGCATCCCGACTGATCCGCCAGAGGCCTCAAAGTCCACTGCACTTCAGTGCAGGAATCCCCTGAACAAAGTGCAGTTAACAATGTTGCGACAGCGAGACACGGCCCCTGACATCTGTTGCCACCGGCTGCATGTGGTGCATTTCAGCAACATTCTGAGTGCCCTTGTCAAACCGCTTGCGTTCCGGCAAAACTCTATCACTTCCCCGGCACTGCAGCCGCGCTGACGAAATGCAGCTTGCAGTCCGGAACCACTCCGCTGCTCAGAACATCGAAGGAAAGGTTTGTGATGCATCCAGAGGAGGTCGGCCCGTATCGCATCGAACGGCGCCTCGGCGCCGGTGGCATGGGCAACGTGTATCTCGGCGTCCATTGCGTTACTGGCCTGCAGGCCGCCGTTAAGGTGCTGCCCGCATCCATCGCGAGGGAAGACGGCTTCGCTGAGCGGTTCAGCCGTGAGATTCAGGTGCTGAGACAACTTTCCAACCGTCACGTGGTCGCTCTCTATCAGGACGGCATCACGGCAGACGGCAGCCTGTACTACGCCATGGAATATGTGGATGGCCCGACACTCACTGCTGAAATCCAGTCGCGGCGACGCCTGCCCTGGCGCGAAGTGCTGGAACTGGCTCTGCAGGCCGCCATGGCTCTCAAGGCGGCCCATGCAGCCGGCGTGATCCACCGGGATCTCAAACCCAGCAATCTGATGCTCACCAGCGATCGCACCCTGAAACTGGCTGACTTCGGGGTGGCCAGTTTGTTTGCGGCCACACGCCTGACTCAGACAGGCAGCGTTGTGGGAACGGCCGAATACATGTCGCCCGAACAGGCTCGCGGGCAGCGAGCCACTCCCCGCAGTGATCTGTATTCCCTCGGTGCTGTGCTCTATGCCATGCTCACCGGACGCCCGCCGTTCAGTGGCAGCACCACCGGAGAAATTCTGCAGAAACATCAGTTCAGTCAGTTTGATCGTCCCGCACGGTTTGTCCCGGCCATTCCCCGACTGCTTGATGAACTGGTCTGCCAGCTGCTCGATAAAGACCCCGCCAAACGCCCCGCCGATGCACTCGTTCTGATCCGCAGACTGGAACAGATCCGCGTGCGAATAGACCAGGCTGAGGAACTGCAGGAATCCGAAACGCCACTCCGCCCCGCATCCGCTCTGACCGATGCAGATTCCCCTCAGACCGAAAAGACAAAACCGGCAGGCGCTGCTGTGCCGCCACGGAAGCCGAAGACAAACCAAACCCCGGTCCGTCGCCTCACGTCCCTGACTGCCCTGTTCGATAACGTTTACGTCCTCGTCGCACTCCTTGGACTGCTGATCACTGCCGCCGTCTGGATGGTCCAGCGGTCAACTCCCGGTGATCAGCAGTTGCTCCAGTCCGCCGCCGGCCTGCTGGATCAGCCTGCAGGACCAGGCTGGATCAAGGCACGTGATGAATATCTGCTGCCACTGCTCGCCCGACAACCGTCCGCCGACCAGCAGGAACTTCTGCGAAGCTGGATCCAGCAGGTGGATGATTATGAATTTACTCGTTCGCTTCAGCCGGACCGACGACGCGGCGCAGCAGAAGACGATGAGCTGCAGAGACTGATCCGCCGCGCCTTTGAACGACAACGCCGGGGCGAAACGGCCATCGCCGAAAAAGAACTCGCAGCCATCCTCGTCCTGCTGCCGACAGTTCGACCCGCAGGACATCTGGAACCCTTTCTCAGAAAGACCCTGCAGGACTGGCGGCAGTCGCAGTCCCAGGATGGCGGAGCTCGATTTCTGCAGCAACTGCTCAAAACAATTCTTGAACAGCATCCGACCGGGCCCCCTGGCGAGACTGCACGTCAGCAGCTCAAGGCAGCTCGCGACCTCTACGAAGACTCCCCGGCAGCGGCCGAAGAAGTCCGGCAGATCGAGCAGATTCTGAATCGCAGCTGAAACTGGCGGATTCACTGGTCGAATTTCCCCGAAACTGCTTGACTTCCATTCGCAGGTCCGGTTACGCTTGATGCGCAGGACTCCTTCGATCACGTTCCGGTTTCTCTATGACCGCAGCCTCCCCCAGCCAGCCCCGCCCATCGGTATCATGGATGCCCGGGCAAACGCTGCGCTGCTGGCTTGTGTTGCTGGTGATCTGGCAGGCTGCTGCACCCTGCTGCCATGTTCACACAGATGCGACACCGGCGCCGCACCGGTTGTCAACGGTCGAACGCCTGAAACTGGCGTTGCACCTGCACACCCGGCACAGTGCTTCGGACCAGACCTGCCCGCACA
>JBJTOM010000199.1:0-17196 GCA_046074585.1 Planctomycetota bacterium | reverse complement strand
TCAGGATGTGAATGTACAGTTCGTCTCCCAGCAGCATTTTGAAGGCGTAATCCACGAGCGGGCAGATTCCTATGGCCATAACGAGTTCCGGAGCAGGCGGTTTGTGAATGATTGGACAAAGACGTATAATGTCATCACCCCCAAGGGTACTGTGTGGTGTCATCCGGAATCAAGAAAAATCTGTCGCATTTTTTGGCCTGCCGCGTGGAAAGTCAGGCGGACGGCAGGTGCCGTCAAAAAATGGCCGCGCGGAGGAGAATTCCCGCAAATTCGCAAATCCTGTTCTTCCTTTGCGTCATTGTGCCCTGGCGTGAGACCAACAGTCCTGGCAGCGGCCGACAATGCTCTGCAGGGCTGCACCGGCCGATTGACATCGGTCGCACGCCAGCCATGCTCACCGAGGTATTCGTTCAGCAAACGCGGTGAGCATGCGACGGATTTGTCGAAACGATTTCGGACGTATCAGAGCGGATTCGACAGGGTTGCCGAGCGATGCTCCCGCGGGGTAAGCTGCGCCTTGCCCGCACATCAACGTTGTCTGGTCATTGCGAAGGTGACCAGAGTGCTGCATTGGCGTCCCTGAACACCGGTTTGCGTCCTCGACCCTGAGAGCTTGAATCGCTTCCGGGAAAACTCGTGAAAATTCTTCTGTGATCCGGCTGCCTGGAGGCTTGATGATGGCGATTGCTCTGACGTGTCAAAGGTGTCAGACATCATTTCGTTTGCGGGATGAATATGCTGGCAAAAAGGTGCGTTGTCCTTCGTGCCGGGGCGTGATCGTTGTGCCGGCTGCCGTGCCTGAGATCGATCCTGCAGATCCGGAAAAGGAGCTCTTGCCGCGAAGTGGCAGGGTTCCCGGAAGACAGGAAAGAGATTACACGCATCTTCATTGTGGAGAATTGACGAAGGTGAACGGTCCCGAGTTTCTGGCGTTGGCAGATCCACTTGTAAAAATGGTTTCAACTTACTGCGCACACTGTGAACAGTTGTTTCCACTGGACCAGTTTGTCTGGTCTGATACGCAGGAAACAATCACGGACTACTACAAACGCTATCAGCAGTTGGGGACGCCTGCGCAGAACTTTCTGGCATCCCGCGCCGGCTTGTACTCAATCGCAGCAGTGCCAGTCGCGCTGGGGATGATCGCATGCGTTGTTCTGCAAAACCTGTGGTGCATCCCCGCAGGATTGCTCGGATCGCCTATCCTGATCGTCCTCCACGTCCTATTCATCGGCCCCGCAATACTCAGACGGGTTGTCGGTACCAGTGACCCGCGGGAACTGAATTGAAAACCCCGGGACTTTCCTGATTTCTCATGATACAATCCGGACACGCGTGCCTGCATCCGCATCCCGTCAGAGTTCCGGAAGTGTCCCCGCCATGCCCACCGACGATGCCGTTCCACCTCGCCTGCAGCCCCTCGCGGTGCTCACCACCACCCGTCAGATGTCACAGCTCTGTTACAGCCGCGACGGTGCTCGACTGTTTGCTGCCGGACGTGACGGGCTCGTGCATCACTGGAACCTGCCGGCCGGTGGTCTCCCCGCGCCTGATGCTGCACAGAAACAGGAACTTCCCGAACAACCACCGCTCGCCGGCCACAACGGCTGGGTCACTGCCCTCGATATCTCCCCGGACAGCTCACGGCTGATCACTGCCGACTCCTGGGGGCGACTCACCTGCCGCGACCTGTTGTCCCCCGAGCACGCCGTGGTCTGGGACCTGCCCGAAGCACACGCCGGCTGGCTCCGACAGGCGGTCTTCTCCCGCGACGGCTCACAGGTGATCACCTGCGGCCTCGACGGTCACCTGCGGGTATGGTCGGTAGCCCACGGCTTGCTGATCAGGGACCTCGCAGGATCCGGTGAAGAACTGGATTCGCTGGCATGTCATCACGACGGTGAAACGGTCGTCGAAGGTGACCTCAAGGGGACCATCCAGCGCCTTCGCATCAGCGACGGCATGCCGGTACAAACCTACGATGCAGCGGAATTCTTCAAGCTCTCCTACATCCAGGAAGTGGGCGGCGTCCGAACTCTGGCCTTCAGCCCTGACGGCTCGGTGCTGGCAGCTGGCGGCTGTGTCCCCGAAAATGGCGGTTTCGTGCAGGGCATTCCGTGCCTGCGGCTGCTGAATGTCGCCACCGGCGAGCTCATTCAAAGCCTGCGGCTGGGTGACAACCAGGAAGGCTTTGTGCATCAGGTGCTGGCACATCCGTCGGGATCGTGGATGGGGGTCTGCAGCGGTCAGCCTGGCAAGGGCAAGGTGTTCCTGCACCGCACCAGCGAACCTGCTCCTTTCTGCCTCAATTCCGAACCTCTTGCCAACTGCCACAGTCTGGCCCTGCATCCGTCCGGACATCAGATCGCAGTTCTGGCAAACGCCGGAACCTACGGCCAGCAGAAATCCATGGCCCGGGAAGGCAACTACGCCGGCAACACCTCGCCCGTGCATGTGCTGGCCTTGCCCGTCGTCTGACTCCGGAGGATCAAGTGCTCCTCTGGGCCCTCACCGCAGCTCTGTTTCTACAGCAGTTTCCGCCATCGTTCGACACCGCCACTGGCGCCACGGCGAACGACTGGCCCGGGATCCGCGGCCCCGCATGGTCCGGCCACAGCTCCGCACAGGGGCTCGCCGACAGCTGGCCTGCCGATGGCCCGCCGGTGCTCTGGGTCAGGGAGCTCGGCGACGGCTATTCGTCCTTCGCCGTCTGGAACGACCGGGCCGCCACCATGTATCAGACCGCCTCTGAACAGCTGGTGATTTGCCTCGACGTGAACACCGGCCGGACGATCTGGGAACATCGCTGTGGCTGGCCGTACGAGCGGGGCGGCCGTTATCCAGGTCCCCGGGCCACACCCGCCTGGGTGGCCGGGCGCCTTTACTTCTGCTCCGCTGACGGTCTGGTCGGATGCCTCGACGCAACCACCGGCAAACGACTCTGGGCTGTGCATCTGCAGACCGATCTGCAGGCCGAGATTCCGGGGTTTGGTTATTCCTGTTCTCCGACGGTCGTCTCCGGTCTGGTGCTGCTGCCGGTGGGTGGCCGCAACTCCGCTATTCTCGCCCTTGACGCAGTCACGGGCCAGGTTCGCTGGCGTGGAGGCGATGAAGACGGCAGCTATGCTCCAGTACTCCCGATCACCTTTCGCGGTCGGCAGCTGGCGGTGGCCTGTCTGTCGAACCACGTCGTCTGTCACGATCTGCAGACCGGCACGCGGCTGTGGCAACTGGAATTGTCGCGGGGCTATGACGAACATTCCTGCTGGCCGTTGTACCAGGAACCGCACCTATGGATTTCCGGTCCCTTCAAAAAGGGCGGCATGCTGCTCGAACTGACGGAGGATGCGGCGACCCCGGTCCGAGACCTGCGGCGGGGTGACCCTCTTTCCAACGACATCTTTTCCAGCGTGCTGTCTCAGGGTGCGATTTTCGGCTTTGATGTGCTGGAACCCCAGTCCAGTGCCTGGCGATCGACACGGGGAATGTTTCGCTGCATTGACTTTGCCACCGGCAGAGAACTCTGGTCCGCGGGAACGAAACGGCCGATGCGCGATGCAGAGCTGCCGCTGACCACCGGCGGTGACTGGCCCGGTCACGCGTCGGTCCTCCATGCAGACAATCGGCTGCTGGTGTTCAACGATCTGGGTGAACTGCTGATGCTGCGTGATTCACGGG
This sequence comes from Planctomycetota bacterium, assembly GCA_046074585.1. Lineage (GTDB taxonomy): Bacteria > Planctomycetota > Planctomycetia > Planctomycetales > Planctomycetaceae > SXXK01. The sequence continues at coordinate 13,518 of JBJTOM010000199.1, read as the reverse complement.
AACGCTGCGAAATTCTCGCGCGGGCGTCCGTGCTGGGCGGTGCGCTCTGCTGGACCCAGCCCGCCCTGTCCGGCCCGCGACTGCTGGCACGAAACCAGCACCGTGCCGTGTGCGTCTGGCTGGGACCTCCGGACGAATCGGTCGCCGGGAACGCGACTCGCGGCAACACCCAGCCCCTGCAGCTGTCTGATATCCCGCGAGGTCGGCGGGACGACCTGCTGGCGCGTCGCCTCGGACTCAGCCCCGGAAGCGAGCTCATCCCCCCCTCGCCCCGGCAGCTGCACCTCTGGTTTCAGCAGGGCCTGCTGGTGCTGGGAGGCTCCGCCATCACAGCCGTGCTGCTGGCCGGGGTGACGCTGCCGCTGCGACGCGGCAGCGACTCCATGGCGACGCGGGCGCTGCGCTGTCTTCCGGGAGTGGTGTTGGTGGCCGCCATAGCCACTCCGGCAGCAGCGGCGGCGGCCGATTGCCCGGGCGTCTTCACCTGGCCACTGGCACTATGCGCCGCCTTCCGCCTGCTCATCGGCGAATCCGCCCTGCGATCAGCGGCCACCGAATTGAAAGGCCGCGCTGCGCTGTATCGCAGACTTCGACTGGCAGGGCTCGGCCTGGTGAGCCTCGTCTGGTGGGGCTTTTGTCGACGGTTCGGACTCGTTTTTGAGCTGGCCTTTCTGGCGGGCTTCGTGTGCTGCATTCCCTGGCAATGGCTCCCATCGCTGCAGGGACGCCAATCCTGGTTGTGGCTGCCGGCTGGAACGCTGCGGCTGGGGCTGGAGTACTCCGGATTGTTCTGGGCAGGCGCCGCATTGATGGGGTGGCGAGAGTGAATGGAACAGCCCCCGCCTGTGCCCGGACGGGTACCCAGTGGATGAGCGGAAGCCCAATGGTCTTGAAGCTCTCTGGAATCCTCTGAAAAGACCGGCCGCAACTCGGGAGGGCGAGGCTGGGATGACGAAACGGCGTTAAGAACAACTGATTTCGTACTTTTTGATCAGACCCACAGTGACAAGTCGTGCAGTGGATGTCAATCCCCCGGTAACGGCGCGTGCGCGCGGCAAATACCGCATAAGGAACGCAACAGAGCCTTACCGGCCGATTGACATCGACCGCACGCCACAGGACGTTTTTTGTGTTCGTTCGGGCAGTGGGGACTGACGATAGCGTGGGGGGATTGAAATGTCCCAGTTTGTCTGTTTTATCGCCGTTTCACCATCCCAGCTTCGCCCTCCCGGGCTGGCAGGGAGGTGCCGTACTTGCGGTCGGCAGCTTTTCAGGGGGTGGCGATCAAGGAACACTCTGGCACAATCGCGCGTATGGTCAAAGACATCACCGATCCCCACCTGCACTTTTTCCACCCGCACGCTTCGTTTCAGACGCCTCGATTTCGGGTTTTCCAATTCCCCCTTCCGTTGTCAGCGATCCTGCACCGTCAGCAACCGCGGTTTTGCCGTCTCCCGTCGTCTCACTCGGCTCCTCGTCTTCAAATACCGACTGATTGCGGTAGTACACTTCCAGTGTCAGCGCAGCAAGACAGGTGGTGAGGAGTCTGCCCCCGGAAACGCTGGTATCCGAACGGTCGCGCGGTGCCCAGCTGCCCGCTGAATCTCCCTCGCGCTCCTGCCACGCGACCAGATCATCCCTCAGCCGTTCATTCCACCGCTGCCACTCCGGTCCCCCCCAGTTCTTCATGACCTGCGACGCGAAGTAGCAATAGTAAAGATTATCGTAGGGGCCCTTGCGATCGATCAGAGCAATTCCTTTGCGCAGATCGCCGTCATCCCGCTTCCATCCGGAGTACATTCGGCTGAGCAGTGCCATTGAGGTCACGGAGATGTCAAAGGCCTTTTTCTGAGATTCATAACCATACCGCCCCTCGCGATCCACGGCGACGCTGTCGAGATAAAAGCTGACGCCCTGCCACGCTGGTTTGGGGACAGCAATTCCGGCGCGTTCCGCCGCCTTCAACGCCATCACCTGAATGGCTGTGCATGAAGTGGAGCCCGGCTGCTGCGGGTTGTATCGCCAGCCTCCGCCTCGCGGATCCTGGGAATGGACCAGAAATCGCACGGCCCCCTCGCAAGCAGGCTTCAAGGTTCGGTCTCGAGACATCCCCCACGCCTCGCAGAGTGCCAGTGTTGCTGCCCCGTGGACATAATATGCATAGTTGGGTTCCGGATCATCATCCCGCTGATTGACGACTCCCCGCAGGTCATAACCGGCTGGCACGCTGATCCCGACCGTGGTCAGATACTGCAGTCCTGCCTGAATCTGCCTGCGGTAGTTGCCCTGGCGATGTGTCTGTCCGGCTGCAAGGAACGGCAGCAATGCATAAGCCGTTCCACCGATCGGATTGCGGATCCTGCCCGGGCTGGTGCAGGGACCAACGTCGGCAAAGTCCCAGCTGCCATCTGCACGCTGGCGTTTCGCCAGCCATTCCAGTGCCAGGGCAACCGCCGATTCACTCCCGGCAGAGCCGCCGTATTTCGCCAGCATTTGCTTCTTTCCGGCGTCCGTGCGGTGCTGATACGCTGGAGTTTTTGCTGCAGTGGGTGTGGCGTTTCGAGTTGACTTGACGGGCTGTGTACCGACAGGGGATTCGGGAATCGGCGTTTCGGGCAGTTCAATATCTGCCAGCTGCAGCTCGGGTTCAGGCAGAGGAAGCTCCGGGACCGGCGACAAGGGTTCTGGCAGCCGTTCAGGAGTCGGCTCCGGCATGGGGGGCTCTGATTCCGCGACCGCTTCGTCCGCTTCCGCAGGCCGCTCCTGCTGCTCCCCCGCCTGCTCCAGAATCTGCTCAATTATCGCCGCCTCTTCCGCCTCTTCCGACGGCCCGGAAAAACTGGCGGAAAGCGGAGGCAGCTGCTCCTCTTCTGCAAGCTCCAGTCTGCCCAGAGCCAGAATCCCCAGAACCACCAGCGTGACCAGTGTACTGATCGTTGCAGGTCGCCGGCTGCGCTTCAGCTCCTGCACAACCTCTTCTGATGTTTTGCGAAGCTTTGGCTGCAGATCCTTCTGACGAACTCGCAGTCGCACCCGGTCCGTCTGTTCCATCGCCGCAAGGCGAGCGCGTTCAAGGAGTCTGCGAATCGAAATTCGGGGCCGTCGCGCTGGACGGGTTCGTCGCGTGGCGGTGGCGGCCACTCCAGCCGGCGGCTTGTCTGTCGGCTCAGAGCTTTCAATCGCTGTTCCATCCGCTGCTGTCTGTGCGGGTTCCGCACGATGCGGAGCGCTGTCCTCTGCGACCTGCTGTTCAGCTTCCTGTGCAGACTCGTGAAGAGCCTTCAGCGACGTGCGCGCGGGGGGAGAATGCAGTCGTGGCCTTGTGTCCGGCGGTATTCGCTCCTGCAATCGCCCGTCACTGCTTCCCTCTGCGTTGTCCGGGATCGCTGACAGCGACTCTGATGCCGCAGCTGGCGACGACTTCACATCATCGAACCGAACATCTGTCCTCGGCTCTTCGGAACGTTCCGGACCGCCGGCATCAGCAGTCACGGTCGTCGTGGATGCTGTTGTTGGCGATGCTGCTTGATCGGCCAGAGCAGGCACTGGCCGTTCGCGCGTTTCCGGATTTGCCGCCACTGAAACGTGTCTTCGCTGCGGAAAACAGGCTGTCGCCGGAATTCCCGTTGCCGCCTCTCGGTCCAGACGCTCAGCGTAGTCAAACATTCCGCCCGGACCAAATGCGGACTGCTCAGCCAACCCGGTGAATTTTTGAGCCAGAGAAAGATACTGCTGCGACAGCGACGCGTGGTGCACCGATGCAGACAGGGCGTCTTCCGCCCGCTGCCGCATCAGACCAGCAAACGCCTCCGGATCCGGCAGTTCATGGGACTGTGTTGATGCCATGCGTGAAGGTAGAGCTTTCAAAGATGCCCAGGGGGACGTCTATAACACCCTTTATTCAATCGTTCCTCGCCGTCGTTGCGAGCCAATTTTCATGCGAACAGGGGGAATGTTTCAGATTTGCTGCAGCTGGGGGGTTCCCAGGGCTTTTGCCGATGGGTTGAGTTTTCGCCACACAGGAGTGCCTGCCGTGCTGCTCCGCTCGCTGTCGTGCCAAAACCGCTCACTCAGACCGCGGCAAACACGGCAGATCGGGCAGTTTGTTCACGTTCCATGCTCCCAACACTGGCAAACTCCCACGCTTCTCTCGCACATCAGCCAGCGCCAATTCGACTTCCCGCACCACCATCCATAAAATCTGTTGTCCGGGCACCGGATGTGCGGTTAGCCCAACAGATTCCAATTCCTTCGGCAGACGCTCTGCCGTGCTGCCCTGCCGTCCCATCTCAGTTTCCAGGAAAGAGACAGACATGAAAAAACTGATGCTGTCAGCAGTGCTGTCAGTCGCCTTCTCGGTCCCCGCAGTCGCTCAGGACTGGGGGACAGTCACCGGACAGGTGACCGTTTCCGGTGCCGTCCCCACCGCCGAACTCCTGCACCGCAAAGGCGCAGAGATTAAGGACAAGGAAGTCTGCGCCGTCGCCGACACGTACAAAGATGATCTCGTTATCAATGCTGAAAACAAAGGGCTTGCCAACGTCTTCATCTACCTCGCCAAAGCTCCGAAGACCATCCACCCCGACCTGAAGGCACCCGCAAAGCAAACAGTCGTCTTCGACCAGAAGAACTGCATGTTTATTCCCCACGTGCTGGTCGCTCGCACCGGCCAGACGGTCGAAGTCGTCTCCAGCGACCCGATCGCCCACAACACTCACACCTATCCCCTCAAGAACGTGGCTTCCAATGTGCTCATCGCCCCGAACACGACTGAAGGCAAGGGGCAAAAGATGGAAATCAAATCTGCAGAGACGCTGCCCTTCAAAGTCACCTGCGACTTCCATCCGTGGATGGCCGCCTACTGGCTGGCAGTGGATCATCCCTATGCCGCCGTAACCGACAAGGACGGAAAGTTCACCATCGAAGGTCTGCCGACCGGTGAGCACGAATTCCGCGTGTGGCACGAAAAAGTGGGCTACATCAACCGCAAGTACGTCGTGAAGGTCAAAGCGGGCGACAACCCGCAGAAGGCCATCGAAGTCAGTGGCGACGGACTGAAGAAGGGCTCCCTCAAGTAACCCGGCCTGGTACCCCATCGAACTCCACAGCACCCGCAGACAAACTCTGCGGGTGTTTTTTTCTCACCATTCATACTCAAACAGCCGCAGCTCACGACTGAAGTGCTCTTCCAGCAGTTGACGATCCACGCTGCTGAACACATCCCGCCACGACCGGTGGTCCGGCCGATGGCCGCTCTTGGCTCGCGGCAGCACCAGCGGTTCGGGCAGCCCCAGCTTCAGCCGTACCCCTTCAAGCTCCTCCTCCAGCCGCTCATATCGCAGGACCTGATCCACCATCAGTCGGCCACTGCGGTCCGTATACATTTCGATGCCGTGTTTCGTCAGCAGCTGCAGTTGGGATGAACGCAGAAATTCGCTGATCGATGGACGTGGCTCCCGCCGATGGCACCACCAGTACAGCGAAATCACGCGATCAAACGGGTTGCGTTCGATGCAAAACCGGAAGCTCCGTCCCCACACGTCCTCACCAGCCAGTTGCCGCACTTCGGCAGCCGACATGTGGTTGTAAAAGCCGGGTCGTCTGAACTGCAAAGCCACACCAGCCAGCTGGCGGGCCGTCAGACTGCGGAGTGGCAGGAGATGATTTTGCGGGCCGTGGCCGCCGCATTCCTTTCGCAGCCTTTCGTCGCTGGCAGAGATCGGCGTGATGATGTCTTCGGGGCCGGTATGGCGGGACAGCGCAATCTCAACACTTGTTCCCGCCGTCTTGGCCGTCTTCAGAAAGATGAATCGATGGCGATGAGAAAGAATCATATCGCACCGTCAGGCTGCTCTTCCGGAACAAACAACACCGTGAAACGGCAGCAGCCAGCGATTGTCCGGTTCAAAGCCCATACCCACAAGTCGCTCGGGCAGCTCGGGCAATTCCGTCAGCAACTCCCGCAGCCGCTGCTCATGCTGCGTCTCGCGCCATGCCGTAAGCCGTGCCGGCTCCAGCTCTCGCAACGAATTCAATGCCCGTCCGTCAAACCCGTGAGGCACATGATTCACAAAATCCCGGAATCTCCAGCGTGACTGCCAGCCAGTGAACTTCAGCACTTGCTGCTCAATAGGGTCAGGATCACGCACCAGGTCTTCATAGCGGATTGAGAGAACGTCCGGGTCACTGCGATGCCAGTTCCAGTGAGCATAGTAGTGCCGCCATTCTTCGGCTGACAGGTAATACTCGCTCGGCCGCGAAAAATGTCTCGAAGTGAGCACACTCCGTGGATCCCGGTGCAGCAGAATAAACTGCAGTCGCACCCCCCGCGTCCTGTAAAACTCGCGAAGTTCCGGAATCAGAAACAGATCCTTCGGTCGCTTTGAAAGCAGTGCTGCATGTGATCGGCGTCCGCAGGTTGCCAGATCCATCGCACGGATTTCCCGGCCTCGACACCCGGGTCCTTCGATGCAGCCCTCCAGCATCAGCTGAAACAACGTGGTACCGCTGCGGGGAAAACCACAAATGACCACATGCTGCTGCAGCGGAACGGCTGGCAGCCAGCCCCTGTCCCTGAGAGATGTCACCGACCGCAGCAATGGCCGCAGCAGGCTTTTGGGGAACGGGAATGTCGGGGTGCGGCGACTGAGCCGTTCCGGGGGCAGGGCAGGGCGATTCATGGGTCGCCTTCCTGCAGGGATACCGACGTCAGCACGCCTGTTACGGCGCTCAGCATCGCCCCGCTGATCATCCGGCCAGCGTCAGCCATCGCAGCAACGAACGCGTGACGCCTCCAGCCTTGACACACTCCGCTCGATGCCTCAGTCAGCGGACTGATGGTGTCCGGGAACAATCGCTGCAGGATCAGAGCAGCGCATCGATCAGATTCCGGGATGCACTGCTCAGCAGTCGGCCAGAAGCCCTGCTGCACAAGCGATCGCACTTCCACTGACATCCGACTTTTTCTTCGCGATGGCAGGTCAATCAGTTCAACTGCCGCGCCGCTTGTCAGCGCTTCGCAGATCATCGACATACTGTCACTGGTCACCAGCACGCGATCGGCAGCACCGATCAGCGACGCGATCTCAGCACCACTCAGATGGCCGGTCGTCTGCCAATGAACGTTTGATGGCCGGTCATTCCAGTCGTCCAGCAGGCTTTGCGGCGTGCGTCGCGACGTGGCCACCGTCCACTGCAGCGGAGCTGCCGACAACGCCCTCAGAATGCCGTTCCGCACCACCACGTCAGACCAGTGAAAATGTCGGCAGGGGCCACCAATCAGAGCCAGTCCGCGTCCTCCTGGGCGCTGACGGCTCGGTCGCATCCGATTGATCGCTCCGGCTGTTCGTACCACATTCGGCCATGGGAGGATCAACCGGTCATGGCGTGGTACGAGACACAGGTCAAACAGGCAGGGAGGCAGACTGGGCTTCATCAGCACAATCGAACGACCTCCGAAAAGCTGGCGGCAGCGGAGCAGGGCAGCATGTGTTGCGTGCCCGGCGCCAATCAGAAGATGCGGACGCGGTTGCCGCTCCAGAGAGCGAAACTGGTCCGTCAGAAATGCCCGCGGGCCTCGGTGACCCGCGTCCAGCGGTACGTCCACAAACACGGCCGGACAGATTGCTGCGAACGCCTCAGACAGCCCCAGAACCTGGCTCTCATGCCCCGGACGTCCGTCCAGAAATCGCCACTGCACAAGAGACTTTGGGGGCATGGAGGACTTCCGCAGACAAATGCCGTCAGATCTTTCAGGCAGCCCGTGCCGCCGGTGCGTCAGACTGCAGCAGACGCGCGTACGCCGGAGCAGACTGCAGCAGCTCCGCATGCGTTCCCGTGGCCACCACACGACCATGATCCATCACCACAATCTTCGTCACCAGCTCCAGAAACGCAGTACTCAGCGTATGCGTAATAATGAACACCGTCCGATTCACCGCGAAACTCTTCAACACACTGTGAATAATCTCTTCACTGTGCGAATCCACGGCGGAGGTGGCTTCGTCAAGGATCAGAATGGAAGGATTCCGCAGAATCGCTCGGGCCAGCGCGATGCGCTGTCGCTGACCTCCGGATAGTCGGCCACCGCGATCACCCACCAGCGTACCGAAGCCCTCCGGAAGCTGATTGATGAACCCGGTTGCCTGAGCCCGATCCGCAGCCTCCAGAATCGCTTCCCGGGATGCCGTCGGATCCCCATACCGGATGTTCTCGTAGATCGTGTCGTTGAACAGCAGGGTTTCCTGAGTGACCAGACCCATCTGGCTGCGTAAGTCAAATGTCCGCAGCTCTCGAATGTCAACGCCGTCAATCAGCACCTGGCCCTCGGAAGGATCCATAAACCTCGGCAGCAAACTCAGCAGCGTTGATTTGCCGGAACCATTGCCGCCCAGAATCGCCACTACCTCGCCAAAACGTACGTCCAGAGTCACGTTTTTCAGCGCCGGAGGGCGACTGCCGGCTTCCTCGTCCGCATCGTCGTACCGAAACGACACATTGCGAAATGAAATCATCGCCTGGTGCGGAATCAGCACGCGACCGTTCCGAGGTTCCGGAACCGTGGTCTTCTGGTCGATCAGCCCAAAAACACGCTCACACCCCGCCATGCCACGCTTGATCTGCTCAAATACGCTCGACAGCTTCCGCACCGGGTCCAGTGTCCCTGCAAGCAGTGCGTATAACGTGGCCAGCTCGGCAATACTCATCGGAGCGGCTGCCAGCTTGATTCCCAGAATCGAATCGGTCTCCCGCAGCACCAGATAGGCCCCCGGAGCCAGTGCCGCGAACACTCCCACCACACCCATCGTTTCTGAAATCGGCCGCGAGAGTGCTCCCAGACGCACAATCCGCATCGCTCCGTGGTAATACTCCCGATTTGCCTCCAGAAACAGTCGCCGATGTCGCTGATAGCCGGAAAATGCCATCACAATCTTCGCCGAACCAAATGTCTCACCGATGCACTCGTAAATCTTCGCCATCGTCTCCATCGTGCGATGTGATGCACGGCGCAGACGACGTCCGAAAAAGTTGAACACCAGACCCAGGAGCGGAACCATCATGCAGGAGAGCGCTGCCAGACGCCAGTTCACGCAGAAGGCCAGAATCGTACAGGCCCCCGCCTTCAGCGGCTCACGCACCAGCGTCACCCCGAACACCCGAATCGCCATCGTCATCTGCTCAATGTCGTTCGTCATCCGTGACATCAGAGAGGCCGTACCAATCCGCTGGAGCGACTGCACGTCCAGCTTCAGCGCCGCACGGAAACAGTCCTGACGGATGGCATTCACCGTCAGCTGCACCACACTGCCCACGAGCAGTTCCTGGAAGTAGATGAACATTCCCTTGAACAGCGTCGCCGCCAGCAGCACTCCCAGTAACGCTGCCATCGTGTCAAACTTGTCCCGAGGCACATACGGCAGCACCGAATTGCGAACCCGCGTCATCATCAGCAGATTCCACGATTCTTCCCCGATCTGGTACTGCAGCCGAGCCCGCGGTTTCACCTGATCGAGTGGCATCCGGTCCAGCGCCTGAGTATCCGCGTCGATCGATGCCTGCAGACGACCAATCTCCTGGTCCACGAAATCATGCAGACTGTCGTTCTGGAACAGCACCTTGACCACCGGAAAGGCAATCGACAGATTCATCGCCCAGAACAGCGAAACCACCAGCGCACAGACGATCGAGAGCACCACCAGCCGGCGATGACGAAAGACATATGTTGAAATCCGCAGAAAATTCTGCATCGCCCGTCCCTGGCCCTGATGGCAAATTGACCGATCACAACCACATCCCGTGGCCCAAACTGCGGAGCCTAGCCCGCATTCGCATTCCCGGTCAAGGTCAATAACCCGGGGCGCACCCGGGTTCATCCGGCGACCTGATGAGCCGGCGTCCTTCCCGTGCGCCTGATCTCCTCTGCTGTCTCCTCATTGAACCACCCAGGACTGCTCATCAACCGCTGGCGGGCAGAAAGGCTGGAACGGACTGAACATTACATCAGTCCGCGCCGTGACAGCTCTGCCACCACCTGCTGCACAATCGCCGACACTTCCGCCGGGTTTGGCTGGCTCGCTGTACCTTCCGGGAGCGGACAGCCACCAACGGGCTGGTCGGTAAAGCCATGTGCCGAAAGCATGCACTGCAGCTCCCGTTTCAGTGTCGTCAAATCCAGCTTCTGTTTGTCAGACAACGGCTGACGTCCCTGACCCATCGTGAAGCCCCGCAGCCCTACCGCGGCCCGGAAGCCCTCAGGAAACTCTGCCGAATAGATCATCGTGTCAAACAGTCGAATCAGGTCGTACTGCACCGCCCGGGCGGCATCGATCTGGTACGACACCGTGAGATCGTAGAGTTTTCTGGTAAGTTCCGGCACAACCCCGGAACTGGCGTTGGTGCCGCCATCGCAGCCCGCCAGCAGCATTGGCATCAACGCAGCATCCCAGCCCGTCAGAAACGCAAAGTCCGGCCTGTTGGGACGCACGGCCTGAATCATGCGAATCATGTGCGGGATGTCGCCGGATGAGTCCTTAATCGCCACGATTCGCTCGAATTCCTCCGATAACCGCTGAATCGTCGGAACGTCAATCGGACTCGCGAACATCGGAATATTGTAGAGTGTCACATCGATCGGCGTGTTGCGGCCAATTTCCGCGAAATAGGCGTACACCGAGGCCGGACTGAGCTTGTAGTAGAACGGGGCCACAATCGCCACGGCGCGAATTCCCAGGGACGCGTAGTACTCACACGCCCGAATCGTTTCCCGCACGTTGGCTTCCGCCGCTCCCGCCAGAATCGGCACGCGGCCACGCACCTGATCCGCAAGGATCGCAACAATCCGCCGCCGTTCTTCCGGAGTGAATCGGGTGAATTCACCGGTTGATCCGTTCGGGTAGAGTCCGTGTACCCCTCGTGCAATCAGCCAGTCAGCATACCGCCGCAACTCCGGTTCATTGATGTCCCCCTCCGGCGTGTAAGGGACAAGGTTGGGAGTGAAGATACCCTGTAGTTTTGCGGCGGTCACGAGTCTGCTCCTGTGTTGGGGGGCTCCGGTTTTCCAGTGTGCCTATTCAACATCACAATCCCGAATCCGGCGCGAAATCCTGTGTCGCTTGCCCCATCCAGCCGGCCCGGACCAACCGAATTCACGCAGCTTAACGGTTGTGACCAATCTGCGGAGGTGCGGGGATCGCAATCTCCACTGACAGCCCCCCCGTCCCGTGTTCCAGGGCATAAATCAGTCCCCCATGCAGCCGCACGATCTGCCATGCCAGACTCAGGCCAAACCCCAAACCACGCCCGGCAGGACGTCCGGAAAAAAACGGATTGAATAAATGCCGCCGAATTTCCTCGCTGCCCGCTCCCGGACCATCGTCCCGAATCGTCAGGGAAACCACATCAGGAGCGACGCGACGCACCTCCACCTCTACTCGCCCGGCCCGATTTGCCCCCCGAATTGACTCCAGGCTGTTTCGCACCAGGCTACTGACCAACTGTCCCACCAGCCCGCGGTCCGCCTGCAATGGCAGTTCTTCAGTGGCCGCACTGAAACGAAACTCCACCCGGTGCTCCTGAGCCAGCCCGTGCAACGCCGACAGACACTCCCGAATTAAGGCGATCAGATTGAGCGACTGCGGGACTGGCTGAGGAGGACGGGCAAAGAGCATGGAGTTGCCGATGATGTCGCGGATTCTCCACGCCTGCGCACCGATGGTCTCCAGCGCCTGACGACGTTCCAGCAACTGCTCAGACTTCAGCAGCAACTGCGTCTGACCGATGATGCTGGCAAGGGGATTATTGATCTCATGTCCCGCCCCCGCCGCATACTCGGCCATCGCCTCCAGACACTCCGGATCCGGTATGAACAGTCCCCGATCGCTGACACGGCTGAACAGTTGTCGGGCCATGGCAACAGGCAGCGAATCGCATTCAACCGGGGAGGCCGCTGAATCACCGGTCTGCACAATCACAGCACTCAGCAGTTCCGGCCAGCGATGCACCGCCAGTTGAAGTCCACTCAACAGGCCGGTTTCCGCTGCACAGGCCAGCAGACGGTCGGGGCTGAGCAGCCATCCGGCGGGCCCGTCCAGCTGTCGGCGGTCAATCCCGATCGTCCCGTCAGCCCGTTCCCGAACACTCACCACCTGAAAACCACCCTCAGGTCTGACCCCGAGAAATAAGACGGCAGGAGCACTGCAGCAGCGCACCCAGAAGTCGCCGGCCTGTTCGGCTCGAACAGCCCAGGAAGCAGGATTTGTCAGCGCGGAAGCCAGTTGCAGGGCGATTGCCGGCCCATTCGCCGGAGCTCCGGTGTCCACCACGATGCTACTCCGCCAACAAAAAACGGCCGCACAAGGGCGGCCGCTGAGGTTCCTGAGGAACTTCGGTGTCTGCTTACGCAGCCGTCTGTTCAATATCGAGTAGCCTGCAGATGGTATCGATCAGAGATTCCACCTCGAACGGCTTTTGCAGGAAATGATTGGCGCCTGCTGCTTTGAGATCCTGAATTTTGTCCTGCTCGACCATCCCGCTGATGCAGATGATTTTGACATCATCCAAAGCGGAGTCGCTGCGGACGCGCTGGCAGACTTCCTTGCCGTTGATGTCCGGGAGCATTACGTCGAGCACGATCACATCCGGGTGATATTCCCGAACCATCATTCCAGCATCAAACCCGTTGTTGGCCGTCCGGACTTCAAAGCGACCATCGGCCTCCAGTGCGTCTGTGATGAGTTCCACAAGTTCCGGGTCGTCGTCGACAATGAGCGCTTTGCGCTTGCCGCTTTCGAGGGCGTCCGTGGGGATGCCGTTTTCCTTCATGAATTTGTAGAGCACATCGCGGGGAATTCGGCGGAATTTGGACCCCGGCACGCGGAACCCCCGCAGCTGCCCGGAGTCGAAGCATCGAATAATGGTCTGCTGACTGACTTTGCAGATCTTGGCCGCTTCGCCAGTCGTAAATACTGTTTTCATGCGCACAATCCGTTTGGAAGAAAGCGATGAGCCGCCGATGCAGCATGCCATCGTCCGGTGGAAACCAGACGCCATCCTTGGCGCTTCACCACCCCCACCGACACCAGAGCCACGAGGCAGTCCTGGTGGGGACAGGGTGTGAGTCGCCTTTGACTGAAGACGACAACCCCATCGATGTCACGATCGAGAGTGATGTCCAAATCACCTGACCGGAAAATCTGATGGAGCTGTTGAAGTGCAGGCTTTGGGAGTTTCGGTGAGCTTTAGCAGTCGGATTTCTGTGAGATTTCGGCGTTTCAGGGGCCGTTCATCTCGTCGAATCTGCCTCAACTTCTGGAATCTCCGGAACTTCGCCAACCATCAACTCCGCCAATTGTATCCATTTAGAAGGATTGGTCAACGGAAGTTTCACAACGCAGACTGCCCCGCTTGCCTGACAGGAATCTTCGACAAAATCCAAACAAATCTCCCAACCCGCCCCAACCACACCACCATGCGAATTTTTCCTGGGGGTTGCCGCCGATCTGACACCCGACAGCACCCCAG
>JBJTOM010000198.1:0-5116 GCA_046074585.1 Planctomycetota bacterium | reverse complement strand
GTCCACAAAAAACGTCCTGTGGCGTGCGGTCGATGTCAATCGGCCGGTCAGGCTTTGGTGCGTTCCTGATGGGGTTCTGGCCGCGCTGGCGCGCACCGTTGCCGGGGGATTGACATCCACTGCACGCCTTGTCACGGTGGAGCTGATCCAAAGTACGAAATCAGGTGGTCTTTACACCGTTTCACCATCCCACCCTCGCCCTGACCAGCGATCTGCAACGGCAGCTCCAACGGCGGGCCGCTTTATTCCCGCATGGTGACTTCAAGTTGAGTCGTACCGCAGGCATGCATCCTCCGTGGACGGCGACTCCTGCGAACCCGATTTTGCCGCCTCCTGACACCCTCAGCCCGCTCTGAAGCTCGAACGCTGGTACAAGTGAATGCAGTTCAGGCTCCGCACGCGTCAAACACGGGCGCCGATCCTGGGTATTTACGCACCCGACAGAAGCCCCGCCGAGTGCTGACCTCAAAACCGGTGAAATTGCGGGTGACGAACGCGGTGTTCCCAACGGGGTGACAGGGCAATCAGCGGCTCAAATCCCCCATCTCCCCTTTGAGGAGAGAGGGCAGCCAGATCCGCCCGTTGCCCGAGAGTCAACGCCCTTGGACACACCACCGACCTGCCGTTATCATCCTGCAACTCCCAACGGTCCCCTGTTCGCTCAGCAAAGTCCGCTCCATGGTTCGCGACTTCAATTCAGAAAGTCTGTCTCACGATCCCATTCACGGCTACATCCCGTTCATCTCCCGCCAGGGTCTGCCGGCCGGTGAGGCGTCCGAGCAGGAGTTGATAGATCATCCGTGGGTGCAGCGTCTGCGGCAGATTCATCAGCTGCAGACGGCATGGTGGGTGTTTCCATCGGCCGAGCACATGCGGTTTCAGCATGTGCTGGGGGTCATGCATCTGGGTTCCATCACGGTGCAGGCATGGTATGAATCGCTGTGTGACGTCTGTCGCAACGTGCCGTCCCGTGCCTGTGTAGAGAGCCTCGTGCGGATCGCCGGTCTGCTCCACGACGTTGGCCACGGTCCTTTCGGACACTTCTTCGACGATCACTATCTGGAACAATACGGGCTCACGCACGAGGACATTGGCAGCCACATTATTCAGCACGAGCTGGGGGATCTGATTCGCCGGATTCGCCGCAACCCCAACGGCCGTCTGCAGCCTCTGGAAGAGCTGGATCCTGTGCAGGTTGCCTGGCTCATTCGGCGTCCCACCGGTCACGCGGACGATGTTGAAGGCCAGCCCGACTGGCTTCGCAGGCTGCGGTCGCTCTTCAGTGGCATCTACACCGTCGACAACATGGACTTCGTGCTGCGGGACGCCTACATGTCGGGCTACAACACGAAGGCTTTCGACATTTCCCGCCTGATTCACTACAGTTTCTTCACCGAGAACGGGCTCACCATTCACGCCCGCGGGCTGCCAACGCTCATCAACTTCATCGAAACCCGTGCCAATCTGTTTCGCACGATTTATTTTCACCGCACGGTTCGCGGCATCGATATCGCCCTCGAAGACCACTTCACTCAGACCATGAAGCGACTCTTCCCCGGCAATCCGCTTGAACATCTGGCCGCCTACCAGGGACTCACCGAAACCTCCTTCCTGATTGATGTGTCGCGCTGGGCTTCCAGCACTGATCCCACGCTGCGCGAGCTGGGGCTGCACTGGCGAGCGATTTTCAACCGCGAGGAAATGTGGCGGATGGCCTGTGAACGGTCCATGCATTTCCACAGCGGTCAGGCGGAAAGCACGACGATTTTTTCAGAACCCGATCTTGTGGAACGTCGCGTTCGTGACGCGCTCCCCAAACCGCTCCGGGACATCCCGCTGCGAATCGACGTGGCCCGGCACTACCACCGCCCCAGCGCCCGCAGACCGGCCGGCAAACAGAACTACTGGTACGATCCCGCCAGCGGACTCTCACATGTGCTCGACGATGACGAACTCTTCAAAAACCTTCCCACCAGCTTCCTGATCTTTCGCATTTACAGTCGCGACCACCGGTACGACCGAGAACTCAACGCCGCCCTGCAGAAAGTTGCTGGCGGGACCGGTGGCGATACCAAAACCAACATGTAGGCCCGCTCGAAAAGCAATCTTTGCATGCGCCCGCCATTCCTGTTCAGCCTGCTCACAGGTCTCGCGGCCGCCTGCGTCGCTGCTGTGTTCGTCAACCCCGGACTCAGCCATTCCTCGCTCCCCGACGGCCCCGGCCTGACGCTCGATGAATCCTTCAACATCGAACAGGGAGTGCGCCTTGCAAGGGGGTTTGGCGACTTCGGGCCACTCCTGTGGCTCCCTGAAAACGCCGCGCAGGTTTTTCGCGAACCCGAACATCTGCCAGACCACCCACCGCTCGGCCGCTTCACCCTTGGCTGTGCCCATGAATGGCTGGGATGGCTCGTGCCAGGCAGCAAAGACGCAGTCTGCAACGTCGCAGCTGCACGACTCGGCTCAGCCTTCGCCTTCGGTCTCACCGTGCTGCTGCTGACGGAATTCTGCCGTCGCCGGTTTGGCACATTGACGGCGCTGATCTCTGCACTGCTGGTCATCGGCATGCCGGTGCTTGTCGGACATGCCCGCCTGGCTGCCCTGGAAACCTGCACCAACCTTGCATGGACAGCCGCCACGATTCCGCTCGCCGCGTGGTGGACAAAGTCCAGACCACCCACCACCACCCAGGCACTCCTTGCCGGCGCCTGCTGGGGCCTGCTGCTGCTCACCAAAGTCCACGGAATTCTGCTGCCGCCCGCGGTCTGTCTGTTCAGCGTTCTGCTGCATCGCGGCAAGGCCCTGCGACCTGTCGTCGCCTGGACCTTCGCCGGGCTGATCATCGCGTTCATCGGCTGGCCGTGGCTGTGGCAGGATCCGCTGGAACACACCCTGCGTTATCTGGGACGCACCAACAGCAGCACAAGCAATCGCAGTGTGCTCTACTGCTGGTACCTGGGCACACGCTTCGAAGACCGCCTTGTGCCATGGCATTATCCGTGGGTGATGCTGATGTGTTCACTGCCCCTCGCAACTGTCACCGGGCTGATTCTCAGAGCCTGCAGGGGCGGTGCACTGGATCGGGTGGAACGTTTTCTGCTGTTGAGCTCCGCTGTGCCGCTGGTCGTGTTCTCGCTGCCTGGCGTGCCAGTGTACGACGGAGTTCGTCTGTTTCTTCCCAGTCTGCCCGGAATCGCTGTGGTTGCAGGGCGCGGCTGGGCGGAATGGCTGACTGGCTGCTCCGCCCGGCTTCGTTGTGCCCTGATCGCCGCATTACTGCTGGGACCGCTCCCGTGGATCTTTCAGCCGTTTGCGATCAACCAGTATGGTGTCCTCTGCGGGGGCAATCGCGGCGCTGCAGCGCTGGGGCTGGAAGCATGCTACTGGAGCGATTCGCTCAATGGCCGTTTCTGGGAACAGGTTCCTGAAGGGGCGATTGTGCATGTGGCGCCCGTGAGTCATCCGTATCAGCTGAGCGATCTGCAGCTGCTGGTGCCGGTGGTGATTGAGCGACGCATTCGGCTTGTGCCGTATCTGTACGGGGAATCCGGTGAAGCACCTCCTGAGCGTCTGCTGGTGCTCCATCGGCTGGCAGACCTGCGGCCGGAATAGAGAAAGACGACTTCTGAATGGGAGGAGGAGGTGCGGGTGGAGTTATCGGGAGTGCCGCTGGCAAGACTGCTCCGGCGACGAGCGTTGTAAAGTCAGGTTCCAGTTTTGTGCACCACTCGCACACAACGATTTCTCAAACAAATTTTCTATCGAAAAAACCACTGGAAATGCGCAAATTCTGAGATGTCCGGAAAATCTATTTCCAGCTCCAGTTGCTATTTCTCACCATGCTCGAAAAGTTGAAGGAATTGTCGTTTTCTTTCCAATTTCGAGTGTTAGTCTGGGGGGCAAAACCCGTTAGTTTTTGCCAGCGGTGCGGCGTTGTGTTGCTGGCCGTGAAAACCGCGCGTGGATTTGCGTCGTAAAGGTTCGCTGGGAAATCTGTTCGCATCGGACAGGACAGAGTCAAGGATTACAAAACCGTGGCAAAGCTCCGCCCCCAGGGGTCTGGCGGTCAGCGCAACGACGGGGACGCTCGTCGTCTCAGCCTGACCCACAGACAGCGAGAAATCTTCGACTACCTTCAGGACAGAATCCTTAATCAGGGTTTGGGTCCAACGGTTCGGGAAATTGGTCTGCACTTCGATATCCGTTCACCCAACGGCGTGATGTGTCATTTGCGGGCACTCGAACGCAAAGGACTCATCACGCGCGGACAGAACATGTCTCGTGCAATCCAGCTGGCTGACGGCAACCAGCAGCGTCTGGCGGTTCGTTACATCGGATCGGCCGCCCCCAGTGGCCCCATTCAGCCCGCAGTCAGCTCCGACGAAACCGTCAGTTTTCACCAGCTCTTCCAAAGTCGCTCTGTCGGTTGTCTCAGGGTCGAAGGCAGCTCTTTCAACGTGCTCAACATCGCCAGTGGCGACTATCTGCTCATCGATTCCGAACGATCTCTGGAAAACGGCGTCCACGTGGCCGCTCTGGACGACCGTCACTCGCTGATCATCTGCACGGTGAACGAAGGCATCGGACAACTCTCACCGCTCATTCCCGGTAGTTACACGCCCACCACGCGTCAGGTGCTGGGGGTGATCACCGCGGTCATTCGCGGGATGCCACGAACTGCGTAAACCCACGTGCCATGCGTGGTAAGTCGTTCTGCCGGGACAGCGAGGCTGGGATGGTGAAACGGTGTTAAGGACACCTGATATGGATGCGCCACCGCGTCCCTTCCTGCCGGACGGTGTGGCGTGCAAATCAGCCGTTTTGGGCACATGGCTGCATTAAACGGTCCGGTCATGCCGTTCGCCCCTCGAACGCTGCCAATTCCAGGGGCCCCGGCAGGGATGTTGCCACATTCCCGCCAAATTCATCTTGAGTTGAAACGGGGAAATCTGCAATCCTGTGACGGTCATCCATCTTTTTGGGTGATTTTACGCCCCACTCCTGAGTCGACTCGGACCGAGCCCGGATATGCTGAAATCGCCGGAAAAAAGACCGCGGCAGCTGCGTGCAGCGGGCGTTTGCGCCGGCTGGCTGCTGCTGACGAGCCTGGCGGTGG
>JBJTOM010000197.1:0-4052 GCA_046074585.1 Planctomycetota bacterium | reverse complement strand
TCGTCCTTCGCCGCTGTTGAACTCATGCGCCACGGCGCATCGCCGGAAGAAGCCGGCATGGAGATTCTTCAACGCATCGCCAAAACCACCGAACCCCGACTTCGCGATCGCAACGGCCGGCCGGACTTTGGCATCAACTTCTACATCATGGCCAAAGATGGACGCTATGCCGGAGTCACCATGCACGGAGACGCCTCCTTCGCAGTCACCGACAGCAAAGGCACCCGACTTGAAAAATGCCGCGCTCTGTATCCCTGATTCAGACCCTCGTATGGCGTGCGACCGATGCCAGCACCCGGGCACAGTGCGAACCCGCAAGGCCGGATTCTTACTTCGTTGCCGGAGCGTCCTTTCGGGGTTCGGGCACTTCTTTCGGGGGATCCTGAACGGTCACTTCAAACTGAACAAACGCTTCAATGTCGTTTGACGTCGCTCGCACCAGCACTCGCACAGCGTCCTGCTCAAAGCCGATGGGAACTTTCCAGTGCAGTTCACCCTCCGGGGACAGTGACATCCCTTCCACGGGGGATTCAAGGCTGTACCGGACCGTGTCAAAACTCGACAATGCCTGAAACTGATGCGACAGCTCGGATCCTCGCACGGCGTTCAGCGGTGGAATCGACGTCACATAGAGCCAGGGTTCACCCTTCTTCTTCAAGGCCTCTTCCAGGTCAAACGGATAAATCGAAATCCGTTGTCGATCCCAGTTCAGGGTGACGAACGACTTCAGATCCGGCAGCAGCCAGAAGGACGAATCCCGATCCTTTTCCAGTCGGTCTCGGATGGACTGCTGTTGTTGACTGCTTCCGGTAAGCCCCATATCTTCGAAATTCCGGAGCGTGTAGATTGTGCGGCGGTCGGCCACGCTGCAGATCTGGCACTGCACATTTCCGGTGCCGAACTGCACTGCGAGGAAGTAGCGTGGATCAACGGCAGGCAGTAACCGATCCTTGGCGAACAAACCCATCGCAATTCTGCGAAGGTTCCGATCACACTCCTGAGATTGAATCAGAATCAGACTTCCATCAGCGGTGGGGCCGGACCAGTTTTTTCCGTGATTGCCTGTCGACCCGATCGACTGAGTCCCGGGTTCTCCGACAATCATGCGCTGCCACGAAGCAGGACTCAGTCCGGTGACAATTCCAACCGCCGTCTGGCCGTCTGCGGACAGCTGGAACTCGTATCCATACTGACCTCTGGCCCCGATCGAGTCACCAGTCCGCTCCAGCGTCCTGCCGTCGATCAGACAGGCATCGGAGTCGCATGCCAGAAAGAGTGGCGAGACGGCGCTGGTGCCGATTTTGAGGGCGTAGGGAGGAGATGTGACTGGCAGGCTGGAGAGTTTCTCTCTGCGGAATGATTCCAGTGAAATGCGTTCAAGCGTCCCCTGAGCCGGCCTTGCCACAAACAACGCCTCTGCGCCGGCAGCAAACAACACATCGTCGAGCACCGGTTTCACTTCGTGCACCACGCTGCCGCTGGAAACATCCACGATCACGAGGCTGCCAGCATTCGGCTGATGAAAGACGAAGTAACGTCCGCGGCCTCCAACCGAAAAGTGCGACCAGGGTTCATTCAGCCGAACGATGACAGGACCAGCCAGACCTTCTGCCAGCGGACTGGTCCCAGGAACGGGCTCCGTGACCGCGCCCGCAGGCGCGTGCGGTGGTTCTGACGCAGCGACAGCGTTGGGATTCACATCTGTTCCAGGCTGACCACCCGCAGTTCTGACTTCATCGGGTGCCGTCATGGCCACTCGCAGTCCGATCCCAGTGGAACGGAATGTGGGTTCATGGCGATCGCGTCGTGTGCGTCGATATTGTGGCAGCGTCGATCTCCAGCTGCCTCCCCGCACCACACGTTCGGATCCGGTAGCGGGCCCTGAGGGATCATTCTCTGATGACTGCTGCCACGACTGTTCATGGAACCAGTCGGCACACCACTCAGCAACATTTCCAGTCATGTCAAACAGTCCGAATGCATTCGGCGCAAAACTTCCGACGGGTGCCGTGTACACATAGCCGTCTTTGAATGGAGCCATATTTCCATCCGCAGTATGCAACTGGATATGTGCCTCACGGAACGCGCCGTCCGCCACATTGCCTTCACCCACAGTCTGCGTTTCCTGGGTTGCATCCGCACGGCATGCATATTCCCATTCCGCCTCAGTCGGCAGCCGGTAGTCCCGAGATTCCTTGTCGCTTAACCACTGCAGAAACGCATCCACATCCAGTCGTGTCAGGTTCGTCACGGGGTGCTGCTCGCTTTGGCGAAACCCGGTATTCATCCAGTTGAATTTGGGGTCATAGATGCTCTTTCGCTGATCGTCGTAACCATTCCCGCCCTGCCCATCCGTCTCTGCTGTTGTCCTGTACCCAGTCTCATTTGCGAATCTGCGAAACTGGGCCACAGTGACTTCATGAGTCCCGAGATAGAACGGACGGGTCATCTGAACCGGGTGCTGGAATTCCTCGTGATCCTGTTTCGCCTTCGGGGATCCCATCAGAAATCTGCCGGGCGAAATCCGGGTCAATCGCATCCCCAGCGAATTTGTAAAGCCCTGCTGGTTCCCGGTGGCTGAGGTCAGCTGCGGTGGTGCGGCAATGGCATCGGCGTTCGACGTGACCTCTTCCCGTACGACTCGCATGCCAAGGAACCCCGCCCGAAAATCGGGGCCGAATCGGGCGCGATTTGCGGCCCGGACCTGCCGGGACCATGCCTGCCAGCCACCACCGCGAAAGACCCGGAAAACACCGGTTTCCGGGCCCTGGGGATCGACAGCCGGGGAACTGATGTAGTAATTCTCCTGAAACCAGTCACTGCACCATTCACACACGTTGCCCGTCATATCATACAGACCGAATGCGTTTGGCTGGAAACTTCCAGCCGGTGCTGTGAAGACGTAGCCGTCATCCGTCTTCGCAAAGGTAAAGTCCGAATCCTTATCAAGGTCAACGCCGGCCGCCTTGAGACTCAGATCCGCCACATTACCGATCGTCGTCACCTCCTGCGCACTCAGACCGTTCTGAAACGTGCTGTCGGCCCCGGCACGACACGCGTACTCCCACTCCGCCTCCGTGGGAAGCCGATACCGGACCGATTCCTCGCGGCTTAGCCACTGCAGAAATGCATTGGCATCATCCCATGTGAGATTTGCGACGGGGTGCTGTTCGGTCTGGGCATATCCCGTCGATTTCCAGCTGAACGCTCTGTCATAACGGCCTTTGATCGGACGTCCGGATCCATCAAACCCGAAGCCGCCTGTTTTGTCGCTCTCAGCGGCCGTCCTGTATGCCGTGGCATTCACGAATTGCTGAAATTGGCCGATCGTGACTTCGTGAATCCCCATGTAAAACGACTTTGTAATCCCGACCCGATGCCGGTGTTCGCCCTCCCACCGACCGGGTTCGCTGGCAGGAGAGCCCATCCAGAATTCACCGATCGGAATCCGCATCAGCTGCATTCCGATACTATTGGTGACGACGTTCTCTCTGGTGGCTGGTAATACCGTTCGAACATTCAGGCCGGCAGAATCAGGTTTGGATGTCGTCTCTGCAGCGTCACTGAGGCTGGCTTGAGGTTTTTGAGCAGACGTTCGGCTGTCTGATGTCGGACGCTCGATGCTGAAGAACAGAACGACTGTGAGCAGCAATGTGACGACCGCTGTTGGTACGACAAACGGTGTCTTTCGGTGAGCATTCATTCCTGAGTCCTGTTGATGTCGGCCCGCTGCGATTCGCGAGTCTGCCGGGGCATGGTCTGCGTTTCTGCCCGAGGGTATGTCGTGCAGGCCGGACGGTCACTGCAGTCTATTCAGGACTCGCAGAGAAAACCACTGACTCCCCCTTTCCATTGCCGGTACTGGTCAGACGGGACTCAGAGTTTGGCGTGTGGAGAGATATTGAAAAACGGGCTCTACGTCAAATATGGTGCGCAGCGTTGTACAAGTATTTAGACGAGGAATTTGAATTTTGCCTCGTGAAGGGCGAAGAGCTTGAGGATGAAGTATTGTTGATCTCTGTACCCGTAAGCGGCCCTCTGGAGGGCTCCGA
>JBJTOM010000196.1:0-30351 GCA_046074585.1 Planctomycetota bacterium | reverse complement strand
GACGGCTTCGGCATGCGACTGGCCTGGGACTTCTGAGTTTCCCGTCGAAACAGCGAACGCTTCAGGGTCCGCCATGGCTGTTACCATGCGTTGCACCCATTCTGTGTACTGGTCAGACGGGACTCAGAGTTTGGCCTGTGGAGAGATGTTGAAGAACGGCGGACGAATTCTTTGGTGAGCTATTTTGAAGAATGCTGGGGGCCAGCCGCCAGCCCCCCCGGGATTTATCGCTTTTGGCCATCAACAGTTTTGTTTTGTTTGCGCAGGCTGTTTGCTGGCCGGGCGATAATGGAAACACGGGTGGCTGCCGAATGCAGCCACAGTTCTAACCTGGAACCCAGTACTGTTTGGTTCAGAAGATCTGTCGACGGCATCTCTCAGGCGCTCGGGTTGCTTCCCAGCAGAGCCCTGTCCTCCTGAAAGACACTGGAGGATACGTCAGAGTCAGGCGGTTGTCGCGAGGCTTTTCGAGGCGTTGAAGATTTTTCCTGACGTCGGCGGTCAGCTCGTGTTCGCCGAGCTTCTTCCAGCTTGCGATCACGTGCCTCATGAATCGCCTTCTGGCGGCCTTCCAACATGTCCAGTGGTGTCACATAGCCTATGGCGGAGTGGAGTCGCTGCGTATTGTAGTGTTCCACAAAGCTGCGCACCGCTCTCTTCGCGTCGTCGATCGTGAGCGGCGTCGAAGGACGAATACACTGGCCCTTGATCGTGCGGTGATAGCGTTCGATCTTGCCATTGCTTTGAGGATAGAATGGGCTTGTGCGGACGTGCGTCATCCCGGAGATCTTCACGAAGTGCTTGAAGTCATTCGCGATGAACTGCGGGCCGTTGTCAGAGATGATCCGCGGACGCGCCCCCGGGAACCGCTCCCGTCCTTGCTGCAGCAGGATCTCAATTTCCTTCTCTCCCATCTGCGGCGCAATGTCCCAGGCTACAACCAGCCGCGAGAAACCATCGATGACGGTCGCCATGAATACGAACGTGCCGGCGATGTTGATGTAAGCAACATCGATGTGCCAGTGCTCATGCGCGGTGAGTGGCTGAACAAAACCTTTACCTTTGCGCGACTCCTTGCCACGTGGACGCAACACATCGGCTTGACGCAGAACGTTGTAGACTGTTCCGGGACTGCAGGCGACGACGTTGGCGTCCATCATCATCCATGTGAGTCGTCGATAGCCTTCCAACGGATGCTCATAGTGGAACTTGATGATTGCCTGCTTTTCGTCGTCGGTCAGCCAGTTGTCGCGTGGGATCCAGCCGTTGTGCTCGTACGCGCGGCCGTAGTTCTTTCTCCAACCGGTGAATGTCGGCACCGGTATGCCGGCCCAGCCGAGGAGTTGCTGAGCAGAGATCTCAGTTCTCTCTGTCCAGCGATTCACATAGTCGACGATCTGATCACGGGTGTCGTGGGGGACCCAGCGTCGACTCAAGGGTCCCCATTGGCTTTTTTTAGCTGCACGTGCTCCTGCAGCAGTTCGGCAATGACCTCGTTCTTCTGAACGAGCTTCGCCTCCAGCGCTTCGACTTTCTTCTCCGCAGCAGCTTCCTGCCTGCGGACGTTTGCTGCGTTCGGCTTGCGATCGAATAGCTGAGCCGCCCCCTCAAAGAGGATCTTCTGCCAGTTGTAGAAGTTGGTCACACTGATGTCGTACTTCCGACAGACCTCAGACACCGGCAGCCCCTCAACGAAGTGAGCCCTGAGGATGGCGACCTTCTCCTCGCCGGAATAATTGACACGTTTCCTATGATTGGACATTGGCGACAACCTTTCTGTAATCGCCAAACTCCAGCACACTTTGCAGCCCGTGAGACGAAAATCAGCAAAACAGTCCTCTGCGTCACGGCCACCGCAATCACTTGCGTCTTGTCTGTCTTCGTTGGCGTCCGCAGTCAGAGACAGCCCTCCCTGCATCGCCGATATTGTCGCTCAGAGATTGAATCGCGGCGCCATGCCTCAGAAAATCCCGGGCGTTCAGGGACTGTCCCCCGAGCTTTCTGGCAGGACGCCAGAGCATCCCACGGGCTATGTCGCTTCGAAGACCCGGCACCCCGGGGACACGCACCGTCGTGCCCCTCAAGTTGCGGTCACAGGAGACCTCGGGGAAAACCGCAAAACTTCGCGATTGGGCGGGGCGATATCACCGAGAGGCTGGGCGGAAGGAGACGCGGAAGGAAATTCAGGCGAGTGAAATTCTCCAAAGGAAACCAATTGGGGAAGTAGACGATCACCCTGCCCGTCGCAGAAAATACACATCCGCAATCCTTGCCAGATCATTGACACCAGCTCGAAATGTTTCTCACTGTGGCAACCCCCAAAGCCTCTGCGGGGAGTGTCCCCGCAATCTGCTCTCGAAAGCCATAGACGGTACCCGGCATGGCAATGCGCGTCAATTCTGTGTGCCGTTGACTGCGTTCGCCTCGAAGCTGACTTGACAGTACTTCCACCGGAAACAGACAGTCTGCCGCATATCTCCCAAACAAAATAAAAAACATACGTACGGGTATCAATGTGATAGTATTTAATGATTTTGTTTGTTTTGCCCGTTTTTTGTTTGACCTGGCGTTTGCTGGACAGGAAAATCTGCCTCCGACTTCAGACAACGGTCCAGCGTCCATAACCAACTTCCCTCCAAACTTACTTCTGGTTCGTCACGTATGGCTCGTTCTGCCCGCTCTGCTTACGTTACCCCCAGCGAAACTGCCGTCTTTTACATCCGCTGCCGAACAAAAAAATCACTCATTCCCGCCAAAAATCCGCGTGGATCCACTCTCGATACACATCGAGTTCAATACATCGAGGACCTGATCCGGCTGTACGCCGCACACTTCGGCATTGCCGTGCATGCTCATGCCGTCATCCGCCATGAAATCCGCCTCGTGCTTCAGTCTCGCCCTGAAGTCATCCAGGCACTTGATGACACACAAATTGCCATGCGATGGCTCAGCATTTGTCCAACACTTCGTCGAGGCAGAACACAAGCTCCTGAACCCACTGAAAAAGAAATTGCAGATTTCTGCTCCGATCCATCAAGAATCTCTCAAACTCGCAGACGTCTCAGCGATATCTCATGGTTGATGCGATTACTCCAGCAACGGGTTGCTCAGTTGTGCAATCGAGAAGATCGAACGGAAGGCAGCGTCTGGAACGGTCGTTTCCGCGCTGTGCTTCTGCTGGATGCCACAGCTCACTTTACGGCACTGGCAAATGTCGATCTGGCTGCAGTCCGTGTTCGCATGGGAAAACCGGTCTCTGCCAGTGTCTTCACGTCGGCCCTCCATCGACAGAATGACTGGCTGAAAAGCACCTGCCTGGCTTCAGTAATACGACCAGCAGCAGAGACCCACGACAGCCATGGTACTGGTGACTCTCCTGCAAACGTCAGTACAGGAATCTCAGCCAGCCATCCCTGCTGCAATCATCTGGCTCCGATCGGAAACACCGAAGAAGTGCCATTCGCTGCGGGCCGAGAAAGCTCCACGGCTCCCCGCTTCCGCTGCAGTGACCAGCCTGCAGTGTCAATCAATCTTCCAGACTACCAAAAACTGCTGCGGCTGACACGCGATGGATTTCTGTCTGAACAAGCGATGGTGTCACAGGAAATATCCTCGCTGTTGAGCATATTGAAGTTGTCACCAGAGGCATGGCTAGCCCTCGTCGGTGATTTCGACGACCTCTTCAGCCACGTTGCCGGTCAGCCAGCAACCATGGATGCCTACGTGCCCAAAAAGGGTCACCACCGCGCTTATGTTCGACCAGCAGCGCGTGCCATCTTTCGCAAGTGCACAACCGGTCACCCTGTCATGCAGATTCCGCCGGCGACATAGTTGTCCGTAGCACACTGTCTTCGCGCCGTAACGGTGCATGCGCCCCGCAGTTGGCCCTTGAAAAGTCTCTTTGAGTGCAGAATGACGGATCAGACCACAGACCGTCCAAACGCAGTGCAGGGTTTGAACGGGGATGCATGGATGGATGCCCGTCTGCCCGCAGCAGGCAATGAAGTGGGAACAACGGCTGTGCCGCCCGCATTTTCAGCGCTCTACCTGCCAGCACTGTGATCAGCGTCCGTCGTGTACGTAGGTCTCCGGTCAACCGCACGATCAACCTCGGAATGCATCCCTGGAATAGAGCGAAATCCGGGACGGCCGGGCAGCACAATTGCTGCCGGGATCCTGCCGGATTTCGCGGGGTTCGGTCTGCTCAGTGACGTTGTACGGCCGTCTTGTTCTCCGTCTGCCTTCCTCTTCCCTCCATCTGCTTCTCCCCGCCATTCGGTCACTGCGGGGAGTGTCCCTGGGCAGGCTGAGCGAGCGGGTGATGGGCGGGTTCTCATTCGGCGTTGCAACAGAGAAACATTCGAGCATTCTGCCATGGTAGTGGCAGGGATGACTCAGAAACCACCATACATGATGCCTCACTGTTGGCGCTCATGGGCTGTGAACTGCAACGGTTGCAGCAACGCACACATTCTGTCCCAGCGGTGCCAGCCTTCAGTGCTAATATTTGCCCCCCCCCCCCAAAAAAAACTCCGGCATCCGACTGCTGCAGGGAGTGTCCCCCGGGGATGGGTAGAGAATGGGCATGAGGAGCCGTGACGTGACGTTTTTTGCGTGGTGCAGCCTGAGCGAATCCTGCCGTGCGTGGTGTTGAAGGCATTTAGCGGACTGTTTCGCCAATGCGTTCATGAACGGCGGACGCTCAATTCTCAGGTCGCCCCCGCAACCTCCGGTACCTGTTTTCCGACACAATGGTCTCCCTTCCGATCCTTGCAGGGAGTGTCCCCGGTGGTGCGGTTTGGACCTGTTGCGGGCTGTGTGGGAGGACACCATCGAGAACTGTTGACGTGTCAACATTCCAGACCGTTTTATCGTGAACCGTCCGGAACATCATCGAAACCAACAGCCAACCGGCATATTAATCAGCCTGCATCAGGCAAGTTCGGGGGAGGATGAATGAAAACGCCGTGTTTCTCCAACAAACCGTAGACGTGAGGTGAATGGTTGCGGCTGGTTGCTCGTTTGCCAATTCAGGTGCTCATTACGCAGACATCGCAGTCAAAGCGTGTGGTCATTGCGGGGGGCAGCGGATTTCTGGGTGTATCGCTGGCCTCGCATCTTGCCGCTGCCAACTGGCAGGTTGCGATTCTGTCGCGAAATCGGCCGCGGCCTGCGGGGCCCTGGGAGCATGTGGCTTGGGATGGGCGATCACCGGGCAAGTGGTCTGAATGTCTGGATGGTGCAGACGGACTTGTGAATCTCGTGGGTCGCACTGTCGACTGTGTCAAGACGCCCGACCATTGCGACGAGATTCTGCGATCTCGAGTTGAGGCGACGCGAGTGCTGGGCGCCGCCTGTCGAACAATCGCTGCGGCACCTCCGGTATGGGTGCAGATGAGCACTGCTCATATTTACGGTGATCCGCCGACTGTGTGGTGTGATGAGGACAGCCCTGCTGGTTATGGGCTGGCTCCAGCGGTCGGGCTCGCGTGGGAGTCCGAATTCGCACAATCGCTGCTGTCGCAGCAGCGTGGGGTCGTGCTCAGGACGAACTTCGTGATTGGCAGGAATCGCGGTGCCGGGGGTGGTGCGCTCTCAAAACTCGTGCCACGCGCACGATGTGGCCTTGGCGGCTCCGTCGGCAGTGGCCGGCAGGGGATGAGTTGGATCCACGAGCAGGATATGAATCGGCTGTTTGAACGCGGCCTCACCGACAGCAGCATGGTTCGTATCTACGTGGCCAGCAGCCCAAATCCGGTGAGTAATTCAGAGTTCATGCGGAGTCTGAGGCAGGAGGTACCCTGGCTAAAGGTGCCGCTTGCGCTGCCAGCTTTTCGCTGGATGGTACGAATCGGTGCGCCGCTTCTTCTTCGCACCGATCCGGAGATCGCACTGTGTGGTTGGTACGTCATAAGCAGGCGTCTTGAGCAGGGAGGATTCACATTTTCCTACCCTCGACTCCCCGAGGCGCTCGCAGTCTGCTTCATCCAGCCAACTCGGGATGCCGAACCAGGCCCAGGAGCAGTCTCGCGACAGCAACCTGCTGAAGGGCGAGTCCACTGGCTGCGAGTTGTCAAGCGGCCAATACCGGCACGAAAGCGCTGCCGGGCCAGTGCACCCCGATGCATCCCGTCGTGTGCCCGTAACCGCCGCATGGACTATCGTTCTGAACCCCGGTGTGGTCAGCGCGGTTGAAACTTCCGGGACGCCGCGCTGGTCACCCGGATTCGTGGCGATCCAGTGGGGCAGTAATGACGAAGTCAACTACCGATTCGTATCGCAGGATTTCTTCTTTGACATTCCCGGGAATGAAGCCTGAATAGAACCCGTCCTTCGCCTCGCGGTCAGGTGACTGACCATCATCAGCAAACGAAGCCTTCACTTCATCTGACAACATCAGTGTTGTTTCACCGCCCACAGATGTCGGTGAGTGCAACTCAACAGCGATCATCCCCGGCGGGGGCTCGATTTCAACGAGAAAATTGCCGTCGTCAAATTTCACGGGTGGCCCGTTCCAGTGATAGAGTCGCTCTCCCTGGGCAAACCCACGGGAAGTTCCAGGGAACAGCCACAAACAGGCCACCACGACAAATCCCGGCAGTTTTGTGAAAGAGGGTCTGCACAGGACCAGACAACCACCAATTCGCAGACATCATCGCGCACTCCCTTGAAAAAAGGATGATCGACATGGCAGCAAAAACACGTTGGTGTGCACACGAGCACTATCGGGACCGTGCTGGAAAACGCTGAAGGTCACTTCAACCGGGTTGATCCTGCGACAGTGCAACTCATATTGTTCCGGCGTTCTTCGCAGACCGGGTGGTTCTGCAGAGAGACACGGACGCCGTGGCGGGGGAAGTCCGTTCTCCAGGAATGAACCGCCATAAAAACGCTCGGTTTTCGACTCAATTCGGAATCACAGGAACAGGCGATTTCGGCCGGGTTTGTCCGCTTTTCGGATTCCTGCGACTCGTTGGCCGGTAACGGTTGGCACCTCCTGAAATGTCTGATCGAGGGTCGCCTGACGGAGGTTGGACTGACTGATGGCCTTGTCAAGTTGCCGAACACAAGTTCACTGGGAACGCCGGGTCAGGGCGATCTTCAGGAGTGAGGCACGGTATCGGACCGAAGACAGCTTCAGCAATTGGGGAACTTGCACGACGTCAGCATCGCAGAACAAAGGCCTGAGATGCTCCGCGCGCCGTTGCTGTTCCTGAAACGAGGTGACATCCCGGGACTTTCCCCTGAACACAGGCTGGTTTGTGGACAAAAGCAGATTCCCCGCGAGAATGCTCGCCGGGTGATTTCATTCGTGGCCGTGCGGAGACTGCTGTCGTGAAAATTATCGGTGTGGACGTGTGCCCATTGACGGGTGCCACGGTGGACGGTGGCTGGCCGCAGGGGCACGAACCCCAGGAAAACCTGCACACGCTGGTGTTTGTGCACACGGATGCGGGGATCAGCGGCTGCGGCAGCTGTTTTACCTCGGGCAGACTGATTCAGGGGGCCCTTGAGCTGCTCTGGCCGCTCCTGCGGGGTCAGCCGGCCAATCAGCCTGAGCGGGTTTCAGAGACGCTCCATCAGTCCACGTTCTGGCAGGGGCGTGGGGGATCGGTGACACACGCGATCAGTGGCATCGACATCGCGCTCTGGGACATTTTCGGCCGTGCCTGTGGTCAGCCGGTCTCAAGGCTTCTTGGGGGTTCATATCGTGATCGCATTCGCCCTTACGGTTCGATTCTGTTTGACGAACCGGCACAGCTCGCCAGAAACCTCGAAAGTGTCGTGCAGCGGGGCTTTCGATCGATCAAGATGGGCTGGCGTCCTTTTGGTCGCCGCGACCGTGCCTTCGATGAGCTGCTTGTGCAGACAGCGCGGCAGACGGTGGGTGATGATGTCGAGCTGATGGTGGATGCCGGAGGCAGTGAACAGTTCTGGCCTCACGGCACAAACTGGGCGCGGAACACAGCGAGAATGCTGGCGGATTATGGGGTTGTCTGGTTTGAAGAGGCTCTGCCGCCGGACGACATCGACGGCTTTGTGGAACTCACACGCCAGTCCCCCGTCCCCATCTCCGGCGGTGAAGTGCTCACGCGCCGCCAGGCATTCGCTCCATGGCTGGAGCGTCGAGCCGTAGACATTATCCAGCCGGATGTCACCAAGAATGGTGGTCTGAGCGAATTCCGGCGGATTGCCTGGATGGCCCAGGATCACAACGTGCAGGTGGTTCCGCACGGCTGGAACACGGCCATCGGACTGGCGGCTGACCTGCAGATTTCCGCGTTCCTCCCCAACGCGCGCTATGTCGAGTATCTGACGCCGTGTGCGTATATTGATGAGCTCACAGCAGATCCGTTTGTGATTGACGGGGACGGTTGCCTGCAGATCCCTGATCGACCGGGTCTGGGCGTGGAGATCGACCCCGCAAAGCTCAGACGCTTCTGTCCGCAGCGGCTCGAATTTCGCTGACACCTGCTCGTTCCCGGAATCCACATATGCTCCCGCTGATCCTCCGCAGCCTCATCTGGTATCTGCGCACGCACCTGCTGGTGTTCCTGGCGGTCGCGGTGTCTACGGCCGTGATCGGTGGTTCGCTGATCGTCGGTGATTCCGTGCGCGCCAGTCTCCGCCAGATGACACTCGGGCGGCTTGGCGGCATTTCGCACGTGGTGCATGGACCACGATTCATCCGTGAAGACCTTGCAGCGGATCTGTCGGGCGCCCTGAAAGCCGCGCCCGCTCTGATCCTTCCCGGCAGTATGGAATTCCGTTCGGCAGATGGGCTCCTGCGTCGCGCGGCCGGTGTTTCGCTCAACGGCGTCCGCCGCGAAGACTGGGATCTGTTCGCTGTGGACAGCATGGCGGCACCGGGCACATCCGGAATCGTGCTGGGAGCTCGTACCGCGGCCGAACTTGGGGCGCAGGTTGGCGACCGTGTGACGATCTGGGCAGAGCTGCCTTCGTCGATTCCGCGGGACAGCCTGATGGGTGAGCGTGAGACGGTCTCGGCAGAGCTGGAGCTCACGGTGGAAGGTGTGCTGTCCGAAAACGCCGGCGCTTCCAGGTTTTCGCTGCAGGCTGCGCAACAGCTGCCGCACACGGCCTTTCTGAATCTGCGAACCTTTCAGGAACGCCTGAAACTGGAACCACTCGAAGCCACCCGCCGCAACCCCACAGCCCGCCCCGGACGCGTCAACACGCTGCTGTTCGGCCAGCCTGCCGACACCCCAGGGACTGCCAGTCAGTCAACACCCCAGCTGATTGGCTCAGGCAGTGTGGCGGCCCGTCAGCTGCAGCGGTCGCTGTCCACTGCGCTCACGCTTCCCGATGTCGGGCTGACCATTCGCAGTCCCGCAGGCCGCAGCTACCTTTCGGTGGAAAGCAGCAGCATGATTCTGGAGGATGGTTTATCAGCTGCGGTGCAGCGGGCTGCGAAGGAACTGGGAATGGCGGCCGAACCAACGCTGGTGTATCTCGCCAATGAACTGAACGCGGTGAATCGCACTGATCCGGCCACACGCTATTCCATGTACTCCATCGTAGCCGGCCTGAACTTGAATGCCCCTGCGCCGCTCGGACCTGGACGTCTGGCTGACGGAAGTCCGGTCGCACCGCTCAGCGACACCGAGATCATCGTCTCCGCCTGGCTTGCAGAGGATCTGCAGGTGGCGGTTGGCGATCAGGTGGAAGCGCGGTGGCATGAAGTGGGCAGTCACGGGGATCTGCCGGAGCGTTTCTGGAGGTTTACGGTTCGCGGCATCCTTTCGCCCGACGATCCGCTCACCGTTGATCAGGACCTGACGCCGTTTGTCGACGGTGTGACGAACGTTGATAGTTTTGCGGACTGGGATCAGCCGTTTCCGATGCAGATGGAGCGGATTACGTCGCGTGACGACGCGTGGTGGGACGCCCACAAGGCGACTCCGAAGGCCTTCATTTCCCTGGCGGTCGCTGAAAAGCTCTGGGCGGGTCGATTTGGCCGCAGCACCTCCATCCGCGTGGCTTCTCCCGGTGCAGTGTTGCCCCCGGAACGCCTCGAAATCCTCCGCGAAAGGCTCGAAAACGCCATTCAGGCACAGCTACAGCCGGAGCGTCTGGGACTGGCGGTGCGAGCGATTCGGGCGGAGGGTCTGCTGGCATCGACTGGTGCCAACAACTTCACGTGGCTGTTTATCGGATTCAGTTTTTTTCTGATCGTCTCCGCGCTGCTGTTGGCGGCGTTGATGTTTCAATTGGGAGTGCGGTTGCGGGTGTCGCAGGTGGGGTTGATGGAGGCGGTTGGCTTTCCGCCGGAGCGTGCCCGTCGCGTGCTGGTTCTGGAGGGGCTGGTGGTTTCGCTGCTGGGGAGTGTGGCAGGAGCGGGGCTGGCGGTGGTCTTTGCGCGGCTGATGATTCTGGGGCTGACGACACGCTGGGTGGGTGCGATCGGGACGCGGTTTCTGTTCGCAGAGATTCGCCCGGGATCACTGATCGCTGCCGTTGCAGTGACCTTTGTGCTGTCGGGTCTGGCCATCCACAACGCAGTGCGCCGCACCACTCAGCGAACCCCCAAAGAGCTGCTCGCAGGACTCGCTTCTGATCATCTGCCGGACCGTCGAGGTCGGTTTTCCGGACTGCTGTCCGGACTGTCTGCTGTGGTTGCTGTGGTGGTGGGCATCGCTCTGCCGGCCGCCATCGTGGCCCGGCTGATCCCGGCGGGTGAGGCGTTCGGTGGTCTTTCGTGGCCGGTGGTTTGCTTTTTCCTTGCCGGCTTTGCGTGGCTGTCGGCGGGCCTGCTTGTTCTGCAGAGACTCCTGCGGCGACGGGCGGGTGACGACGTGAGTGGCGGAGAGCTGTTGTCGCTGACCGGACTGGCGATTGCGAATGCGGCCCGCAATCCGCACCGCAGTCTGCTCACCACAGCGCTCATTGCCTTCGCTGCCTTCGTGATTGTGGCTGTCGGTGCCGGGCGGCGCAACCCGGTGTCAGAGATTCCTGATCTGCGGAGCGGAAATGGAGGCTTCAGTCTGATTGCCGAATCTTCGCTGCCGATCCTGTTTGATCTCAATACCCCGGCTGGCCGACAGAAGCTGGAGCTTCCTGAAACCGGACCTGGGTCTTTGCCACAGAATACTCGCGTATTCAGTTTCCGCATGCGGCCAGGTGAAGACGCCAGCTGTCTGAATCTTTTTCAGACGCAGCTTCCCACACTTCTGGGTGCCCGGCCCGAATTCATCAATCGGGGTGGATTTCGTTTCGCGGACACTCCGGGAGACAACCCATGGCGACTGCTGCAGGCACCGGCGGATTCGGTGAAGGTGGGGGATGCAGAGTTGCCGGCAATCCCGGTGATCGGCGACCTGAACACGCTGCAGTTCAGTCTGAAGAAAAAAATGGGCGATGTGATTTTGTTTCCGGACGCCACGGCACCGACGCACGTGCTGCGAGTGGCTGGAATGCTGGATAGCAGCATCTTTCAGGGGGTGCTGGTGATGTCGGAGGAGCATTTGCTGAGGCTGGCCCCGGAGACGTCCGGAGCACGCTGGCTGCTCCTGGAAACAGCGCGACCGGAAGAAGCGGACGCGGCTTCAGCGGCACTGGAAACTGCCCTGCGGCCCCTGGGTGTGGACGTGGAACTTGTCAGTCGTCGGCTGGCGGATTTTCTGGCGGTGCAGAACACCTATCTATCCACGTTCCAGCTCCTTGGCGGACTGGGACTTTTGGTGGGGACCCTGGGACTTGCGGCCGTGATGATGCGGAACGTGGTGGAGCGTCGGCGGGAGCTAGCGCTCATGCGTGCGCTGGGTTTCCGATGGCTGCGTATTCTGTGGCTGGTGGCGGCAGAAAACACAGCGTTGTTGTTCTGGGGTCTGGTGGTGGGGAGTTTGTCTGCACTGGTGGCCATGTTTCCACACCTGCGAAGTACGGGGGCGGATGTGCCGTGGCAGGAGCTGGGATGGACGCTGCTGGCGGTGGCCGGTACGGGAACACTGGCTGTGCTTTTGCCGTTGTGGAGTGCCCTGCGGATTACGGTGCGTGACGTGCTGACTGGCGAATAGCAGCTCAGCCGTGACAAATCCCCGGTGGAATGGGAGAATGGGGAGCAGGCTGTTCCGGCGCGGCGGGTGTGCTGAGCAGGACATCAGGGTGTTCGAGGAAAAGAATCGATGAAAACGGCGTTCGAGGCGGCACAACAGTATTTCGACGAGGCCGCTGCGGTGCTGGGGCTGTCGCACAGCATGCGCGATCTGCTGGTGACACCCGAACGTGAAATCAAGGTGCAGGTGCCGATCCGTCGGGACAATGGCGAGATTGCAACTTACATTGGTTATCGCATGCAGCACAACAGTGCGCGCGGACCGATGAAGGGCGGGCTGCGGTATCATCACGAAGTCAACGCCGATGAAGTGCTCGCACTGGCTTCCCTGATGACGTGGAAGACCGCGGTCGTTGATATCCCCTACGGTGGAGCCAAGGGCGGGATTTCGGTGAACACCAAAGATCTGTCCCGAGACGAACTGGAACGGCTCACTCGTCGATTCGTCGATGAGATCCACGATCTGTTTGGCCCTGACAAGGACATTCCAGCGCCGGACATGGGCACCAACGCGCAGACGATGGCGTGGATTATGAATCAGTACGAAAAGTTTCATGGTTTCGCGCCCGGCTGTGTGACCGGGAAACCAGTGGAGCTATACGGGGCTGAGGGTCGTGAGGAGGCAACGGGGCGTGGTGTGGGCAATCTGACGCTTGCCTGTCTTCGCCGTTTCGGCCGCATCATCGAAAACAGCACGGTGGCCATTCAGGGATTTGGAAACGTCGGCACGTATACCGCTTCGTATCTGCATCAGGCGGGTGGACGTGTGATTGCGATTTCCGACGTGAGCGGTGGAATTCTGAACCGCAGTGGAATTGATATCCCGGCGGC
Source organism: Planctomycetota bacterium (assembly GCA_046074585.1). GTDB lineage: Bacteria > Planctomycetota > Planctomycetia > Planctomycetales > Planctomycetaceae > SXXK01. The sequence continues at coordinate 17,444 of JBJTOM010000196.1, read as the reverse complement.
GCTGGAGTATGTCGCCCGCACGAAATCGCTCGCTGGCTTCCCTGGCGGGGAACCGATTTCCAACACGGACCTGCTCACACTGGACGTGGACGTGCTCATTCCTGCGGCACTCGGCAATGTGCTCACGGCCGACAACGCGGAGCTCGTCCAGGCCGGACTGATCATTGAAGCGGCCAACGGCCCGACAACTCCGGAAGCCGATGCCATCTTCCGTCGCCGCGAAATCCCGGTGCTCCCGGACATTCTGGCGAACGCGGGCGGTGTGACGGTGAGTTATTTCGAGTGGGTACAGAACCAGCAGTACTTCCGCTGGGACTTAAGTCGTGTTCGTGAGGAGCTGGAACGCAGCCTGACGAAGGCCTTTCATCGGGTATCGACGATTGCTGTCGAAAAGAAGATCCCGCTCCGAACGGCTGCGTGGGTGCTGGGGATTGAACGCGTAGCCCGAGCTACAGAACTTGGTGGAATCTGATTGTCCATGCCGCGGCTGTTTGACTGGGAGCCTTTGTTTCGGCGTTTGCAGCGTGGTGGGCACGGCAGCTGGGCTGAAACGCTGCGCCAGCTCAGCACGGCCGCCACGGCATCTTTGGCCAACGGTCATTTGCCGGCGTGGCGGGCGGCGTGGGACCAGCTTCCCGCCTGTGAAGACGTTCAACTGATCGCGGATCAGGACGCCGTCACCCTCACAGGACAGCTCCATCCGGACGACTGCCGGCGCCTGCCGGAGCTGCTGCGGGTGCTCCATCCGTGGCGGAAGGGTCCGTTTCAGTTTTTTGGGACGCGGATCGACACGGAATGGCGGTCGTGTCTGAAGTGGGATCGGCTGGCGCCGCACGTCAGTTTCCGGGGTTGTCGAGTGCTTGATGTGGGCTGTGGAAACGGTTACTACGGGTGGAGGATGCTGCAGAGTGGAGCTGATCTGGTGCTGGGGCTGGATCCATTTCTGCTGTATGTGATGCAGTTCGAATTTCTGCGTCGCTATCTGCCGGAGGAGACACCGCACTACATTCTGCCGCTTGGCGACAGTGTGCTGCCGCACGGCCTGCATGCGTTTGATCTGTGCCTTTCGATGGGGGTGCTGTATCACCGTACGAGCCCGATTGATCACCTGCAGTCGCTCTGGCAAACGCTCGCGCCCGGTGGCCGCCTGGTTCTTGAAACACTGGTGCTGCCAGAATCGGATTCGCAGGTGCTGGTTCCTTCCGGCCGCTATGCGAAGATGCGGAATGTATGGATGATTCCCACAATTCCGCTCCTGCTGACCTGGCTGCGGCGGTGTGGTTTTGACCAGCTGCGGATTCTGGACGTGACGGCCACGACGGTGGCGGAGCAGCGGCGGACAGCGTGGATGACGTTCAAAAGCCTCGCGGATTTTCTGGATCCGGACGACCCGACGCTGACCATCGAGGGCTATCCGGCTCCGCTGCGGGCGCTCGTAACGGCCAGCCGGGGCTGAAAGGGGGCAGATTTTTCAGTCGCAAACCGTCAATTCAGCGGGTACGATCACGGCTGTCCAGCCTTCACGGTGGAGCTGGCCTGGGAACTGGTTTTGGGGTCGGCAGATGCTGCGATTCGAGACTACGGGCGACTCCGCTTTCAGGCCAGCTCCGGGCGGGACGCGCCGGGAATGGCTGCGGATTGGCGGCCTGGCGGGTCTGAATTGGGCGTTGCCTGGATTGATACCCACGCGCAGTGTGGCCCAGGAAACGGCATCGCCACTGGGTTCTGTGCCGGGTTTTGGCAAAGCAAAGTCGGTGATTGTGGTCTTCGCCAGTGGTGGTCAAAGTCAGCTGGACACATGGGATCCGAAGCCTGAGGCACCGGACGAGATTCGCGGCGTGTTTGGTTCGATCGAGACGGCCATTCCGGGGGTTCGGGTTTGTGAACACATGCCACAGATCGCGCGGATTGCGGATCGCCTGACAGTGATTCGCAGTATGGCTCACGAGGATCTGGATCACGGGTCCGCCTTTTATCTGTCGATGACGGGGCGTTACCACCGGCGACGATCCGGCAATCCGCTCCCGTCTGCCGAAGATCAGCCATGCATGGGTTCTGTGCTGCAGCGGGTCAGACCGGCGACGACATTTTCGCAGACGGCGATTCATTTGAATGGTCCGGCTGAGGTGCCGTTGATTGTCGCTCCGGGGCAATTCGGTGGTTTGCTGGGACGCGGTTACGATCCGCTCACACTGGGCGACGTTTCACGCGACCTCACCGCCGTCCCTGCACTGCTGCCGCACACCGATCTTCCCCCAGTGCGCCTGGAGGCGCGACAGTCTCTGCTTTCCACCGTGGAAGCTCAGATGCGTCTGCTGGAGAGTGACACAGCGCGGCTGGAAAAGCAGGCGCTGTATGGTCAGGCGTTCAGGATGCTGTCACGTCCGGAGGCGCGGACGGCGTTTGATCTGAGCAGCGAGCCGGAATCGCTCCGAGATCGGTATGGCCGAAATCGTTCCGGTCAGGCCTGTCTGCTGGCAAGACGGCTTGTAGAGGCCGGTGTACCGCTCATCACGGTGATCTGGTCCCACAACAATCGTGGTCAGGACCTCGAACCGGAAAACACCGACCTGTACGGCTGGGACACTCACAACGACATCTTCAGCAGCCTGCAGCAGCATCTGCTGCCGCGTTTTGATCAGGGCTTTTCGGCGTTGATCGAGGATCTGGATCAGCGGGGACTGCTTGAGACCACTCTGGTTGTCTGCATGGGTGAATTCGGCCGTGCTCCCCTCGTGGCGCTCGAACCGCGATTTGCCGGTGCCACGCCTGGCCGGAAGCACTGGAGCTGGGTCTATTCCATCGCCATGGCAGGGGCTGGAGTGCAGCGTGGAGCCGTCGTCGGGGCCTCAGACCCGCGCGGAGCCTACCCTGTTGAAGAAGCCTGGGGGCCGTGGGACGTCATGGCCACGATCTTTTCATCGCTGGGAATCGATCCGGAACTGCATTATCGTGATCTGGTGGACCGGCCGATTCGCATTTGTGATGGGCGGGTCATGACAAAAGTGTTTGGACAGGGATAGATTTCATGCTCCTCAGAACGGTCGGCCGGGTGTCGGGAACTTCAATCGTAATCGCCTTGTCAGTCGCTCTGGCTGCTGCGGCGTCCGCAGAGGACTGGCCGCAGTTTCGCGGTCCTGGAGCGTCCGGTGTCAGCCGGTCTCTGCAGCCGCTCCCCACGCGAATCGGGCCCGAAGAAAACGTGCTCTGGAAACAAAAGCTCCCCACGGGCCACTCGTCGCCGGCCATCCACGGTGGGCGCCTTTTCCTGACAGGCGTCGACGGTGAAGAGCTGGTCACCATGGCAGTCGACTGCACGACTGGCGAAGTCATCTGGAAGCGGCCTGCTCCAAACGTTACCAAAGAGAAAATCCACACCACGGGAAGTCTGGCACAGTCCAGTCCCGCGACCGATGGGCAGGTGGTGATCAGCTTCTTTGGGTCCAGCGGTCTTCTGGCATACAGCCCGGATGGTCAGCTGTTATGGTCAAAGAAGATGGGTCCATTCCGAAATGACTTTGGTGCCGGCAGTTCTCCGGTAATTGACGGCGACCGCGTGGTCCTTGTGCAGGATCATGACGAAGAGTCATTTATCGCAGTGTTTGACAAGCTCACCGGGCGCGAAATCTGGCGGAAGGAGCGATCTGAGTTTCTGCGGAACTATGCGACTCCGGTGATCTGGACGGTTGAGGGGCGAAGGCAGGTGGTGGTGCTGGCGACGCTGCGGATCACCGCATATGACCTTGAGAGCGGTGAAGAAGTCTGGACCTGTGGCGGCGTGTCGCGAATCATCAATATGACACCAGTGATTGGCAAGGACAACACGCTGTACGCCGCCTGTTTTTCGCCGGGCAACGACACGGATGACCGCGTCGTCCCGCTCACCGTGGAACAGCTCTTCGCAGCCGATGCGGACGGTAATGGGACCATCGAGGAACCCGAGTTTCCGGATCATCCGTTTCGCGGCCGTTTTTCGCAGCTGGATCGGAACAAGGATGGTCATTTGACGAAGGCGGAATACGCGGTGACAAGTCGGCCGCACATCGACGGTCGCAATGTGGTGCTGGCCATCGCACCGGGTGGTCGTGGAGACATCACAACCACCCATGTGCGCTGGGAACATCTGAAACAGATCCCCTATTGCCCGTCACCTCTCTATTACCGCGATGCTCTGCTCATGGTGAAAAACGGCGGGATCATGACGGTCCTCGATGCAGCCACTGGAGCCGTGCAGAAGCAGAAGCGACTGCGGGCGACTGCTGATTATTTCGCATCACCGGTGGCGGGAGACGGCAAGGTCTATCTGATGAACGTCAATGGCGATCTGACGGTGCTGTCTGCAGATACGTGGGAAGAGTTGCACACGGCATCGCTGGAAGCTGACGGGCATGCAACACCGGCGATTGCTGATGGCAGAGTCTTTATCAGGGCCGGAGAGACGCTTTACTGTTTCGGGGTTGCGTCGCGGGGTGAGTAGACGGGTGCGGAAGGTGGAATCAGTCTTCGAGGATTGGCAGGGGACTGTTGCGTTCGCGGACCATGGTGATCCTGCGACCGCCTTCGGAGTATTCGCAGACGCTGAGGTAGGCGCGCATCAGCATGAGTCCGCGTCCACCTGGACGTTCAATGAACTCTTCGAGGGTAGGGTCCGGCACATCTTCCGGGTTGAAACCTTCGCCCTGATCCGTCACCACCACTTCGATGCGGACGGTGTCGACACGACAAACGACATGGACCTGTTTATCGGGGTCCTGGCGGTTGCCGTGTCGAATAGCGTTGGTGATGGCTTCTTCCAGGGAGAGTCTCATGGCGAAGACGTCTCGCATGCTGTATTCGAAGGACTCCATCAGGCTGATGAGGCGTTCCTGAACAGCGAGCCCCTGTCGGGTGCAGCTGGGGATATGAATTTCGAGATCGACGGGTTCTGCCATGGCCGCTCGAAATGCCTTTGCTGGTGACTGAGGAGTGTAACGCCGCCGCAGCGGCACCGGACACTGTGAACAGCAGCCTAGAACTTGCCGAGAGCGTCGTCGAGCGTGCCGCAGAGAGCGAGGATTCGGTCGATCTGGGTAATTTTGAAGACTTCGTGGATTTCCTTGCGGATGCTGCAGAGCACGAGTTTACCCTTGGCAGTCATCATTTTCTTGTGCATGGTGATGAGTTTTCCGAGGGCGGCGCTGGAGAGGTATTCGACGTGTGTGAAGTCGAGAATGACCTTGCGACGACCGTCCTTGTCGACCAGTGCGAAGAGTTCCTGGCCGAGCGCTTCGATATTGGCTTCGTCAAGAATTTTCTTTTCGAGCAGGCGCGCGACCGTGACGCCGTTGATGTCTTCGATGTCGATGCGGCGATCTTTTGACATGACTGACCTTATTTGATGGGAGAGAAAGGGGCGTGCGGTCCCGGGCGAATAAATGGCAGACACACTGTGCTCACAGGGATTTCATACAGGCGAAATGGCCAACTGTCAAGTTCTGAGTCTTCCGGGAAGGCCTTTGATGTCGTGAGGACCGCAGAATTTTCAGTCTGGGAGCGATTTCACCCGGCTGAAAGGCAGGACCGGGGTTTTTTACCTGAGCATTTGCAGAGCGGCTTCGGCAGCCAGCAGCCGCGGGTGCTGCGGGCCGGGGACTGCAGGGCCTGGAAGCGTTGTCAGCACCACGCAGACGGTCTGAGTTTCGGGATCGGCGAGTGCAATGGTACCGGTTGAGCCGGTGTGTCCGAAGGTGCGGGATGAGCAGCCGCGGCAGACGGCATCGAGTCCCACGTCGAAGGCCAGCCCGCGGGATTCGAGTTCCGGCGGGTTGTGATTGCGGGTCATGAGTGCTGCTGTTTCGCTGCGAAGGACTTTTCCGGAGGGCTGCAGGAAGTCGTAGAGCCATCGACCTACGTCGATCGCGGATGCGTGCAGGCCACCCCAGGGGGCGCCGAGCTGTCGCCAGAAGGGACTGTTCCAGTCCCAATTTTTCGCATCGGCAGCGCCGGCACCAGCTTCCGGAGCGGCAAATTCGGTCTGGCAGGGCATGAGTTGTGTGGGCTGCAGATGACCGGTGCCGAGCGCGGAGTTATGCATGCTGAGTGGCGTCAGGACGGTCTGCTGCACAAGGGAACGAATGTCGGTGCCGGTGAGTCGCTGAGCGATTTCGGCAGCCAGGAGGATGCCCATGCTGGAGTATTGGTAGCGGGAGCCGGGGGGAAAGCTGAGCGGAACGCGGAGGGCAGCGGCAGTGAAGTCGGAGAGGCCGGCGTGAGCTGCGCGGAGCTGGTTGTTGTTTGGGAGCTGATCCGGAAGTCCGGAGACGTGGGTGAGCAGGTGCCGGATGGTGACGTGGTCGCGACCAGCATTGCTGAATTCGGGCAGATAACGACTGACGCGATCGTCAAGCTGAAAACGCTGCTGATCGAAGAGGGTCATCAGTGCCGTGAGGGCAATTGGCTTGGAGATGGACCCGAGCAGAAATGAGGCGTTTTCACTGCGGGCGGTTCCGAAGTGGCGACATTGCCGGTGAGCGCCACGCTGCAGGCAGAGTGCTGCGGCCGTGACGGTGCCGGAGTCTACAGACTGCTGAAGAATGGCGGACGCAGCATCTGCGGCGGCCGTCACTGTGGTTCGGGACGGAGGAAACGCGGCGGCCATGGTGGCCGCCGCGAGCATTCTGCGGCGAGTCAGGTGGTTGGACATGGGATGGTCCGGAATGCACTATTTACGAACGACCCAGATGTTGCGGTAAGCGACCGGGTTTCCGTGGCCCTGCAGATAAATGACATCCGGTCCGGGGCCTTCCGGGTTTTTGCCTGGCGTGCCTTTGGGGAGTTCGAGGTTGTCGTGAATGACGATGCCATTGTGCCGAATGGTGACGCGGGAATTCTTTACCTTTTTGTCACCGTCGTATTGAGCTGCGGTGAAGTCGATGTCGTAGGTTTGCCAGGAAAGTGGGGGGAAGCAGGCGTTGACGCGCGGGCGTGCGATGGAGTAGATGCCGCCGCATTCGTTGTTTTCGCCTTCGAGCCCGAAGGAATCGAGCACCTGGCATTCATAGCGACCCTGCACGTAGACTCCGCTGTTGCCACGATCCTGTCCTCGGCCAGCTGGCTTGAATGGCGTGCGGAATTCGATGTGCAGTGTATGACTGCCGAACTTTTCCTTTGTTTCACAGTCGGCTGCGAGCAGATGACCTTCGGTGAGTTGTCCGCGGGCGAACTGGTCTGCGGAGGTGCCGTCAAACAGCACAACCGCGCCTGCCGGAGGTTTGGCACCCAGAGTGGGGCTGGTGCGTTCGACCTTTTTGAGTGTTCCCAGTTCGGCACCGCTGGCGGACATCACCGTGACGGTTCCATTGCTGATGACAGCGCTGCCCTGATCATCGGCGGCTTTGAGCGTTGTGCGGCCGTTTTCGGTTGCACCAGTGGCGCGGATTTTTTCCTGTTCGTTCCAGCCGTCGCCCGGGAGTCCGCCGACGTAGGCAACGGCGTCGAACTTGCTGTTACCCATGGCAATCACCTGGAGTCCGACGCGGACTTTTTGCCCGTCGCTGGTGATTTCACCGCTGTATTCGCCCTGAACCGCGTAGTCCGGGCCGGCGTCGGTGACGTTGAGGAAGATGCCCTGGGCCATAGCGGGTGAGAATGGCAGCAGAGAAAGACAGAGGGTGCAGAGGAGCTTTTGCAGCATGGTGGGTGATCCTGAAGTGTTGGAAACGGGGACACAGGTGGGGACGATTGTGAGAAAAAGGCCGCACAACTGCAAATCAGCGATGCCGAATCCCGGGCAGGAGCGGAAACAGGACTGGTCCCAGCTGGTTCACGGCCACGGCAGCACGAAGTCTGGCGTAACGACGGGTTGTGGCGTTGCGGCAGTGGAGCTGAGTTGCAGCAGGACAGCTTTTTCGAGCGAAGGGAAATCGAGCAGCAGGCGTCGGGAAAGGTCGTCGTCGTAATTTTGGAAGATGCCATAAAGGAGTTGCAGGGGAGTGTGTTGCGGGGTGTTTTCGTGGGAGGTGGCGAGGAGTTGCCGCCAGCTGACAAGGTCGTGTTGCCGGCGATCGGCCAGTGCCTGAAGAACATTCCGGAGTTCGCCGTTGGGGGGGGGCCGGTGAAACCGCGGAGCGTCTGCAGGAATTGTCGAAGGTGAGCAGTGCGATGCAGACCGCTGGCAGCGAATGCGCGCAGCAGCAGCGTGGACGAAAGAAACGGGTCGGCAAGCTGTGGCGGATGCTTTCCGGGCAGGCGATGTTCGTTGAGGCATTGCTGGCAGAAGGTATTGAGCGTTCGGCCGATGACCTGCGAGGTCGTATGAGTAACAGATCGAGAGGAATCATGGGGCAGCGACCGAAAGCGGACGGCCGGGCAGCATTGCCGGACAATTCTTCAGATATTCGTACTTTGCAATTGATTTCCATTAGGGTGCCAAGTATAGTTGTACTCAATGTTATGTCAATTACGCTTCTGTTTGAATTTGGGTTTTTGTTGAAAAGGCGTCTATGAATCGCTCTGTCGTCGTGATTCCCGCAGACAGTCCTCCCCTTGTCGGGGCTTCTCCCTGTCTGGTTCAGCTGCAGGCAATTGCCGACTACACACTGCATGCCGACCGCCCTGCATCTGTGGCACAGCAGATTCAGCGGGTGCAGCCTGCCGATATTCTGCTCAATTCCCGTGGAAGTCTCGCTTTTCCGGCCGACATCCTCCAGCAGCTCCCGCGGCTGCGGATGATTGCGGTGTGTGGCATTGGCTACGACGCGATTGATCTTGCTCAGGCAACGCGTCAGGGAATTGTGGTGTGCAACGTGCCGGGGCGTACGGCTTCCATCGTCGCGGAACACGCATTGGGTCTGATGCTGGCGGTGGCAAGGCGAATGTCCTTCATGACGGCTCAGCTGCGTGCTGGCATCTGGCGTGGGGATCAGGGACTGACGCTTTCCGGTCGCTGTCTGGGCGTGATTGGCACAGGCCACATCGGCTGCGAAATGCTCAGGTTATCGCGTGCCATCGGCATGCGAACAATCGCCTTCAGCTTCCATCCGGATCCGGCAAAGTCTGCACGGCTGGGATTCGAATACACCAGTCTGGATGATCTGCTGGAGACGGCCGATGTGGTCAGTCTGCACACCCGCCTGTCTCCTCAGACACGGTTGTTCATCACCGCCGAACGGCTCGCGCGCATGCGTCCCTCATCAATCCTCATCAACACGTCTCGCGGCGCCATCGTCGACACGGCTGCTCTGGTGGACGCATTAAATTCCGGCCACCTGTTCGGTGCGGGGCTCGATGTATTTGACCGCGAGCCACTCCCGCACGATCATCCGCTCCTGTCCTGCTCCAATGTGGTGCTCACCCCGCACTGCGCCGACACCACCCAGCAGGGCCTTGATCAGCTCACCCTGGGCTGTATCGACAACATTCGCAATTTCCTGCAGGGTCATCCGCAAAACGTCGTCAACCCGGAAGTGCTTACCGAACATCGCTCCTGACAGGTTCTTTCCATGAAGTTCATCATCCTGTTTCTGCTGTGCCTGATGGCCGTCATCGCTTACATCCAGCGAGCTGCCATCAGCGTTCCGGAAAAACAGGTGGCCGAAGCTCTGCAGCTCACCGACCCGATCATCTCCATGGGTTGGGTGCAGTCTGCATGGTATCTCGGTTATGCGATCCTGCAGATGCCTGCCGGTCGCATGGCGGACCGTCTGGGTGCCGGGCGCACCATCGTGATCTGCTCCATCATCTGGTCGCTGCTTACCGCGTGCACCGGCTTCAGCACCAACCTGTATCTGCTCCTGCTCACGTGGTTCCTCATGGGTTCCTTCCAGGCGGCAGCCTTTCCCTGTGCAGCGCGTTCGATTCGTCAGGTGTTTGCGGACGACCAGCGCGCCCGCGCCTCCGGAATACTTGCAGCCGGCATGATGATCGGCGGCGCCCTTGCCCCGCTCACGGCCGGTCACGGCCTGCGGCTTCTGCAGCCCTGGGCCGCGCAGATCGGCTGTTACCCCTGGCAACTGCTCCTTGGCACCTTTGCCATCCCCGGACTGCTCTGGGCGTTTCTGTTCTCCGTAGTCGTACCGCAGCATCGGCTGCCTCCGGTTCCTCCTGCAGACACACTCCCCCTTGGCCCGACGCTCAAGCTGATGGCCAGCAGCGCTCCGCTCTTTTTGCTCTGCACCCAGCAATTCCTGCGGGCTGCAGCGATGGTCTTCTTTCTCACCCGGTTTCCCCGGTTTCTCCAGGAGACTCGCGGTGTCAATCTGGCCGAATCTGCCAATCTGACATCAGTGGCCGGTTTCGGCGGTGTTCTCGGCAGCCTCTCAGGGGGACTCGTCTCTGACGCCATCCTCCGTTATACCGGCGATAAACGCCTCGCCCGTCAGGGGCTCGCAGCCATCAGCATGCTGCTCTGCTCACTGCTCATTCTGGCCTCCATCTACACGCTCGACGTCCGCCTCAGCATTGCCCTGATTACGCTCGGAGTCTTCTGTGCATCTTTCGGGGGCATCGGGGGTTACACGGTGGCCATCGACCTTGGCGGCCGCCAGACAGCAACCGTATTCAGTCTGATGAATATGTGCGGCAACTTCGGCTCGATGCTCTTTCCCATCACCGCTGGCTGGCTCGTGAAGCATTTCGATAACTGGAATGTAATGATGTACTACTTTGCCGCCATTATGGCTCTGGATGCCGTCTGCTGGACGTTCATCAATCCTCGCGGCTCGCTGTTTCCCGACCCACCCTCGGAGCCCTCTTCGTGATTCGCCTGCAAACTCCGCAATTTCACTGTCTGGCCGGCATCGTTCGCCGCGACATCACTCCTCCCGTGGGCATCTATCACCGCATGTGGGGCGCTGCGCTGCACGATCAGGCGACCGGCGTCCACCGGCCGCTCACTGCCACCGTCCTGCGACTCCAGCCGTCCGCCGATGCCGCTCCATCCGCAGCCGCCGCCCGGCTCCTGATTTCGCTTGATCACTGCATCCTCGAATCGGCCGAAATGCAGGCACTCGCCAATGCTGCTGCCACTGCTGCCGGCATCGATTCATCTCAGGTGCTGATCACGCTCACGCACACCCACGGCTCCGGCTGGATGGCCCGAACCCGCAGTGAATTTCCCGGCGGGCAGTTCATCGAACCTTACCTCCTTCAGTTGCGGCAAACCATCGCCGACGCATCCGCTCAGGCAACAGCTGATCTGCGTCCGGCCGCTGCAGTGATTGGAACGGGGCGTTGCGGTCTGGCCCGCCACCGCGACTTCTTCGATTCCGTCCGTGGCCATGCCGTCTGCGGGCTCAACCCCAACGGTGCCTCCGACGACACCGTGCTCATCGCCCGTCTCACCGACAGTTCCGGCCAGACACTCGCCGTGCTCGTCAACTATGCCTGTCACCCCACAACGCTCGCCTGGGACAATACGCTCATCAGCCCCGACTGGGTTGGGGCCATGCGGGAAACGGTTGAACAGGCGACCGGCGGGCTCTGCATGTTCCTCCAGGGAGCCTCAGGGGATCTCGGTCCCCGCGAAGGTTTCACGGGGGACACGGCCGTCGCAGACCGCAACGGCCGTGAACTCGGCTACGCAGTGCTCTCCACCCTGCAAACGCTCCCGCAACCTGCCACCGAATACGTCTACCAGGGCCCGGTGCTTTCCGGCACATGGATCGGCACATGGAAGCACCAGCCGGTCGGTCCTCAGGACCTTGCCCGCGCCACCAGCTGGAGCTGGCACGAGATCATTGCTGAAGTTCCGTGGCGACACGATTTGCCCACCATCCCGGAAACACTCGCGGCCCGCGAAACCTGGCTCGCAGAAGAGCGCCGTGCGCAGCAGCAGGGTGACCTCGAAGAGCTCCGCGTCATCCGCGCCCAAACCGAACAGCTCACCCGCCAGCTCACCCGCCTGCAGGCGCTCACCCCAGGCCGCTGCTGCCCGCTCAAAATCACACTCGGCTTTTGTGGCGACGTGATCTGGATCTTCGTCCCTGCAGAACTTTATCAGGTCTTCCAGCAACAGCTCCGTTCCCGCTTTGCTCCGCGCCCGGTCTTCGTCACCACGCTCACCGGGGACTGGCAGCCGGGCTACATCCCGCCCGCGTCTGCCTGGGGCTACGGCATCTATCAGGAAGTCATCGCTGCCACGGCGCCTGGCAGCCTGGAGGTGCTGATCGAGGAAATCTCGAGGGCCATTCAGAAAATCGCCGGCCTGGCCGCTGCGATCACCAGCACCTGATCAAAACCATCGACGTTCTCTGAACCACGGGGACAGACAGCCCGAATTTCCTGCTTCTGATGCACCCACCGTCGTTTCTTCACGGCGGTATGGGCCTTGTCGGCAACATTTTCAATTCAGCTGGATTTCAGTTCCAGGGCTCGGGCGATGAAGCGTTTCGGCACGGTGGTTCGCGGCACTTTTCCCCGAAACCAGCTGCGGACATCCGACTCCAGTCCCACGCCATGCATAAAGTTGTACAGCGCTCGGCTCAGCGCTTTCCCAAGCACCTCGTGATCCACTCCCGTCGGATCCTCAAACTGCACATCATTTTTGGCAAAACCGCCGGGTTCCAGCGGCAGCAGTCGCACACCGAAACGTTCGGGATGTTTTCCAACCGGCGAGTGTACGGTGCAGGTGAAGCGGTGAAAGAAGCCACTGTGAATGCAGCCCTCCTCGAATAACTGCCGCACATACTCAAGGGCATCCACCGTTTCCTGCAGTGTCTGCGTGGGGAAGCCATACATCAAATAGGCGTGCACCAGAATTCCTGCATCGCTGAAGGCTTTGGTCACGCGCGCCACCTGGGCGACGGAGACTCCTTTTTCCATCAGTTTCAGCAGGCGATCCGAGGCCACTTCCAGCCCACCCGAAATCGCAATGCAGCCGCTCGCCGCCAGCAGCTGACAGAGTTCGGATGTGAAGGACTTTTCAAAGCGAATGTTGCCCCACCAGGAGATCTGCAGGTTTCGTCTCAGCAATTCTTCGGCGAGCGATTTCAGACTCTTTGGCGGAGCGGCTTCATCGACGAAATGAAACCCGGTCTGCCCGGTTTCCTCGACAATGGCTGCGATGCGGTCGGCCAGCAGTTCAGCGGCGGCTGTGTCATAGCGACCGATGTAGTCAAGCGTGACGTCGCAGAAGCTGCATTTCTTCCAGTAACAGCCGTGGGCGACGGTGAGCTTGTTCCAGCGACCGTCGGACCACAGGCGGTGCATGGGGTTGAGCATATCCAGGGTGCTCAGGTAATCACCCAACGGCAGTCCGTCCCATGTGGGGGTGCCGACGGCCGCGAACGGCACGTCGGGTTCCGGATGCGCGGCGTAGAGTACCTGACCGGTGGTTGGGTCGCGACGGAAGGTGCGCACCAGCAGTTCAGCGGGTCGGCGTCCCTGCAGATGCTCCACCAATGCCAGCAGGGGGCGTTCGCCGTCATCGAGGGTGACATAATGAAAGTAGTCAAACACGCGTGGTTCGCGCAGTTCCCGCAGCTCGGTGTTCACGTAGCCCCCGCCCAGCACCAGCAGCAGTTGTGGAAATCGGCTGCGGATCACCTGCGCGGCGCGAAAGGCGGCGTAGACCGTTCCGGGAAACGGCACGCTGATCAGTACGAGCGATGGCTGATGCTGTTCCACTGCGGCCACAGTGAGTTCGTGGAGCCACTGATCGAGCAGAGTCGGGGGGGCTGCGAGTGCTCTGGCCAGGGGTTCGAAGGTGGCCTGACTGGCGGCCAGCGATTCTCCGTATCGCACGAATTCAAAGCGGGGATCCACTGCCTCCCGAATCACATCCGCCAGATCGCTCAGAAACAGCGTACACAGGTGCCGTGCGCGGTCGTGGACGCCGAGGGCCCCGAAAGCCCACCCCAGCGGATCTTCACCGCTCTCTTCATCACCCTCAAACACATCGAGGGACGCAAATCGGGGTCCTTCGGGGAGGAATGTGCGAGTTGCAATGCGGTGGGCGAGTGTGGAGTCACGCCCCTGGAGGTAGCTGATCACCGGGCCGATAGCGGAGGCATAGCGGTGCGAGGCATCGAGAAATGAGCGAACGACGCCGGGCCGCTGTGCCGCCGGGTGTTGTGCGGCGATTGAGCGGATTTGTTCGAGTCCGGTTCTGGAGAGCAGTCGCAGGACGAGTTTGAGGGCGAGGTCATCCTGAACGGCGCTGAAACCTCGGGACCTGAGGAAACCGGTCAGGTAGGCGGTGGAGGGATATGGGGTGTTGAGCTGGGTCATCGGGGGGATGAGCGCCAGCAGGCGACCGGTGTAGTCCGTGTGTTCGGCGGGTGTGGCTGCAGCCTGCAGCACTGTGGCTGCTGTGCCAGCATCCGTGAGCGCCGGGAGCAGGTTCATCGCCACGGGCCTTTCGGGAGTTCAGTGTGGCTGGACGTCACTGAGCCAGCCGTCGGCATCGAGGGGGAACGCATAGGGTTCGCCGCAGAACGTCAGGCGATCACTGGCGCGCACCGCATCGAAACAGGCGGCCGAAACACGAACGCGTGTGAGGTGCAGAGTATCGGCGATCTGAATGATGCGGGCATCGGCTGGAGCGATCATGCCGATGGTGGTGAGTGCAGCTTCGACGGCTTCCTGATCGGTGTCGAAGGTGATGGGAATCATCGCTGCTTCAGGGTGATTTCCGGTGATGCAGTTGATACGAGTGACCACGGGGTCGATTTTTTCGACGGCACGGCGTGTGGTGAATTCGGCCATGCCGATTCCTGTGCCGTTGCCACCGGTTTCCTTTGTGAGTCCGCGGACGAGGATTCGGCGGCAGCGAGTGTTATCCTGAGCGGTCGCAGCGTGATCATTGAACTTACTGCCGACCACGTTGGCATCCATCCCAACGCCGCTGATGTTTTTGCCGATGCGGTCGACGATAAGCAGATCCACGTCGGCGAAGGGGAGTCGCGGGAGCCATTCGTTGGCAAGTTTGAGCAGCTCAGGTTCGCGGGTGGAGAAGTCTTCGGGGCGGACCGCTTCGACCAGCGCCGTTTCATCTTCGGCATTTTCCAGAATGGCCAGTCCACCGCAGACGCGGCAAACATCCAGTACGCGTTCGGCCACCGCAGCGATGATCTCAGGAAAGCTCATCGTCAGAATGCCTGCATGGTAGATTTTGGCACCGGCATGCTTGCCGAGGCCGATGAGCATCATTTTGTGCAGCCCCGATTCGACGGGGCCGACGAAGCGAGTGTGCGGTTTAACGCGATTGACCACAAACACATGATCCGCCTCGGCCGCGTATCGGTCGAAGTGCACGGGCATGCCGCTGGCGGTTTGAGCGACAATGACGGTGTCCATGGTGGCCCGGATCGGGACTTTGACGCTGTCTTCGGTGACACCGAGTGTGGCGAGCAGCCTGACCTGCCCTTCGGCGGTCCCGCCACCATGGCTGCCCATGGCGGGCACCAGAAACGGTTTGGCGCCCAGTGCCGTGAAGTACGCGGCAATCTCACGGAGGATGATGCCGATGTTGGCCACTCCGCGACTGCCGGCGGGAATGGCGACGGACTGGCCAGGGCGAATGCGGCTGGCGAGGTCAAGCCGGCTGAGCTGTTCGTGCACGGCAGCTGGAATGTCAGTCAGCCGCGGTGTGCTGAAGTGCTGGAGAACATCGCACATGATGGGGAACTGGGACATCGTGGTGCGGTCCTGCGGTTGGGGGTATGCGGGGAAGGAAATGTCTGGTGCGAACCGGGGGCTATGGCTGGGGTGAGCCGGGAGTGGTCTCGGGAGTCTGGGTTCGCAGCTGGACCGGGAGCTGATCAATCCGGGCTGCGAGGATGAAGTCGTTGAGTGAGAGCCCCTGGATGGCGTGGGTCCAGATTTCGACGGCAACGTGGCGGTAGGCAGTGAGATGCAGATCGGGGTGGTGTCCTTCGGCTTCCGCGAGTTCTTCGATGCGGCGGAAGAATTCCAGACCGGCGCGGAAGTGTCTGACGGTCCAGCATTTGCGGATGCGGTCGGGGTTTTGCTGGAGTTCCCAGCCGGTGAGCTGCAGCAGTTGCTGGCGGGCTTCATCGGGGAGCATCCGCGGGACTCCGCCTTCGCAGGGAACGCACTTTGCCGAACACAGCTCGGGTGCTGTCATCACGGTTGACACAAGCAGAATCCCTCAAAAAACAAAAATTATTCGGGAGACGAAAATCGGAGCGGATTTGTGTTGACTGAGCTCAGACGGACGCGGCAGTACTTTTTGCGGCCGGCCCAGACAAGCAGTCCGTCGGCCACTGTGATCTGCTGGTCGTGACTGGTGATGGGAGTGCGGTCTTCACCGAGTTTGGCGCCACCGCCATCGATCAGTCTGCGGGCTTCGCCGTTGCTGGTGCAGAGTTTGAGAGCCGTGAGCAGACGGACGGCGTTGATGGTTCCGTTGGTGAGCAGTGCGGGGTCCAGCGGAGTGTCCGGGATATCGGTCGGCAGGGCTTCGCCGCCGATTTCGGCCTGCCATCGTGCGGCGGCAGCGTCTGCGTCGGCGGCGGAGTGATATTGAGAGATGATGGTGCGGGCCAGTGTGAGTTTGGCTTCCTTGAGGTGTCCGGCCAGCAGCGAATCCACCTGCTCCAGGGGAAGTTCTGTGAGCAATTCGAAGTACATTCTCATCACGCCGTCCGGGAGCTGCATGAACTTCTTCATCATCTCATAAGCCGGCTCGCCGATCCCGATATAGTTACCGAGACTTTTGCCCATGCGGCGGATGCCGTCGAGGCCCACGAGAATGGGCGACATCACAGCGATCTGCTGGTTGAGGTTCTGCTGGGCCTGAAGGTCGCGGGCCAGCATGAAGCTGTAGAGCTGTTCCGTGCCACCAAGTTCGACGTCAGCACGGATTTCGACGCTGTCCCACGCCTGCATGACCGGGTAGAGACATTCGTGGAGGAAAATGGCGCGTTCTTCACGGTAGCGTTTGGCGAAGTCGTCACGAGTGAGGAGTTGAGCGACGGTGACGCGGCCGCAGAGTCCCAGCACATCCGCGAAGGACATGCGACTGAACCAGTCACCATTGCGGTGCACTTCGGCGCGCTGCATGTCGACCACTTTGCCAACCTGAGCGAGATAGTCGCGGGCGTTGTGTTCGACCTCGTCGGCCGTCAGACGTTTGCTGCGGGCTTCATCCCGGCCACTGGGGTCGCCCACGAGCGCCGTGTAGTTGCCAATGATGATGACAGCCTGATGGCCGAGATCCTGGAACTGACGGAGCTTCCGCAGCGGAACCGTGTGGCCCAGATGAACGTCGATTCCCGTCGGGTCAATCCCGTACTTCACTCGCAGCGGCACTCCGGTTTCACGGCTGTGCTGCAGCTTTTTGCGGAGTTCGTCGTGAGGGACGACTTTTTCGATGCCGCGAGTGATGACGCGGAGCTGTTCTTCAACGGGGGGGAAAGAGTGATTCATGGGGTGCAGCGGAGCAGCGAGGGTTTGTGGGACAGTGGGAGAATTGGGCGAGCTGTGAATGATAGACGACGCAGTGA
>JBJTOM010000195.1:0-21780 GCA_046074585.1 Planctomycetota bacterium | reverse complement strand
GTCCACGGTCACGTATGGTTCCACCTTCATGGTTATTGACGTCGTTTCAAGGGTGCCGGTGTAGCGACCGTTTTCCAGAACAAGCTGCAGCACCTGCTGTTCGTCCGGATACACAATCCAGTATTCAGGGACGCCAGCCTGCTCGTACAGGCGACGTTTGGTTTTCAGGTCATAGTCCGGATTGGAGGGAGACAGGATTTCGACCACCAGATCCGGTACCCCCCGGATCCTGGAGGGAATCAGGATGTCCCGGCGTTTCTGAGTCACAACCACAAGATCAGGCTGAACAATGTCATGTTCGGACAACTGCAGGTCGACCGGGGCATTCATCACGCTCCCAAGCCCGGTCAGTTCGATCTGTGAAAACAGTTGAAACTGAAGATGCCGGGAGACTCGCTGGTGATAAAGATTCGGAGCAGGATTCACGAAGTGCTCTCCCTCGATGATCTCATGCCGCTGACCGTCCGCGGGGATGGCGGCATAAGCCGCATAGTCCCATCGCGGTTGAATGATTTTTTCGGCGATCGACATGACCTGAGACTCCGTGAAACGAACAGCCCGCCCCAACCCGGTAATTCTACCCCGTTTCACACCCCGGAACAAGTAAAAAGAGTCAGTGCCGAATTGTCATGATCAGCAGTACGGCGTCATTGAGTTCCACCGCGGCCGGATCACCCCGGCGTTCCAGCTGTCTGCCGAAGACCCACGCGACCTCAAGATTTGTCAGGCCATCTTCCCCCTGACGCTGCTCCAGCCCCAGTGACAGCCGATAGTCACGGTACGTCACCAGTTGCCCGCTGCTGTCAGGGAATTCGACGTCCCATGTTCCGCCCCCCAGAGCCCCGGCCGTGTAAAGCCGACTGCGGGGATTGAGCAGCCAGCTGATGCGTGGTCGAGGAAAGACCAGATCCAGCCGCAGATCATTCAGCAGGACGTTCCGCAGCGAAATTCCTGCCACAGGCAGTGCTGCGATGTCATCACGATCGAGATAGTCAGCGCCGAGCACCAGGTCCATGTCTGAATTCGCGGGCAGCATGAACACTGCGTGTCCGGGAAATCTCCAACCCTCCCGAACACTGTCTTCAAAGTCAGTGTACAGACCAGCGCTGAGACCCACGTCGTATCTGAGTCCCCCGGCCAACTCACCACGACGCTGCCACGCGGCAGTCAGGTCATACAATCGCGGTGGCAACGGGAGCAGCCCAGGGCCGTCCAGCCAGTGCATACTGAACGCGAAGTCAAGTCCGCCCGTGGTGCGATGTCGTTCGCCATTCAGATTGTGCCGCGGCTGCCACGCATTGGAATACAGACTCACCAGACCAGGGTCATCAGCACATCCCGGCATCCACAGCCACCCGCTCTCAGCACTGCGGTAGACTTCATACGCAGCCCGATGCTCATCTTCCAGCTGATCGAACAGCGTCCCGTCGTATCTCCGCGAAAGACTCTCTGTACCGCCGTCAGAGAAGTCCGGCGGAGTCTTTGCAGCATCAGGCAGCCCCTGCGGCGTCGACTGACGTGACGGTCCGCCAGGCGTCCCTGCATCCGGCAGCCGCGGAGTCCATTCAGGAAACTCAGTCTCACCGCCAGGCTGCCGCTGCCCCTCATCAGGCGGACCATTGCCGGAATCATCTGAGAACAGCTTTGCCGGCGACGTTGGCTCCCATTTCACCTGCCGTGGCCGCTCCACAAATTCGTCCAGCCCCTCGAATTCATCCGGCATGGCGGCCAGCGAAAATTCAAACAGGCAGCATCCCCAGAACAGCATTGAGCGAAGCAGCGGGAGGTACGCAGCACCGTGGTTCCGCAGGTCTGAGAACATGAATCCGAATCCGGCCATGCTGATGATGGAAGCGGGGCTGATCATGCGGTGGCCTGAGTCATTCTGTCTGGCACACGCCACACGCGTCTGCCGTTCATCGCTGTACCGTTACCGTCCCCAGCGCAGTGCGGCAAGCAGTTTTCCCGGGAAATCCCGACCGCTCCCCACCCCGGTTCCGAAACATGGTGCCGCAGCGGCAGAATTCGGCTGCTGGAGTGTTGCGGTGCTGTGTTTCGGCATAAACTGCCGGCTGTCCGGACTGCCCGTTTCGCTCCTTAAAGGACTCGCTGCCCATGCCCAGGCAACTGCCCCTCTGCTGCTTTGCTGCAGCGCTCACCGTCGCCGTCATTTCCGGGTTCCTCGCCACCCCGCTTCCAGCCCAGGACACGCCAGCCATTCGCACGATTCCCGTGGGCACCAGCCCTGAAAGCGTCTGCCGTGGATTCAACGACCAGCTTTTCGTAACGCTGATCAACGGCGATGAACCAGGTGACGGCACCATTGTTCGACTCGATGGTGACAATCCAGTTGTCTTCGCCCGCGGCTTCAACGCCCCGAAGGGACTTGTGTTTGTCAACAGTCTGCTTGTCACCGCGGACGAAACCACGCTCTGGACGATCGACTCCAGCGGTCGCCGAACAAAACTGGCCGAAGCCAGGGATTTCCCGACACCCGTTGAATTCCTCAATGACGTCGCCGCCAGTCCCGACGGCAAATCCGTAGTGGTGTCTGAAATGACCACACCATCCCCCATGTTCGACCCCTCCGGCGAACGCAGGCTCTGGAATCTCGACAGCCCCCAGGCACAGAAACTTCCCGCTCGTGGCCGCATCTATCGAGTAACGCTTGATGGCCACGTTTCCGAAGTGATTCCTCCCGGCAATCCGGCTCTCAGGTTTCCCAATGGCGTAGCCGTGTTCGGTCAGCCCGGCGCCGAACAGGTCTTTGCAGCTGACTTTTTCACAGGAAACATTGTTCACTTTGAAAAGGGGCAGCTGCACGTTCACGCCTCCGGCCCCCGTGGCCTCGACGGGCTCACAGTCACCCCTGACGCTTTCTACGGTTCCAGCTGGACCCTCGGAGTCGTCTGGAAGATGGATCGCAGATCACAGCAAAAACAGGTGCTCCTTGAAGGCTTGAAAACAGCGGCCGATTTCTTCTTTGACGAAACCCACAAACAGCTGATCGTGCCTGACATGGTCGCGGGCACACTGACCTTTGTGCCACTCAAATAGCCCCCCAACGACCGCTGTGGCTGAGCACCAGATTCGGCACGGCAAACGCCTCGTACTTCCGGTCTTCTGCCACGTCACAGCAGCCGCAGGACGGGCTCCGCACGGCTTCCCGTTTGTCCACACTCCAGCAACCCGGTAGACTTCAGGCATCTACCCCCGTCAGAATCGCCTTTCACTCCTCCGTCGCCTGTCATCGGCCCACTCAATGTCTGACATCGTCGCGCCCGATATTCCTGCCTTCCTGCAGTCACTCAATCCGCGTCAGCTGGAAGCCGTTCTGCACGGAGAAACACCGCTGCTCATCATTGCAGGTGCGGGAACCGGCAAAACGACGACACTCGCACACCGGGTCGCCTGGCAGATTGCATCCGGCGTTGACCCGTCACGAATGCTGATGCTCACATTCACTCGCCGCGCCGCTGCCGAAATGCTCCGTCGCGTCGAATCCATCCTGCTCAGGCTGGACCCAGCCACCCTGCGGGACCCCTCCGTCGCCCAGCGCTCCGCCATCCGTCGACTCTGCGGCGGCACCTTCCATTCCGTCTCTTCTCAGCTGCTGCGACGACATGGCCATCTGATCGGGCTGCACCCGGATTTCAACATCCTCGATCGCGGTGATTCTGAAGACCTGATGAATCTGGCCCGCTCACAGCTCAACCTGCCGAAATCCGAATCCCGGTTTCCGCTCAAAGGCACCTGTCTCGATATCTACAGTCGCTGCATTAACACTCAGTCATCTCTGGAAATTGTGCTGCAAAAGTGGTTCCCGTGGTGCATCGAGCACCAGGAACAGCTGGGGCAGCTGTTTTCAAGGTTCACGGATACGAAGGAAACCCAGCGTGTCCTTGACTTCGACGACCTGCTGCTGTTCTGGAATGCACTCGCTGCCGATCCAGCCGGCGGCCCCATTCTCCGGGCTCAGTTCAGCCGAATCCTCGTTGACGAATACCAGGACACCAACGTTCTTCAGGCAGAAATCCTGAAAAATCTCTGCCCGGACGGACGCGGATTGACGGCGGTCGGAGATGACGCGCAGTCGATTTATTCATTTCGCGCTGCCACCGTGCGGAATATTCTTGACTTCCCCGATCACTACCCCGGCACCACCGTGGTCGCTCTCGAACAAAACTACCGCAGCACACAAAAGATTCTGGACGTCACCAACGGCGTGATCGCCGCCGCTGCCGAACGCCACCGCAAGGAACTCTGGTCCAGTCGTGGCACCGGTGCGCCCCCCAATCTGGTCACGTGCGCCGACGAAGACGCGCAAAACGAATACCTCATTGATCAAATTCTGCAGCGGCGCGAATCCGGAGTGCCTCTGAAACAGCAGGCCGTGCTCTTCCGCGCCTCTCATCACAGCATGGCCCTCGAAGCCGAACTCGGACGCCGAAACATTCCCTTCGTCAAATATGGCGGACTCCGTTTTCTCGAAACCGCCCACGTCCGCGACCTGCTCTCCTTCCTCCGCATGGCAGATAATCCCCTTGATGCCGTCGCCGGGTTTCGCGTCCTCGTGCTGCTGCCCGGCATCGGTCAGGCCAAAGCCTCCGCCTTGCTTGAACAGCTTCGGGAACACAGCGGTCAGTTCTCGGCGTGGCAATCCTGGAGCCCTCCCAGCACACTCCGTGATCTCTGGCCCCGACTGCTCCAGCTGCTCAACTCACTCACCTCTCGCCCCCGCGACCTCCCGGGTGGCGTGTCCGCAGATATTCACGCCGTGCGGCTGTACTACACACCGCTCCTTGAATCGGCCTACGACAACTCCGTCGCCCGTCTCAACGACCTCAAACAACTCGAAGCCATCGCTGCCCGCTACCAGTCCCGCGCTGAATTCCTCGCTGAAATGGCTCTCGATCCCCCCTCCTCGACCCAGGATCTGCCAGCTGACCCACTCCTCGATGAAGACTTCCTGATCCTGAGCACCATTCATTCCGCAAAGGGACTGGAATGGGATTCCGTCGCCGTCATCCATGCGGCGGACGGCAACATCCCAGCCGACATGGCCACCGGCAGCACTGAGGAAATCGAAGAGGAGCGAAGGCTCTTCTACGTCGCACTCACCCGCGCCCGCAATCACCTCACAGTGCTCCGCCCCGAACGCTACTACTTCCACAATCGCCATCGCAGCGACCAGCACTCGCTGAGCAAAATCACACGGTTTCTCACCCCCGAAGTGCTCGCACTGATGGAACCGGTCTCCCGCGGACTTGTGCAGAACACCTCAGGTCACGCTCCCTCAAACCTCATTCAGGGCGATACCTCCGAAATTCGCCGCCGCATCTCAAAACTCTGGGGATAATCCCCCAATGCCCCCACGCTGAAAGACCTCCTGTGAGTCATCCCGCAATCAACGCCTGGCCTCTTGAACACATCCGCCGCGCCTTTCCCGGACTGACGCGAACACTCGATGGACGCCCGGTCGCTTTCTTCGACGGCCCCGCCGGAAGTCAGGTCCCCGAATCCGTTGCCCAGGCCGTCGCTCACTACCTCAGGTTCACCAACTGCAACCGCGGTGCCGCTTTCGCCACCGCCCGCGAATCCGACGCCATTCTCAACAACGCCCACCAAACCGTCGCTGATTTCCTCGGTGCCGATGATCCCGACTGCGTCATCTTCGGCCCCAATATGACAAGCCTCACCCTGCACCTCGCACACACACTCGCAGAAACATGGAAACCCGGAGACGAAATCCTCCTCTCACAACTGGATCATGACGCCAACGTCTCCCCATGGATGCTCGCTGCAAAACAGGCCGGTGCCATCGTTCGCCATGCCCCTGTCAACCTCGAAGATGGAACGCTGGATCAGGCCGCGTGGGAACAGCTCCTTGGCGAACGCACGCGATTCGCCGCCATCGGCTATGCCTCCAACGCCACCGGATCCGTTAATCCCGTCCGTGAAATGATCGCCAAAGCCAAACAGGTCGGTGCTGCCACGTTTGTGGATGCCGTACACTACGCCCCGCACGGACGCCTCTCTGTTCGCGACCTCCAGTGCGACTTCCTCGCCTGCTCCGCCTACAAATTCTTCGGTCCCCATGAAGGAATCCTCTGGGGACGTCGACAACTTCTCGAAACACACAAACCCTGGAAACTGCGTCCCGCCCCAAATCAGCTCCCAGGCCTCTGGATGACCGGCACACAGTCCCACGAAGCCATTGCCGGTACCGCCGCCGCCATCGAATACATCGCCGGTATCGCCGACTGGCTGCCAGCAGGCTCCGTGGCCCCGCAGAGCACCCGATCGCAGAAACTGGATGTCGTCTTTCAACACCTCACCAACTACGAACAAACCCTCTCCGCAGCCTTCCTTGACGGACTTCGCTCTGTTCCCGGAATTCGCATCCACGGCATCCAGGATCCTTCTCGGCTGCACGAAAGAGTCCCCACGTTTTCCTGGACCTTCCCCGATCTCGACCCGCGAAAAGCCGCAGAATGGCTCGCCAGCCGCGGCCTCTGTGTCTGGAACGGAAATGCCTACGCCCTGCCATTCACCGACGCAGCCGCCCTCGAACCGCTCGGAGTCATCCGGGCAGGCGCCCTGCACTACAACACCATCGCCGAAATCCAGCGACTCACCAGCGCACTGCATGAACTGCGAAACTGACACCACAAAACTCCACTGAATCCATCACCACCACACCACTGATTGAAAACGACCAACTGCCAACTGCCAACTGAAAACCAAAAACTGCCAACTGAAAACTGAAAACTGCCAGCTGAAAACCGAAAACTGCCAGCTGAAAACTGAAAACTTCCCCATGCCTTCCTCCCCTTCGCCACTGATCCCGCGGCCATCCGCAGTCCCGGAAAAGCCCAGAGTGATCGCCGTCATGCCGGCGTACAACGCCGCCTCCACACTGGAGGCCACTCTTCGCGATATTCCGGCAGACGCTGTGGATGAAATCATTCTCGTGGACGACTGCAGCCGCGACGACACTGTCGCAGTCGCCCGGAAGCTGGGGCTCACCGTCATCCGTCACGACCGCAACACCGGCTACGGCGGCAATCAGAAAACGTGCTACTCAGAGGCGCTCCGTCGCGGCGCAGACATCGTGGTCATGATTCATCCCGACTACCAGTATGACAGTCGCGTGATCCCGGTGGCTGCGGAACTCATCCGCATCGGGAATGTGGATGTGGTGCTTGGTTCCCGGATTCGCACCCGCGCTGAAGCACTTCAGGGAGGCATGCCGGCCTGGAAATACATCGCCAATCGCTGCCTGACCATCTTTGAAAATGTGGTGCTTGGTCAAAATCTGGGCGACTTTCACAGTGGCTTCCGCGCCTACCGCCGGGAAGTGCTCGAAACCATCCCCTGGCAACTCAATTCCAACGACTTCGTCTTCGATACTCAATTTCTGGCCCAGGCCGTCTTCCTCGGCTTCAGACTCGGCGATATCCCGGTCCCGGTCCGCTACTTTGACGAAGCCAGCAGCATCAATTTTCGCCGCAGTCTCCGCTATGGACTCCTGACACTCTGGGTCATGCTGGCTTTCTGGCTGAACCGCACCGGCCTCGCCCGCTCACCGCTCTTCCAGCGCCGCAGCAGCGGATGAGCGTTTCCGACTCCGGAATCACCGTCACACCATCACTTTCCCTGAAACGCCTGCCCGGTTAAACTCATGTAAATTTCCATTTTTCCGGCTTCCGAACCCAAAACGACCATCAGGAATTCGTCATGCAGGTGTCCATCACATGCCGCCACGGCAGCATCCAACAGGATCTCAGGGACTACATCAGCCAGAAAGCCGAAAAACTGGTGCGCTACCTCGACGCGGTCAGCGAAATTGATGTCACTCTGGAATTCGAAGGCCCCCGGGTGGATGTTGAACTGGTGGTTGAAATTGAGGGCTACCACACGATCGTCGCGCACGTCGAAGGTGAAGACTCCCGCGCCACCTTCGATAAAGCCCTCCATAAGATGGAACATCAGGTGCACCGCTACAAAGAGAAGAAACGGGACAGACGTCACGACACCCCCGTTTCCGAAGCCACACGCACCGCCGAAGAAAAACACTCGTCTGAGGGCTGACGACCATCCGACAGCACTTCAGTTCTGATTCCCCGAATCACCCCGTACTTCACCCGGATCCCCCCCCCTCTTCCAGACACCTCTCCCCGGACAGTCTGCGACAGAACGACGCATCCTCCTGCTGTGCTTCGCTCAGTCCGATCTGATCCGTTCTCCTTCTGCAGAATCGAGCCCACTGAAATGAAACTGACTGAATTCATCATCAAGGAATCCATCATCCCCGCCCTCAAATCCACTCGCAAGGAAGACGTGATCCGCGAAATGGCCGCCAGCCTGCGCGAGTCCGGAGCCTTCAGCGCCGCCCACGAAGAATCTGTCGTGGCCGCCATCCTGAAACGCGAAGAACTGGGTTCGACCGGCATCGGCAACGGCGTGGCCGTGCCACATACCAAACATCCCTCGGTCGAAAAACTCTCCGCCACCGTCGGTATCTCCCGGTCCGGAGTCGACTTTGCCAGCCTTGATGGCGAAGACGTGTTCATCCTGTTCCTCGTCGTCTCTCCTCCAGACCGCCCGGGAGATCACCTGCGCGGACTGCAAAACATTTCTCAGCACCTCCGCAGCCCGGATTTCTGCAACTTTCTCAAACAATCCACAACCTGCACGGATATCTGGGATCTGCTCGTCGAACGCGATGAAGGGGAACGCGACGCCTGAACACCCCACCAGCACCCGGAAAGCCCCGTCGCTGCATCCACCAGCCACAGGGCTCTTCCGGACAGCCCGAGAATCCTCATGTCAGAACAGGTCAGCATCCAGCGGAAAGTTCGAGTCACTCCTGAAAATGGGTTGCACCTCGCACCCATCTCTCAACTCGTGCGCACCGCCGTCACCTACTCGTCTTCGATCTCCCTCTCCCACGAAGGCAAACGGGCTGATGTCAAGTCCGCATTCGACCTGATGCTCCTTGGAGTTCCCTGCGGTGCAGAACTGGACCTGGACGTCAATGGTCCGGATGCGGCCGCAGCCGCCGCCGCCATCGCCGGGCTCTTCGACTCCGGCTTCCCACTCCACTGATCCCGCCGCGAATCCCGCGTTTCACCAGCAACAAATCGCCAGTTGCCTCCGCAGAGCATTTCAAGCGCCCGTTGCGGCGTGTCAGGGCTCGCCGAATCAAACGGTAAAACCGCCCCTCCGCCAGCGGCTGGAGCCGCACCAAATCGAAGTCAGCCCGCAGTACCACAGGCTGCAGCCAGCATCGCCTGCCCGGCAAACATTCTTCGACTGCCAGTCACCAGACTCCCACTCCCGTACTCATGTGTCATCGCGTAAACTCCCCAAAACATCCAGCAACCCAAACCCTGACGTCCGAAACCGCCACCAGACAACCGCTCACGCCACCAGCATGGCTGCCACCTAGTTGTAAATTGGAATTCCAAAGAGCAGATGGAAGGGAAATGTAATCGCCAGCGCGGCAGTGAGCGAAAATGCCGGATTGGCCTCCGGAAGACTCATTCGCACTGCTGGCGGAGCGGCAATATAAGAGGCACTGGAGGCCATCGTCCCCACACCATGCAGCCACCCCTGGAGAGACCAGCCAGCGACCCCAGCCAGACGCCCAGACAGCCATGTGCGATCGGAACCAGAATTCCAAAGGCCACCAGAAACACACCAACCTTCGGCAGGTCTGACAGCCGTCCGCCGGCCGTCAGGCCCATTTCCAGCAGAAACAGCGTCAGAGCACCGCGGAACAAGCCATCAAACAGCGGCTGATCAGGTTTGCACCCGTCGGCACCCGCAATCAGTCCGATCAGCAGGCCGCCCACCACAGCATCGGCGAACTCCTGCGATTGCTCAGCCGCCCCGGAAAAACCATGCCTTAGTCAATTCCACGACCAGCACGTAAGTCAGTGTGAGCAGCAGCAGTGCTGCCAGCAATCCCGGAGGCAGCGGAACAAATCCAAATTGACGGCTCACCGGCAGATACGGGAGCACCAGCGCCACTCCAGCCACGAACACTGTCGACAGTGTCAGCCAGCGTCCCGGGCGACTTCGGAAACACGGCAGATGTGTTCGGATCACGAGCGCGACCGCCAGTTCTGTCAGCAGAGATTCCACAAACCAACCCGTGCGAAACTCTTCTGCTCCGGTCCTGAAACCTTTCAGCAAAAGCCCGAACGTGAGCAGATCAAAGATGGAACTCACAGCGCCGAACACCAGCATGAAGCGACCGATTTCCCGAGTATTCCAGCGACGGGGGCGGCGAATCCATTCCGGATCCACCGCGTCAGACGCGATCGCCGCACCGGGAATGTCAGACAAAAAGTTATTCAGCAGAATCTGAGACGCCAGCAGTGGCAGAAACGGCAGCAACGCAGAAGCCACTGCCATGCTCAGCATATTCCCGAAATTGGCGCTGATCGTTGTGAGGATGTATTTCTGCGTGTTGGCGAAGGTTCGACGGCCTTCGTCGATGCCCCCGCGAAGAATCCCAAGATCGGGCTGGAGCAGCACAATTTCCGCGGCCTCCCGCGCCACATCCACCGCATTCTCCACTGAAATGCTCACGTCCGCCGCATGCAGCGCGGGCGCGTCATTAATCCCGTCTCCCAGATAACCCACCACATGTCCTGAATCCTTCAGACTGCGAATAATCCGTTCCTTCTGCCCAGGGTCCACCTCCGCAAACACAGTCGTCGCGGCCGCACGATGCCAGAGCACTTCATCGCTCATGCTGTTGAGTTCACTGCCGGTGAGGACTCCGGCCACCGACATCCCGATCGATTCAGCCACATGCCGCGCAATCAGCGGATTGTCGCCGGTAATCATCTTCAGCTGCACTCCTCGCTCTGACAGCTCCCGCAGCGCTTCAGCCGCGCCAGGCTTCGGAGGATTCTCAAACAGCAGAAAGCCCTCGAAACACATCCCCTGCTCTTCGTCCCGTGCGTACTGCACACGGCGCTCCGCCATCAGTCTGCTGGCCAGCGCCAGCACTCGCAGTCCCTGACGACTCCACCCCGCAAACTGTGCCTCAAGCCCTTCCACCACCGTCTCTGTCAGCTCCCGACGTTCAGATCCGCTGCGCACCTCTGAACAAACGCCCAGCACAGATCGAAACGCGCCCTTCGTCAGCATTTCCAGACACCCCTCACGACTCACCACCACACTGATCCGCTTCCTCGTGAAATCCCATGGAATCTCATCAATCCGCTCCACACAACTCACATCAATCCCCGAATTCCTCGCCGCCACCGACAGCGCCTCATCCAGTGGATTCTTCAGGCCCGACTGCAGCAGTGCATTCAGGCAGGCCAGACGCAGCACCGACTCAGAACCGATTCCGGCCGCATCACAGGCCTCCCGCAACTGCACGTCACCCGCCGTCAGTGTCCCGGTCTTGTCGGTGCACAGCACATCCATGCAGCCAAAATTCTCAATGGCACTCAGACGCCTCACCAGCACTCCTGAGCGAGCCATTCGCCGCGCGCCGTGGGACAGCGTCATCGTAATAATCGCCGGCAACATCTCAGGCGCCAGCCCCACTGCCAGCGCCAGTGCAAACAGCAGCGATTCCACCGGCGGCCGCGACAACGTCATGTTCACTGCCAGCACCGCAGGGAGAATCAGCAGCATCACTCGCATCAGCAGCAAGCCAAATTGCCGCACCCCCCGCTCAAACTCCGTCTCCGGACGAGGCCGCCGCAGGCGATCTGCCAGTCCGCCAAGGGCTGTTTTCGCCCCCGTCCGAAAAATCAGCGCCCGACCATAGCCACTCCGCACACTCGTTCCCATCAGCACCCGCTGCTCCGCACGCGAGTAATCCCACTCCCCACCCCCCAGCCGCACCCCCGACAGACTCCCGCTCGCACGCTTTTCCACCGGAAAGACCTCGCCCGTCAAAGCCGCTTCGCTCACAAACAAATCGTCTGCCTGAATCACCAGACCGTCCGCCGGAATCAAGCTCCCCGCGCTCAGGCACACCACATCGCCGGGAACCACGTGCTCCATCGGCACACGCTCCTCACAGCCTCCCCGCAACACCAGCACCCGCACCGACAACCGACTCTGGAGTCGTCGCACCGCATCTCCCGCAAGATATTCCTGTACAGCCCCCAGAAGCGTGCTGCCCCCAAGCACACTCAGCACGATCACGGCATCCGGCCACTCCCGCAGGAACAGGGAAATCCCCGCCGCCATCAGCAGCAGCAGATTCAGGGGGCTGCTGAGCTGTCCCAGCAGCCTCAGAAACCAATGCTGACCACGCCCCCGCTGCACCTCATTCCGACCAAAATAGCCCAGCCTGCGAGACGCCTCTGCCGCATCCAGCCCCTGATCCGGATCCGCCAGAAACAGTCCACGCCCCGCATCGTCATCCCGCCGGATCTCTGCCACCATCGCTTCCCACTCCGTCCAGCCACTGCTCAAATCGGAAAAACCTGTCTTTTCCACGGAAATCATCAAATATTCGCGAAGCAAAAGCGAACGTCCTCTGGACTTTCCCGCCCCACGGCGCAGTTCACATCCTGAATGAATTTGTCTTTAGCCTCGCCCTGCGCGTTCCCTAACCCGCAAGCCAACGGTGCCTGCCCCCATGAATTGGCTCAACTACCATCACCTGCTCTACTTCTGGACCATGGCACGCGAAGGCAGCATCAGTCGTGCCGCGTCCAAACTGCACCTCTCGCAACCCACCATCAGTGGCCAGCTCAGACAACTGGAAAAATCCGTGGGCAGCAAGCTCTACGAACGCCACGGCCGCGAACTTCGACTCACGGAAGTCGGTCGAATCGTCTTCGAATATGCCGAAGAAATCTTTTCCGCCGGCCAGGAACTCATGGAACGTCTGAAAGGTGCCCAGACCGATGGCAACCTGACCTTCACCGTCGGCATTCCCGATTTCCTGCCCAAGCAAGTGGCCTTCCGACTGCTTGAACCTGTCTTCCGGATGCCCGAAAAAGTTCAGCTGGTCTGCAACGAAGGCAAGCTCGCTGAACTGCTGGCGGATCTGGCTGTCCACAAAGCGGACCTCGTGCTCTCTGACAGCCCAGCCGGCTCCCAGGTCAGCATCAAAGCCTACAACCACGCACTCGGCGAATCCAGCATCACCTGGGTAGCCACGGCGCCAATGGCCGAACGGCTTCGCGACAACTTTCCGGGTTCGCTGGAGGGCCAGCCGCTCCTTCTGCCAACCCAGAACACCGTCCTTCGCAGATCTGTGGAAGAGTGGTTCGACCGCCAGAACTTCAGTCCGAATATCATCGCCGAAATCGAAGACTCTGCCCTGCTGAAACTCTTTGCCGCTGAAGGCATCGGCCTGGCACCCGTCGCCTCGACTGTCCTCGAAGATCTGGAAGCCCACTACAAACTGTTTCCCGTCGGTAACCTCGATGACGTGTCGATTCATTTCTACGCCATCAGCGTCGAACGCAAGGTGTCGCATCCTGCCGTCCGGGCCATCACCGAAGCCGCTCGAACCCGGCTTGCTCAGGACCGAACAATACCGCACTCTGACTGATCTGTCGCCACCCGCACGGCATTGCGAATTCGGATGTCCGGACACAGACGCCGCAGCAGTTCCTGTGCCCGCTGTTTTTCATGCCAGGTATCAGCAGTACCGCAGATCTGCAGCTGCCCGTCGGATACATGCACGCGAAGATCGGCCGTCGGCAACGCCAGCAACGCACGCTGCAAAGCCGCCTCCGGCCAGACACTGTCAGCAGTCTCCACAGCCATCACCATCCATCAACTCCTGCAGGAATCAGCTGACCGTTCCTGACGTCTGCTCCCGCCACGGCGGCCGCCCGCACATGACGATGGCAATTCGTACACGTCATCGTCAGCCTCAGGAACCCCAACTCCTCACCGTCCGCATCCCGCGACTCCGCCATCCGGCTCAAAAACTCCGCAGCTGCGACAAAATCGGCTGTGTCCTGCACAAATCGAGGGCTTGCCATCCGCTCCCAGGCCTCCAGTCGACTCAACTCAATCATTCGCGCTGCCGATTCCTGAACCATTCCGTGGTCCTCGCGACTGATCCCTTCCAACAGCGACTTCGCTGCCGTCAGTTTCTGCTGCATTAATCGCTCCATCGAACGCTGATCCGGCGGTGCTGCAATCTCATCCTCCGCCGGAAGCGGCACCCGTACCGACTGGGACTTCTGAATTCCCGAGGCCGCTGAGATGAACGCTGCAACCATCATCAGCAACGCAGCAACACTCCAGAAAAAAGTGGCAGCAGAAAAACGATGTGCTGACATCTTCATCTCTCCTTTTCACAGAGGAATCTCAACGAACATCAGCCCCGGTCACTGTGCGCCCATCCGCCGCGATCACCGTATTCCGAACCCACTCGTGACACTTCAGACACTTCATGGTCACGTTCACCCACGCCAGTGATGTGCCATCCATGTCCTGATCCTCAGACTCCTTCAACAACTCCTCGACCGCCGACGAAAACTCGTTGCTGTACCGCCGATACAGCATGTCCGTGCTCACTCGCCAGCGCT
Source organism: Planctomycetota bacterium (assembly GCA_046074585.1). Lineage (GTDB taxonomy): Bacteria > Planctomycetota > Planctomycetia > Planctomycetales > Planctomycetaceae > SXXK01. The sequence goes on along the minus strand of JBJTOM010000195.1, from coordinate 7,240 downwards.
CCTCATGGCTCATCTGCAGCAACACCTTTGAACCCTGCGAAACCATCTCCAGATCCTCAGTGCACAATCCCTCCAGCACTGTGCTGGAGGCTTCCAGCTTCTGCCGCATGAATTTCGACAGCCCCTTTCGCGGCTCGTCCTGCTTGTCTGCATTGCCACGATCCCGCCGCTCCGCCGCCGACGGCTTCACTGCATCCTGCACTGGCTGTGCCATCGCCCCAACCAAACCCAACTGGTCCCGGAAGGCAATGATCGCCACCACGACCACCACAGCGGCCACCGAACTCTTCCACACATTCCGAACCAGGCTGCTTTTCATTCTTTCGCTCCCGCTCAATCCCCACGCAGGGGAAGATCAAAGGCGTCCACGGAACACCATCACCCACCAGCACATAACAGCGAGAAGACAACAACGCAAACACTGCGCCAAACTCCGGAAATCACGCGCCAAACCTCCAAAAGCCGTCACCCACCACCGGGTGCCACCCTTCTTACCAGCCCCGTCTCGGCGTCACACGGCCGGATTCGCACACTCGACCAAATCCGCACACTCGGCCGCCACAGTCTGCACAACCCAGGCAACCCACAACAACTCTGACAGTCCGGACCTCTGTACCATCCAACGCAGCAGACTTCTCACACACGTCAACTTTCCAGGCAGATCCCCGCGAGCCAATTCGGGCAAATCGGTATCCTCAACCGAACTCCTCCATTCAAAATACTCTTCCACCATGGAGACCTTCCATGCAATCGCTTCGTCCCGTGCTTCCGCTGCTCACAGCACTGCTGCTGCCTGCAGCGACTGTCGCCGCTCAGGACGCCGGCTGGTTCACCGACTTTCATTCGGCTCGGGAACTCGCCGCCCGACGCAACCTCACCCTGCTTGTCCACGTCTATGGCCCGCAATGCCCCCCCTGCCAGCGCATGGAGCGGGACGTTTTTACCGTGCCCCAAATTCAGACCGCACTCACACGCGGCATCGTCGCGGTCAAACTGAACGGTGACGCCAACCCTGCACTCATCCGAGAACTGGGGGTGAGGTCCTATCCGGCGGATGTGATCCTCAAACCGGGGCTCCCTCGGGATGTCCGACACCGTCCTCACACCGCCAGCGAATACCTTGCACTGCTCAACAGCATTGCCGCGCCGATTCCGTCATCCCCGCCAAATCCTGCGCAGCCCCCAGTCATTTCAGAGACTCGCCGCGACGACGATCGTCGCCCGCAGGTGCAGGCACCGCCCCCGGCCACCAGGCCATTCCGTCCCTCCGCTTCAGCCGCAAATACACTCAATACCAGTCTCATGGGCCTCGATGGTTTCTGTCCTGTCACGCTGCTGCAGCGTCGAGTGCTCAGGCCGGGGAAACCGGAATTCACGGTCGAACACGAGGGCGTCCGCTATCAGTTTGTCTCGGCTGAACTCCGCGATCTGTTTCAGACAGATCCGCAACGCTACTCCCCCGCAGTCCAGGGCTGCGATCCTGTGACACTGGCACGTGAACAGCGAGCTGTTCCGGGCAGCATTCGTTATGGAACGTGGTACACAGGGAAGCTGTTTCTGTTCCAGTCGGAAGCCAACAGGCAAACCTTCAAGGCTTCGCCGGCTGCGTGGATGCGGATTCAGTCGGCGACAAACCCGTCCGCCCGTGTTCGTCGATAAACTCAATAATCGGTGTTGAATCTTCCAGCCCATGCACGTGCCCGGCACCGGGCTTAATAATCACCTGCATGCTCCCGCCCAACTGCCGGTATCGTTCCTGAATCAGCCCGGTATTCTCTTTCAGCGGCACAATTTCGTCCGCATCGCCACTCACGTGCAGGATGGGAATCCGAGCCTTTGCCAGGGACTGCAGGCGGTCGGCGGGATTGAGTGCCCGTTTCAGAAGGTCTTCTTCGGTGGTCACGCCATACACGGCCAGCAGTTTTTCGACCTCGCCGTCACTTCGCTTGCCACTGCCGAAGCCCATCGGCCAGCTTTTCAGATCACAAACGGGAGCATCTCCGAAGATGCAGGAGACCCGTTCGGGATAAGCTGCAGCCCAGTTGTAGCAGTAGAGCCCACCACGACTGGTTCCCACCAGCGCCGGTCGCGGTCCCAGGCCATAACGCTCTCTGACAGTGCCGTAGACTGAGTTCCAGTGCTCAACGGCCGCGGGGCTGCCAAACTGGTCACTCATGCGCGTATAAACAACGTGGAATCCGCGTCCCAGTAACGCGACGTCGGGAATCGGACGGTGCCCAAAAAACTCTCCGTGCCACACCCACGGCCGTCCCTCCGCGGCCTTTTGCGGCAGAATCACCAGGACGGGCCGACCGCCCAACTGGAAATCAAGCCGGCGGAATCCGTTCCACGTCCCCGATTGCTCGCTATGCAGCAGCGGCACGTCAGAAACCGACGCCTCCTGGGCCACCAGCGGGAACGCTCCAGCAAAAAATGCGGCCGTTCCCAGGAACAGATGCAGAAGGCGACTTGCAAGGCAGGATTTTCTCAGCATTGAACACTCAACTTGAGAGAAAAAGGCGAGAGAGCAACCATTTCCGGATGCCGTCACAGGTTTGGCCACGGGAAAATCGGTGGCTCCGATTGCATGGAAATCCCCGTTTCCTGATGTGTTTTTTCGTCGTCCAGCGACGAGAAATGGTGGAACCACAGCGGTTTGCATCGTAGGATATCCAGGTTAACTCCGCCACCTTTGCCGGTCGCCAGAACCCGGAAATTCGCCCGCATGCAGCCCGCACGCCGTCAACCCAGGTCCCCATCGCCAGACGGCGCTGTTCCCGAATCCGATGCAAAACGGGCTCGTCAGGAAAAACTCGAAGCCATTCGTCGTGCAGTCGAGGCAGGTCTCTATGATAACGACGAAATCCTTGAACTGGCGTTCAACCGCATGCTCCAAAAAGTGCAGTCCGAAGGCCACGCTGATTGATTCTCTCCCCCTCGTCCACGGTTTTCATTCCACCAGCACAAAAGGCCGCCGGTGACACACGCAGCTGCCCCCGCTCTTACCCCGCACGAGGTCACGGTCTCTCCGCTCGAGAAATTCCGTGAGTTCCTCGCCACGCGCAGCAAACGACTCACACTCGAACGCGAAACAATCGTCCGCGAAGTCTTTGCCGACCACGAAAATTTCGACTGCGATCGCATCGTCGCTCGACTGACCCAACCCCGACGCGACGGTGGTCGCGTCAGCCGTGCAACCGTCTACCGGACCATCCGCGAACTCGAAAATGCCGGACTCATCCGCAAAGTCGCCCGTGCCAACGACCGCGAAGTCTACGAGCATGACTACGGCTACCCCCAGCATGACCACTTCATCTGCGAAAAATGCAGCCAGCTCGTCGAATTTCGCAATGAAGACATCTCCGCTCTCCTCGAAAAAGTATCCGCCCAGCACGGTTTTCGCATGACCGGACACCGACTGGAAGTGCATGGCCTCTGCGCTGCCTGCGCAAAACCACCCGAACGCCGCCACCGAAAACTCGACATGATCTGAAAACAAAAAATCCCGATCACCCAGCGGCGATCGGGATTTCTGATTTCAGCGGACGCTGCAGGCAACCATGCCCCCAACCCTCAGGGACTTGCCGGCATCTCCAATTCCTTCACGCGATCTTCAAGTGTCGCCAACGTGCTGTTCAGTCTTGCATTGGCAGCCTGAGCGCCGTCGGCTGTGTTCATTGCATCCACACCAACAACCACCGCCCCGATTGTCGCGCCAGCGTACACCAACATCGGCAGATTAAATGCACCAAACTGGCCGCGAACGATCGACCGGTCGTGCACAACGGCCGGAACTGCAACCGCAGATGGTGGCGCTGCTCCGGCGGCCCAGAATCGACAGGGCAACGATCCACTCAACGTGACGATTTCGTGCTGACCCGGTCGCAAACCCGCGATCGTGACCAGCCCATCCTGATCCGATTCCGCCTTCGCCACCGGCTGGCCGCGATGCAGCACCTCCACAAGCTCGCCGGACATGGGGCGTCCCTCAAGGTCGACAACGCGAGTTGTCAACACGCCTCCGCGACTTAATCGCACGTCCTGAATCCGCGTCGCAGGTTCGTCCGCAACGGCGGCAATCGGAGCCTGAAACGCGACCGCCATTGTCAGAAAAACGGTCAGCATTCTTCGATTCGCAAAATTCGTGGCAGTCATCAGTTCACTCCTTTGATCGTAACGACAGAAGATCGGGCTGGCGGAGCCCCCCGGCAGTCGGAGCAAAGTCAGCGACCCGGTCCGCTCTGCTTCAAACTTGAACCGAACTTTAGGGACGATGGCATTTTTCGGAAATAGGAGTTTGCGCGGGGCAAAAGGGAGGGAAATCTTGCATCTGCCCAGGCACTGAACGCTCCAGGCGCCTCGCCACGATGAATCTCCTCCACATAACCCCGCAGCACTCCTCGCGATTCCTCCGACTCCTGAAGCAGAAACGCCACCCACGCCCAACTGTTCCGATAGTCATCACCGTCCATGGACTCCGCCGACGGCAAACGCTCCAGCCCCCGCAGCGAACTCACCTGGCTCATCCGCGCCTTCCACCGCAATAACTCTCTTCGCGAAACGTCCGCCCGACTCCCCGCGCGCTCCTCAAAACACTCCGCCAGGCCCTCGTCCAGCCACAGCGGCGCAAATGGCAGATGCTGATGCACTCGCACATGCACCATCTCATGCCGCAAATCCGTCATCAGAGACCTGCTTTTCCACGCGTAAATCTGGCTGACACCAGCGTTTCGGTAGAACAGAGCACGGCGATTGCGAGCCTGCGGAAGCCCCGGAGTCAGGTACTGCAGATAGCTCGACTGACTCGCAAACAACACCACCTCCACCCGCTTGTCGGTGGCCTCGATTCCCGTCGTCTGTTCCAGCAATGCTGATACCTCGTCCAGCTCCCGCCAGACATCCCCAGGCTCAATCGCAAACTCGGCATACAGCACACTGGCCCCCCGCTGCGATTCCACCTGCCACCGACCACTCTTCTCGCTGCCAATGCAGACATCGGCCCACACAGCCACCAATAGAAACAGGGCTGCTGAAATCCCGCGCATCCACGTGTTCCCGCTGCTCTGCATCTCCCGCCACCGCCATGTTCGCACTGAAACCCGATCAAATCTTCCAGACAAAAAATCGAAACCGGGATGTCTGATGACTAACAAATCCGGCAGATCCTGCCGGATACCCCCCTTCCAGGTCAACACCACTTTTCCCGGCATCCTCCCGTTTCACCACCCCGAAAAAATCAGGGAATTCCCGAATTTCGAAGCTTTCTTCAACTTTTCTTCTCGAATCTCCCCCTAAATAGCGCGTAACCTTTCGCAAATCGGCAGTTTCTGCCACTCCCAGACTGGGAAATAAGCTCCCCCAATGCCACAGGTGCCAAATGCTGGTGCTCAGCCGAAAAGTTGGCGAATCCATCCAGATCGCCGGTGATATCCGCATCACCGTCACCGAAGTCCGCGGCGGTCGGGTCCGGCTGTCCATCGAAGCCCCGCAGTCCGTTCGCATCGCCCGCCAGGAAATCCTCGACACGCCCCAGGGCACCGGTCCCTCCAGACCTGCCACCGTTCAAAACGATGTCACCGCCCCCTGACACTCCTCTGACCAGGACCCTGACCGCTGCCCTCCACCGACAGCCCCCCCCTGGCCGGCCACTACCGCGGACGCCCAAACCAGAACTCCTCCCCAAGCAGCTCAATCAGCTGATCAGCGTTCAGATCCACAAGGTCGTAGTTCTTCTCCAGCTGCAGAATTCGCTGCGGCAGGCGGTGCGTCAGATTGCCAGCCGTCATCCTGCTGCCCGTCACTCCCGGACGAGGCCTGCGACGCTCCGGATCCCAGTAAAGCCGCTCCAGCACCTCAAAAATACACGGAATCCGTGTCAGATACAGTCGTTTCAGCACTTCCACAGTCAAGTGGTCCAGACTGCTCGTTCGACCCCTTAAAAACAACAGGTTCCAGCGTGGAGCCAGACGCAGAATCTGCCACGCGATAAACAGCAAATGTCGGTAAAAGTGCCGCGAATTCCTCGGCTCAAAAACATAGTGATAGTCATTCCGAACAGTCCGCTGTCCGTCCACCACTGGACACACCGAATCGAAAAACAGCAGACTCAGCCACGTCCACAAACCCGCATCCGTCGCCACCTGCTCCGGTGGCAGGTGCTGAAGCACCATCGAAAGATACGTGGCCGCATCCCGCCGAGTTTCCAAATCGAACCGCTGAACCTGCAGCTCAGGCTGCACCACCTCCGTCAGCCACTCATCCTCCAGCCACTCCTCCGGCACGCCAGACGCCGAATTCTGTCGCAGGTCGGACAATCGCTGCCGAAACGCTTCCATCCCCCGCTGATTCAGCCGCCGAACCTTCACGACAGTTCCTCCCAGCCCGCCTCCCCGGCTCGCCGGATCAAACGCTGCAAAAGCTCGTGCTGACGACAAAACTGATTCACCACCGCGTTGATCCACTCGTCCAGCTCGCCCTGATCTTCGTCGGTCGGAGCAGTCACCCTCTCAGGATGCAGCTGGCTGCCAAATCCCAGCCATCGCGACTGCCACGAATCCCGCGCATCCTCCTCCGCCGGAACCGCCAGCGCCTGCTGCAGTACCTGACGCACGACCTGCGGGTAAATCAGTGATGAAACAAGCGGATCCCTGCGGAGCTGGTCCCGGAGAAACGGCAGCCTCGCATTGATCAGCAGAAATACATCCGCAGGCCGGTACTCCAGTCGCCACGGTTCCTCACCCAGATCCTCAGCCAACTCCACCGGCAAAATCCCCTGTCGCCCAATGGCCGTTCGTTTGCCCCCCCGGATCGGCCGGATATGCTCTGCCACACCCAGTAATCTGCGGAAAGGATCATTTCGATCGACAATCTTCAGCGTGAACAGCACGTGCTGCCCGGCCAGTCCCTGCAGGAGCCGATCCGGGGGTGGAGTGGGTCTGGCAACCGTGCCCCACTCAAACCTCAAGACCTGACTGGAACCCGCACAGGTAGCTTCCATCACCACTCCCGCATCCTCCGGTGCTGCAAAGCCAGCCAGATCGATCGTTGCAGTGAAGCTGCGCGGATCGCCATCCAACACCTCAATCTGCACGTGCTGATGCGGAATTCGCCGACGGCCCGTAGGATTGACCCGCTTGATCATCCCAAATGCCCCTCCTCAATCCGCACATACAAGTCTGCATGCAGATCAAAACCGTCCGCGGCAAACAGAAAGTCCGGCCCGGAACACGTCACCAGCAAC
>JBJTOM010000194.1:0-5977 GCA_046074585.1 Planctomycetota bacterium | reverse complement strand
TGGATCTCCGCAACCTCAAACTCAACGGCCCCGTCGATGATGCCCTGTTCCGGTTCACGCCCCCCGAGAACACTCCTGTTGAAGACCAGACTGACACTGTGATCCAGGCCATCCGCAACGCAAAATCGGACAAATAGCCGCCGGACGGCAGTCCGCGGGCGAGGGCTTTGTCGCCGCGAGGGCTCAGATTGTGGAAGGGGCAGTCGGCATGGTGCGGATGGCGCTGAAGCATCTGAAGGAGGATAACATCGTTGAACTCAACGCTGAGCCGAAGGCGGCGATGGTTTCCAATCTGCTGGTGGTTCTGTGCAGTGGCCGGCATGCTCAGCCGGTCGTGAACGCGGGCTCCCTGCATTCATAGCCGGTTCTCTCCACTTTCCCGGCTGTATTTCCCCGACACCCCCGGTATACTCCGGGCACCGTCGGCGTCTGCTTTCCGTCTGCAGTGCTTTCCGGCGGCTTTTTCGTCCCACCGTCTCTGTCCGCCGGGAGCCCGCCAGATGAAGCCCGAAGTCAATCGTCGTTCGTTTATTCGCACTGCTGCCGCCGCTTCGTCTGTGGTGCTGTTGCCTGCATCGGCCCTGCAGGCGGGTCTGTATTCCGGACCTTCGCGCACCAGCGCCGCGGAAACGGCCGTGTCAGAATTCTTCGCATCCCTGACCGACGACCAGAAAAAAGTCATCGCGCTGCCATTCAACCACCCCAGCCGAACTCGCATTTCCGCCAACTGGCACGTCACTGAACCCACGCTGGGCGACAAGTTCTTCACCAGCCAGCAGCGCGAAATCGTCACGAAGATCGTGAAGGGGCTGTGCAGCGAAGAAGGCTATGCTCGAGTGACGCGTCAGATGGACGAAGACGCTGGTGGTCTGCATGAATTCAGCGTGGCCCTCTTCGGCGCTCCGGGCGACGAAAAAGCTCCCTTCGAATTCCTTCTCACCGGTCGCCATCTCACGCTCCGGGCCGACGGCAACACCGTTGACCACGCGGCGTTCGGTGGCCCGATCATCTACGGTCACGATCAGGTGGATCCGGTGGCGTCAAAGAACATCTACTTCTACCAGACCCAGTCGACGGACGCTGTGTTCCGGTCGTTGAACGCGGATCAGGCTGCAAAGGCGCTGATTGCCAAAGCCCCCGCGGAGTCTGCCGTGCAGCTGCAGGGAGAGACTGGAAAATTCTCGGGGATCCGCGTCGCAGAACTCGCCGCCGACCAGAAAGCCCTCGTCGAAAAAACCCTCGCACTGCTCCTCGCACCCTACCGTCGCGAAGACATCGACGAAGTCATGCAGATTCTGCAGGCATCCGGCGGCGTGGATCAGCTGCACATGTCCTTCTACAGCCAGGAAGACCTCGGTGGCGACCGCACCTGGGATATCTGGCGGGTCGAAGGTCCAAGCTTCGTCTGGCACTACCGCGGTGCGCCGCACGTGCACGCATACATCAATATCGGTCAGGTGAAAAAGGCCTGAGCGATCGGTCTGTGGGTATCCGTTCCGGCGGCCACCAGGTCGCTGGAACGCCACTCCGCAAAATTTTCCCGAATTTCTCTCAATATTCTGCATCCGCCAGCGATTTGGTTCCTCATGCCGCGAATGTTGCACTTCGCGAGCCTGTGGTTTTCGATTCATTCCAAATCAGGGAGCGCGGTCATGCTGAAGAAAATCATCATCGGAGCGGGCAGTCTGCTTCTCGCCGGCGGGCTGTTTTTTGGCACCGACACGTTCAGCTATCTCAGAACGTTCGGCTCACAGGTACGCCAGGCCGTCAAAGACGAAATCTCCGTGGAATTCGAACTCCAGCGCATTCGCGACGAAGTGGACAGCCTCATGCCGGAAATCCGCCGGCACATGACCACGGTCGCCGAACAGTCCGTCGACCTGAAAGACCTCGAACGCACACTCGCCGGACGCGAAAAAAGACTCAGCGAACAGCATGCTGCCATCCTCACTCTCCGCAAAGATCTCGAATCCAGATCTTCTCAGTTCACCTACCGCGCCGTGACCTACTCCAGAGCCGAGGTTCAGGCCGATCTTGCACAGCGGTTTGATGCTTACCTTGCTGCTGAAGCCGTCGTCAAACGGGATCATCAGATTCTGGCTGCACAGCGCGACACCCTGCATGCCAATCAGCAGCGTCTGGACGCCATGCAGGCGCGACGACAGGACCTCGCCGTCCACGTCGCTCAACTTGAAGCCCGACTCAAGCAGGTTCAGGCCGTCGAAGCTCTTCACTCCTCACCGCTTGACGATTCCCGTCTTGCCAGCGTCGAAAAGCTCATTCATGACATGAATCGCGCACTCGACATCCGCGAAGCACTCCTTGAATCCGAAGGCCGACTCTCAGGACGAATCCCTGTCGAAGACCAGCCTGCTGAAAGCTCCACCGATATTCTGAGCCGCATCGATTCCCACTTCAAGGGGCAGGATCAGGCCGCTGAAACGGTGTCGTCATCCGGCACCGGCGGGTCGGGCAGCTGATGGTTTCGTCACGATACATGCTGTGGATTGATGGCGTGGGAGCGTGGCTGGTGTGCTGCGGAACACACGTGGTTCTGGGAAGTGCCGCACCCGATGCGGTGGCTGACATTCGCCTGCAGGCTCCGCTCGCCCGCCGTCACGCTCTGCTGGAACTTTCCGGCGAAAACTGGCTCCTGAAACCCCTGCAGGTTTCAACAGATCCCGCAGAAGACCTTCCGGCCGTCACCACGCTGGCACCGGACAGTCTGATTCCCCTCACCGCTCGCATACTGCTGCGGTTTCGCGTCCCCAGCGTGCTCTCTTCGTCCGCCGTGCTCACCATGGAAAGCACCCAGCGGCTTGTGCCCCACGCGGACGGAGCGATTCTGCTGGCGGATCGGATGCTGCTGGGGCCGGGAAGTGATTCCCACATTCGCTGCCCCGGGCTCACCGATCGGCTCGTGATCTCTGCAGGGAACGATCGTCTGTGGTGCCGTTCCACAGCCGGATTTCAGGTGAACGGCCAGGCCACAGGACTGGCCGCGGAAGTGGAGCATGGAACGCTGGTGTCGACGGGTGACTTTCGTCTGCGGGTGGAACGAATCTGAAAGTTTGCGGCAAAGAATATCTCTGAATCGCCACCATGCGTATGATCCGCTCTGTGGCCCTCACGTTTTCAATCCTTCCTGTCACCGCTCCTGCGCCCCGTCGTTTTCCTCAGGAAATGACCCATGAAGTTCACATTCGCTCCGGAATCCCGCCCGCTGGAGGGGTATACGATCAAGCGTGCGATCCATCGTGGGGGGTTCGGGGAAGTCTATTTCGCGATCAGCGATGCTGGTCGGGAAGTCGCCGTCAAGCTGCTCAACAACAACCTCGAAGTCGAACTCCGCGGTGTCCGACAGTGCCTCAATCTGAACCATCCGAATCTGGTCACCATCTTCGACATCCGTCAGGATACCGACCGCGATTACTGGATTGTCATGGAATACGTGGGTGGCAGCAGTCTGCTGGATGTGCTGCATCGGCACCCATCCGGAATGCCGCTCCCCGAAATCCTCCGCTGGCTGTCCGGCATGACACAGGGACTCGCATTCCTGCATGACCGGGGTCTGGTGCATCGGGATCTGAAGCCCGCCAATGTGCTGAGTGACGGCGAGCTGGTGAAGATCGGCGATGTGGGATTATCCAAGTTCATCTCAGAAAGCCGCCGCAGCGCTCAGACGCAAAGCGTGGGTACCGTCTATTACATGGCCCCGGAAGTCTGCCGGGGCCGATACGGTCGCGAAGTGGACGTCTACGCACTGGGCGTGATGCTCATTGAAATGCTCACCGGCCAAATGCCCTTTGACGGAGAAACAACGGCGGAGATTCTGATGAAGCATCTGACGGCAGAGCCCGACCTGTCGATGGTATCTCCGGCGCTGCAGGACGTGCTCCGCAGAGCTCTTGAAAAAGACCCCGATAAACGCATTCAGGATGTATTCGAACTGCAGCGGCGATTTTGTGCCGCCGTGGAACAGCCCGGAGCTCCGCTGCAGCTGCAGGCTGATCGCGCAGTGGCTGCCGCGCTCGCAGACACGCTGCCAGGCCCCACGGCAGGCAGTCCGCCCGGTGCACTGCCAGGTCCGCTGGTACGGCCTGCGGCGGCGGCAGGGGCTCCGACGGCTGGATCACCGACGGCAGCAGCTGCGGCGGGTTCGCCCGCATTCTGGAAGTCGCTCCAGCAGTTCTGGCGGCAGTTGCCCGAGCCGGTGCGGTGGATCCTGATGGGGGCGGTCCTGCTGTCGGTGGTCAGCTCCGAAGTGTTTGTGGGGTCCGAAGAAGCTGTCGGAGGCGGGCTGCTGGGGTTCGCTGCCTGGTATCTCTTCGTGGACCGCAAGGCGAAGAAGAACACCGCATCTGAATCTTCCGCGGCATCGGGGACTGAATCGTCACTGACTCCGGCACCGCGGGACACCCCCGCAGCGTCCTTCAACGCGGCGGACGCACCGCAGCCTCTCGCAGCAGCCGGTCGCCCCGGAACCGTGCCCCAGCTCAACCGAGCCAGGCAGCTTTCGGCACCGACCACGTCCGCGTCTCTTGTGCTGCGTGACCGGTTGCGGGATATGAATTTTTCGGCGGCCGCAGCACTCCCGGCAGTGCTGGTGGTCACTGCCAGTCTGTTCTTCCTGACGAATGTCATTCCCGAAGCGTCGCAGGCAGTGTTCTTCGGGCTCACCACCCTGATCTGCGTCTGGGTGCTGCTGATCCCCGCAAAGCTCTGGGAGGGCGCGGGTGGCGAAACACTGCTCCGACGGTCCCTGCAGTTTGCCGCTGGAGTGCTGGTGGGACTGCTGGTGTGGTGTCTGCAGGATTTTCTGCTGCTCAGCGAGGCCGACATTTTCCACACGGATGGTTCCGGTGTGGTGGCAGCAAAGCTGGAATCAAGCGTACCGCTGCTGGCTAATGAAGTCCCCACGCCAGCCGGTTTTATGTGCTTCTTCGGACTGCTCTTCGGAGTGCGAAAGTGGTGGCAGCAGGCAGACCGCTGGCGCTCAGCCCGGCTGCGGATTTCGTCGGCAATGGTGTCGCTGCTGGCCGGAGCTGCCGTGGCGTGGCTGCTGCCTTTCCCCGTGGCTCTGGGAAGCACTCTGGCACTGTCCGTTTCGATGGTTCTGCAGCTGTCAGCAGGCTGGCTGCCTCCCGGTCTGCGGCATGAGGAAACCCGGGGAAATCCAGTCGGCATTGTGTAATTTCCACGAAAAATGTTCTGTTTCAGGACTGTTCTGCTTAGAATTCACCGCCGAAATTCACGCGACAGGTCCGGCTGATGTCGCGTGCCGCAGAAAGAAAGTACCTGTATGTTTGCTGGTGCATTCCTGTTGATGCTGCTGGGAATCCTGCTGCCGCTCGTCGCTGCCACGCTCCTGCTTGCAGGGCTGGCATTCGTTTTCAACTGGCTGCTGAAACGCGGCACGTCATCCCCCCATGCTGCGCCCCGGTCCGTGCCGGTACCTTTGCGAAATTCATCGGCTCCCCGCGTTCCCCCGGCTCACTCGGCTCCACCGGCGTCCCCTGCTGTTAACCACAGCCTGACTGGTGTGTTCACGGCCTTCGTGGTGGTGGTGGCCGCACTCGTCGTACCGTGGTTATTTCCGCACGTTCAGCCTCCGCCAACTCCCAAAGTCGTGGTCGCCAGCGAAGGCCGTGATCGTGGCGACAGGAGCCTCGTCAGCCCCCGCGAAACGCGTGCTCCGGCCGACACTGAACCCGCCCCCGCCCCCACCCCAGCCAGCCCTGCCGAACCGGACTCGATCGACACATCAGTGCGTGCCACTGCCCCCGTGGCTGCAGATGAAGATCCCACCGACGTCGCTGCCATCCCCCGGACACCGGCTCAGCGCCGTCGGCTGCTGGCTGAATTTGCCGCCCAGGTCGGGCGTCTGTTCGGCCGCGATCAGGCCACCAGCGAACCGTCGACCACGCCGTCAGCAAACGGCCCGGTATCGCTCGGAGAATCCCGCAATGGCGAAGTG
>JBJTOM010000193.1:0-47405 GCA_046074585.1 Planctomycetota bacterium | reverse complement strand
CCGTCTCACTTCCGCCTTTTTTTCATTCCACAGGGGCACCCCGCTCAGCTTTTCGATATCTTTCCGACGGTCCCTCGTTCTCATCCTCCGGTTACACGCTATGTTTCGACTATTGGCATTTCATCAGGGTCGCAGAGTGGACCGGGAGTATTTCCTGGAGGACGGGCAGAGTTGCGTGCTGGGCCGTGGCGAGGACTGTGACATAGTCACTGGCTGGGACCTGCAGATTTCCCGTCGGCATGTGCAGTTGTCTGCGGCGGGCACCCAGGTGTCCATCCGTCAGTTTCCGGGGTCTGTGAACAGAATTTTCAGTGACGGGCAGACAGTTGGCAGCGTGCAGCTGAGCAGCGGTCAAAGTTTTGTGGTCGGCACGACTCGATTTGAGCTGCAGCAGCTGACGCTCAGCGATTCCCCTGGTCACGCGGGAGGCCGTCCGATTCAGCAACTGGCGATTGATCGGCGTCAGCTTCAGCGGGTGCGTTACGATGATGCTTCGCGTCGCATTGAAGTGCTCACCAGCCTGCCGGCTGTGATTCGTGAATCGAGTATTGAGCGGGATTTGCATCTGCGACTGGCTGGTTTGCTGCTGGCGGGTATACAGAACGCGGACGGAGTGGCGATTGTCGGGTTATCCGAGCATTCGGCGGCGCGGGTGTATCACCAGGAGTTGCGATTTGATGGCGGTTTTCCGCTCCATCCCAGTTCCCGTCTGATTGCGAGTGCGTTGCAGCAGCAGAAGACGATCCTGCATCTTCGGGACGATGCTGCGAGCAGTGCTGCTTACACGCAGGCGGCGGGTTTTGCGTGGGCCTTCTGCACTCCGTTTTCCGACCTGCAGGGGGAGCGTGGTTTGTACATCGCGGGCAGAACGCTTGGGGAGTCGGGATCCGGGGGTCTTGAGCGGGTGCAGGCTGACATTAAGTTCACGGAGTTTGTGGCGGACGTGATCAGTGCGTTGCAGCGTCAGCGGCGACTGGAGCGTCAGCAGTCCGGATTGCGGCAGTTTTTTTCTCCGCCGATTCTTGAGGCGCTGGGGCGTGACCTGGACACGTCGCTGCTGGAACCGCGGGAGTGTGACGTGACGGTGCTTTTCTGTGATTTGCGGGGTTTCAGTCGGCAGATGGAGGAGCAGGCGCATGATCTTCGGGGGATTCTTGAGCGGGTGAGTGTGGCGCTGGAGGTGATGACCAGCAGGATTCTGAGATTTGGCGGGGTGACAGGTGACTTTCAGGGTGATGCTGCGCTGGGGTTCTGGGGCTGGCCGATCGCCTCGGCCGAATCACCTCTCAACGCCTGCCGAGCGGCGCTGGCGATTCGCGAAGAATTCTCCCGAGCGCAGGGGGAGCCAAACCATCCACTTCGGGATTTTGAAACCAGCATCGGGATTGCTCACGGCCGGGCGGTGGCTGGCAAGATTGGTACTCGTGAACAGGTCAAGGTCACGGTTTTTGGTCCCGTGGTGAATCTGGCCAGCCGGCTCGAAGCGATGACTCGCGAACTGCACGTTTCCATCCTGCTTGATGAGGCGCTGGACAGTCGTGTGCGTGTGGGGTTGCCTGCGGACGAGGGACGAGTGCGGAGGCTGATGAAAGTCCAGCCTTACGGGATGGATCGGCCGTTGTTTGTGAGTGAGCTGGTGCCTGGGGAGCCGCAGCTTCCAATGCTCACGGCACAGCATCTGGCGGACTTCGAGCGTGGTGTGGATGCCTTTCTGGAGGGACGCTGGGCGGACGCGTGGAGTTTTCTGCACCGCATGCCGGCCGAAGACAGAGCTCAGGATTACCTGTCCATGCTGATCACGCAGCACGACCGTCGTGCACCGGCGGGCTGGGACGGTATTGTTCGCATGAAGAAGAAGTCCGGCTGATGCTGCCTGCGTCCCTGTCCCCCGATTCCGCAACTCTGCAGGAACTGCGACTGCTCACCCAGCTGCGCAGCTGCCCGGAGATCTTTGCCGCGATTTCCGGATCGACGGACGCGGAGCTGCGCAGTCAGAAGCAGCTTCGCAGTGTTTTCGGCGATGAGCTGGTGCGGGCAGCGCTGGCGGTGCATGAGGCGCGACTCAGGGCCGCCGCGAGGCTCCCGGCCGCCAGCCGGCTCTGGGTGACTCGGACTGGTGTCGAGCAGGCGACGACGTGGCCTGTGGCTGTTCACAAAGCGAAGCGATTTTCCGGCTGTCCACGCATTGTTGATCTGTGCTGTGGGATTGGCATCGACTCCGCGGCTCTGGCTGAGCAGTCCAGTGTGGATGCGATTGACCTGTCTGCTGCGATGGTGCAGCGGTGCGAATGGAATGCAGAAATTCTTGGGGCGAGGGGACGGGTGACCGGTACCACCGCGGACGTGACTGCTCACAGTTGGAGCGGACAGGTGGTGCATGCTGACCCGGATCGTCGCTGTGGCCGGGATCGTCCCGTGAAGCGACTGGAGCAGTACCAGCCGGGACTGGACTGGATGCAGCAGCTCACTCGCACTGCCACTGCAGGTGCTCTGAAAATCAGCCCGGCTGCCAACTTTCAGCAGAAGTTTCCGGGGTGTGAAATCGAATTGATCAGCCTGGGCGGGGAATGCCGGGAAGCCACGGTGTGGTTTGGTGAACTGGCTGGCATCGAGTCCTTCCGTGCCACGCTCCTGCCCAGTGGAGAAACTGTCTCTGCTGATCCGCTTTCGGCGTGGGCACCGCAGGCCGACAGTCTCAGCGATTTTCTTCTGGATCCCGACCCGGCGCTTGTGCGTGCCGGTCTGATTGATGTGCTGGCTGAGCGGCATGGTCTGCAGCGGCTGGATGCGGAAGAAGAGTATCTGACTTCCGGCAGCATTCCGGCCACTGGCTTTGTGTCTGCATTTGCCGTCGGCACAGTGCTGGGAGCGAATCCGCGGGAGCTCAGAAGTTACCTGCGTGAACATCCCGCCCGCGAATATGAAATCCTGTGTCGCCGGATCCCGACGGATGCGGATGCGATCCGCAGGCAGCTCCCCACCGGCGATGGGCCTCCGAGGGCCATCATCTTCTGTCGCATCGCCGGCCGTGCTCGCACGGTGGTCGCCACACGCTGCGGCGCATCCAGGGAGCAGATGACAAACGAGGAAACAATGCTCTGAGTCATCGTTGCCGGGCTTTTCCCCGGTCTGCTCAGGGGCGGCCGGTGAATTGGCATTGCCCGCGTGGTATCGGCGTCAGTTCTCGACGGGGTGACTCATTCGAGGCTGTTCCAGTTCACTGTCGGGGTGGCTGGGGATCCGGTGGTGAGTCGGGGCGCGACGTGCTGGCCGGGGATCGCAGTGTTTCCAGCCCGTTTGGCAGCTCGCTGATGTCCAAGTCGAAAGGCTGCGTTCCCGACGAGTGCGCCAGTGGCCATGTGTACCAGCAGGTATCCACTGAGTTCTGCCAGTGACTGCATCGGCATCGTGCCCTGCACAGCACTCTTCAGGGCCGAGCCGAGTGCCGGGGGCATGCCGAGGGGGTCGCCCTGAATCGGAAACATGAGGGCGCACACCAGAACGGCGGATCGGCGAGTTGCACATCCCCCGGCAATGGAACCGGACACCATGCCCCAGAGGGCCATCGGGAGGGATGCGATAATGAGGAACGCCAGCGTGACTGGATTCCACATGCCGGGACTGGTGACTGCGGAGGAGATGATCGAGATCAGCAGTGCCGCGGCGAGTCCGAGCTTCGCACCGGCGCGGGAGCCCTGAGCGACGGCGGTGTGAGTGCCTTCGTGGCGTTCGCGGGCTCTGCGGCGGAACCAGTGAATCGCTCCGATTGATAACGTGGTGAGTATGGAAATGGAGATGAAAGTGAGCGCCAGAAGTTCCAGAAGGAGGAAGTAGACGAGGAATTTCGATTCGAAGGTGTCGTGCATGGGAAAGCTCCTGTGGCAGGAAGGAAGAGTGGAGGTTTTGTGTGTGGGGGGGGGAACGCCGGCTGGCGCCTTTATTGGATGCTGTACCAGTTCACTGTGGTCGCAAGGGGAGCAGCCTGAGCAGGAACGTGGATCGCATTGTTGATGCCAAAAGTGAACGTTTGGTGCAAATAGCGATTATCAATGGACTTAGGAGTTGATGATGAAAGCCTGAATCTCATGACTTATGCATCAGTGATGTCATGAAATGTTCATTGTGCATGCATTTTTTGGTCAGAGCGTTGATTGGGAAATTGAGAGGAGCCGTTTTGGGGGTTTGCAATTCGGGAGGACTGGGGTTGAGGCGATTGGCCGAATTGCGGCATAATTCGCCGAAACAGGCAGTTTCCAGGGAACGGAGAAGGCTGGTCAGGGATGGCAAAGCGTGGGCGGCGTGTGTGTATAGTGGGAGCTGGCCCTGGGGGGTTGGCGAGTGCGATGCTCTTGGCGCAAACGGGCGCTCGGGTGACGGTTTTGGAGCGTCAGGCCCGTCCTGGGGGGCGTACGTCTGCGATTGAATCCTCGGGTTTTCGGTTCGACACGGGGCCGACTTTTTTTCTGTATCCGCGGGTGCTGCGAGAGATTTTCTCTGCGGTGGGGCGGGATCTGGACCGTGAGTGTCCGATGGTGCGTCTGGACCCTCAGTACCGCCTTGAGTTTGGGGCGGGTGGTCGAATTGATGCGACGGGGGACATGGCGCGAATGGAGCAGCAGATTGCTGCGATTTCACCGGCGGATGCGTCCGCTTTTGCGGGGTTTATGAATGAGAATCGGGTGAAGCTGGAGCGTTTCCGGCCAATTCTTGAGTCTCCATTCAGTTCGCTTCTGGATTTGCTGCGTCCTGCGGTTCTGCAGGCGGCCCCGTGGGTGCGTCCGTGGCGTTCGGTGGCGGATGATCTGGGCCGTCATTTTTCGGATCCGCGTCTGGTGACGGCGTTTTCGTTTCAGTCGAAGTATCTGGGGATGTCGCCGTTTCAGTGTCCCAGTCTGTTTACGATTCTGGCGTTTCTGGAGTATGAATATGGTGTCTGGCACCCGCTTGGGGGGTGTGCTGCGGTGAGTGAGCGGATGGCAGCGATCGCAGAGGAGATGGGTGTTGAGATCTGTTATGGGGAGGAGGTGGAGTCGCTGCAGTTTGAGGGTCGTCGGGTTGTGGGTTTGCGAACGGCTGCGGGGGAGCGTGCGTGTGATGCGTTGATCATCAACGCGGACTTTGCGCGGGCGATGGAGCGTCTGGTTCCTGACGGACTGCGGCGGCGCTGGAGCAACCGTCGGCTTGCTGGTGCGCGTTACAGCTGTTCGACGTGGATGATGTATCTGGGGGTGGAGGGTCTGCAGCGGGAGCTGCCGCACCACACGATCTACATTGCGAAGGACTACGAGCGGAATCTGCGGGAGATTGAAGAGGGGCGTGAGTTGCCGGAGGATCCGTCATTTTATGTGCAGAATGCGTGTGTGACGGATCCGTCTCTTGCACCGGAAGGCATGAGTACGCTGTATGTGCTGGTGCCGGTTTCGCATCAGAGCGAGCGAATTTCGTGGCCGGCGTTGTCGCTGCAGTTCCGGGCGCGTGTGTTGCGGCAGCTGCGACGAATCGGGCTGGAGGATGTGGAGCGGCGGATTCGATTCGAGAAGGTGCTGACACCGGACGACTGGCAGCATGGCTATCAGATTTACCGGGGTGCCACCTTTAATCTGGCGCACAATCTGGGGCAGATGCTGATGGGGCGTCCGCAGAACCGTTACGAGGATCTTGAGGGAGTGTATCTGACGGGAGGCGGGACGCATCCGGGCAGTGGTTTGCCGGTGATCTATGAATCAGCGCGGATCTCATCGCGGCTTTTGTGTGCCGACCTCGGGTTGGAATTCCCGGAATACCGTGTGACGGCGGGGGTTGTGGAGCCTGGGCCAGCGCAGCGAAGGGCGGCCTGAGATGGATGTTGCGAGTGTGCGATCGGGGCAGGCGGAGTGGGCTGCGAGGCGTCTGCCTGAGCGGCTGGCCTGTATACGTCGCGCGCGACTGCGTCTGGCCGAAGAGGCTCGACAGCTTGCCGGTCTGGTACCGCGCAGTGATCAGGCGGAGACCTTGGCGGCAGAAGTGTTACCGCTGCTGGATGCTGCGCGATTTCTGGAGGTGTCATCACGTCGCGTGCTGCGTGAGCGGCGAGTGGGACTGCGGGGGCGTCCGCAGTGGCTTTGGGGCACTGCGGTCTGGACACGACATGAGCCACTGGGAGTGGTGCTGGTGATTGGCCCGGCGAATTATCCGCTGATGCTGCCGGGGATTCAGGTGTTGCAGGGGTTGGTGGCGGGGAATGCAGTGGTGGTGAAGCCGGCGCCGGGCTGCAGTGCCTGTCTGGAGTATCTGCGGCAGGTGCTGGTGGACAGTGGGGTACCGCGGGAGGTGTTGCAGATCCTCGGGGAATCGCCGGCGGATGCGGATGCCGCGATTTCTGCGGGTGTTGACAAGGTGTTTCTGACGGGCTCAGCGGAAACGGGACGCGTGGTGCAGCGACGTTTATCCGACAGTGGCACTCCGTCAGTGATGGAACTTTCCGGCTGCGATGCGGTGCATGTGCTTGAGGGTGCCAGCGAGCAGCTGGTGAGTTCCTGTGTGGCTTTTGGTCTGGCCTTCAATCAGAGCTGCACCTGTATGGCTCCGCGCAGGCTGTTTGTGCGGGAGGCTCTGGCGGACGGAGTGATTGCGGGAATTTGTCGTGAACTGTGTGTTCGGGGTGTGACCGAGTCTTTGCTGACGGGGCCGTCAGCGCAGCGTGCAGCGGTGGCTGTTCGGGATGCTCTGGCTGCGGGTGCAGTGCTCAGACTGGGGCGGCTGGAATCGAATTCCGGTGGAGACCTGCTGTATGGTCCGGTGATTCTGGACCATATTCATCCGGGGCTGGAGGTGGCCCGCATGGACGTCTTTGTCCCGGTATTGTCGGTGTTGCGGACGGAGGATGAGGAGGCGGCTGTGCGGCAGTCGGCTGAATGTCCCTTTGCATTGAGTGCAGCGGTCTTTGGTCGCACGCCGGCCTGTCGGCGTTATTCGCGGCGACTGGATGCCGGGTGTGTGGTGATCAATGACATGATTGTGCCGACGGCGGATCCGCGAGTGGCTTTTGGGGGGCGTCATCGGAGCGGTTTCGGGGTGACTCGCGGAGCGGTCGGACTGCTGGAAATGACGCAGCTGAAGACTGTGATTCGGGCTCGTGGTTTTTTTCGACCGCATCTGCATCGACCGACTTCGGCGGACGCTGAGGTGCTGGAACATTTAATCGGTCTGGAGCATGCCCGCAATCCTCTGACAAAGCTGAGCTCTGTCTGGGGCGTGGTTCGGGCTGCATGGAAGCAACGTTCAATTCGAGTTTCGCTGAACAGGAGATTGCAATGAAATCGCAGACGGATGTTGTGGTGATCGGGAGCGGACTGGGTGGTCTGGCAGCGGCCTGTACTCTGGCGGCCCGAGGTCATCGGGTGACGGTGGTGGAGAAGAATGCATGGGTTGGCGGGAAGGCGGCCATTCTGGAGGACCGTGGCTATCGATTCGACATGGGGCCCACGATTCTGACGTTGCCCTCGGTGTTGCGTCGCATCTTCAGTGAGGCGGGCAGGCGACTTGAGGACTATCTGGACATGGTGCGTCTGGACCCGCAGTGGCGCTGCTTTTTCGAGGATGGCACGCATTTCGACCTTGTGGAATCACTGCCTCAGATGCAGCAGCTGCTTCGGGAATACACTGGCAGTGATCGCACCGGTCAGGGCTACGAGAAGTTCATGGCGATCTCGAAGCAGCTCGACGAAGTCTCACAGAAGTTTTTCTTCTGGAAGAGTGTGGGCGGGATTGGCGATACCATGGACGTGAAGCAGTCATTTTCACTGAGCGTGCTGAAGGATGTTCTGAGTCTGCGATTTGGGCGTACGGTGGCTGGAATGGTGCGATCGCACATACCCGATGCGCGGATCGCGCAGATGATGGACCATTTCACACAGTATGTGGGGTCGTCACCGGAAGCATCCCCGGCGGTGCTCTGCGGTATTGCGCACATGCAGACGAACGAGGGTATCTGGTATCCGATGGGTGGGACTCGGGCAGTACCTGAGGCGTTGCAGAGGCTGGGGCGGGAACTGGGAGTGCAGTATGTGACAGGCCGGCAGGTGCGTTCGATCAACGTGCAGGCGGGGCGAGTTTCGGGAGTGACGCTGGAGGGTGGCGAAGTGCTGCAGGCCGGCGTTGTGGTGTCGAATTCGGACTGTGTGCGAACGTGTGAAGAGTTGCTGCCGAAGTCGGTGGCTTCAAGGTTCCTGTCAAAACGAACATTCGAGGCCGCGTGTTCCGGGGTGGTGCTGTATCTGGGGCTGAAGAAGCGATACGAGCACATCCTGCATCACAACTTTGTCTTCAGTCGCGATCCGCATGTGGAGTTTCAGCAGATCTATGAGCGAGGTGAACCGGCGGAGGATCCGACGTGTTATCTGTGCGCGCCCTCGCTGTCCGGCGACCGTGTGGCACCGGCGGGTGGTGAAGCTCTTTACGTGCTGGTTCACACACCGTATCTGCGTCCCCATCACAACTGGAACGAGATGCTGCCTCAGTATCGCGATGTGATTGTTGAGAAGCTGAAGCGTGTGGCCGGAATGGAAGACATCGAGGAGCGGATCGAGGTAGAGCACGCACTGACGCCGCAGGGCATTCACGATCGGTATCACGTGCTGAATGGTGCGATTTACGGACTGGCCAGCCATGGCAGATTTCTGGGAGCGTTCAAGCCGGCGAATCGCGTGGCGGAGTTACCGGGGTTGTATCTGGCGGGTGGTTCGGCACATCCGGGTCCGGGCATGCCGATGGTCATGATGTCTGGCTGGATTGCCGGAGACACTGTGGATCAGGACCTGGGCGGTGTGTCCCGGGGACAGGTGCGAGCGGCCTGAGAGGACAGCGTTGGTGGGAGCAGCCGATGGTGGATTCATGGGGCTCACGTGTCCTGAACCGGGGCTTCCGACGGTATGTGCGACGTTTTGTAAAATCGTCGTTTAATGCTGTGCGGGTTGCTGGTGCTGAGCATGCGCGGGGGCTGCCGAGCGGACCGTTGGTGGTCTACGTGAATCATCCCGGCTGGTGGGATCCGATGGCTGCAGTGCTGTTGACGGATCTGCTGTTGCAGCGGAAGTTTGCGGCTCCAATGGATGCAGCGGCTCTGGTTCGTTACCCGGTTCTGGAGCGACTTGGTTTTTTTGCTGTGGAGCGGGATTCGGCTGCGGGTGCGCGGGATTTTCTGCGACAGAGTCGTCGCGTTCTGGCGGCTGGTGACGTGGCGCTCTGGATCACACCGACAGGTCGCTTCCATGATGTACGGGAATCGGTGCCGTTTCAGTCGGGGCTGAGTCATCTGCTGGATCGGGAATTTGGTGGCAGCGTCCTCCCGGCGGCGCTGGAGTATGTCTTCTGGAATGAACGTCGCCCGGAGTTGCTGGCGCGGTTTGGTCCTGCGATGAGCGGTCTGGCATTTCCGGAGGATCGTGGTGAGCGGACGCTGTATCTGGAGCAGCGTCTGGCGGAGCAGCAGTCGGCGCTGGCTGGTCAGGCGCTGGAGCGGAGCGGGGTGGGATTCGAGCAGCTTTTGGCGGGGGCTGGGGGGATTGGGGGCCTTTATGATGCGTGGAGGCGCATGAGTTGCTGGCTGCGTGGCAGTGTCTTTGAGTCGCGTCATGAAGCGGCAGGTGGAGGTCGTCGGTGATGAATGCAATCCGGCCGGAGCTTTTCAGCGTGATCTGTTTTGCAGCGACGCTGGCGGTGACGCTGATGTTTCTGAGCAATCTGCTGCAGTTTCGGCGAGCACCGCTGCTGAGGCGTATCGGGGGCGAGGTCGGAGGTGAGGATGCATTGGAGTTGCCTTGCGTGTCCGTACTGATACCGGCCCGGAATGAAGTTGGACGCCTCGGGGCAACTCTGGAATCGCTGGTGAGCAGTCAGTCCGTGGACCTTGAAGTGCTGGTGCTGGATGATGAAAGCACAGACGGCACGGATGTGCTGGTGGAGTCGTGGAGCAGGCGGGACAGTCGAGTGCGGCTGTTGCGGGGGCGTCCGAAGCCGGCGGGCTGGAGTGGCAAGCAGTGGGCGTGTCAGCAGCTGGGTGAGGCCGCGCGTCATGAAGAGCTGGTGTTTGTGGATGCGGACGTGCAGGTGGCTGCGGAAGCGATTGCGCGCACGGTGAGTCTGCGACGGCGTTTGGGCGTGGATTTACTGAGTGGTTTTCCGAGGCAGCGTGTGGTGAGTCCGGGTGAGCAGCTGTTGATTCCGCAGATGCACGTGATCCTGCTGTGTTTTCTTCCATTTCTGCTGATGCGGGGTACTCGAATGGTGGCTGCATCGGCGGGGTGTGGCCAGTACATGGCGCTTGCGGGCAGCAGCTGGCGGGCGGTGGGCGGTCATGGCTTGATTCGCGAGTCGCTGCACGATGGAATCCGTCTTCCGCGAGCGTTGCGGGAGCGGGGGCTGAGGACGGATGTCTTTGATGCGACGGATCTGGTTGAGTGTCGGATGTATGATTCGTTCGGCGAAACGTGGCGGGGACTGCTGAAGAACGCTGTGGAGGGGTTTGCGAAGCAGCCTCTGCTGCTGGTGATGACGGCTCTGATCGGCGCGACTTCGGTTATGCCGGTGCTGCTGGCGGGGGTGATGATCCGTCGTGCCGGAGTCACCGGGCTGACTCTGGAGGTGGCAGTCTGTGTGCTGCTGAGTTATCTTCCGCGGTTTGTGTGCTGCCTCCGGTTTGACAGGGCGTGGGCGGTGGTGTGGCTGCAGCCGGCAGCGATGCTTCTGTTTCTGGTGGTGCAGTGGACAGCCTGGGTTCGCAGTCTGCTGGGACTGAGTGTGCAGTGGAGATCACGAACTTATGAAGCCGCGGGCCCATGATTAACCGAGCCTCACCGATACTCCGGCTGGATGTCCTCCGCAAATCGTGGCGTGGCCGCGAAGCTTTGCGAGGGATTTCACTGGACTTGTATCCCGGTGAGATGCTGGGATTCTTTGGCCCGAACGGTGCTGGCAAGACCACCATGATTCGCTGCATCGCCGGTCTGGTTGTACCTGACAGCGGGACGATCGAGCTGCGGGTACCGGATGGCTTTGCCGGTTCCGGCACCGTGCGTCCGGGGCTTGTGCCGCAGAACATCGCTGTTTATCCGGACCTGACGGTGCGGCAGAATCTTGAAGTTTTCGGTCGTCTGGAGGGCGTATCCCGTCAGCAGTTGCGGAAGCGGATCCCGGAAGTGCTGGAGTGGGCCGCACTTTCCGATCGCGCTGGTTCGCTGGCAAAGACCTTGTCGGGCGGCATGCAGAGACGCCTGAACATCTCCTGCAGCGTGCTTCATCGGCCTGCAGTGCTGCTGCTGGACGAACCCACGGTCGGCGTGGATCCTCAAAGTCGTGAGCGGATTTATGCGATGATGCAGCAGCTGAAAGAGCAGGGCACAGCGGTGCTCATCACCACACATCAGCTGGAAGAAGTGGAAACTCGCTGTGATCGAATTGTGGTGATCGACCATGGAGCAATCGTAGCGGAAGGGCAACTGGAGGAATTAATCCTGAAGAGTCTGGGGCTGCCGCACCGAGTGGTGCTGGAGTTCGCTCGGGCTGTTGAAGACGAGTTGCCTGGATTCGAGCTGGATGCGTCGCGGACAGCGGCGGTGTGTCGTCTGGCGGATATGCAGCAGCTCCCCGCAATCCTGCAGGTGCTGGCGAAATTATCCCGGACACCGCAGAGGATTGATGTCCGCAGCTTTGGTCTGCAGGACGTCTTTCTGGCGCTCACCGGAAGGAGTCTGCGGGAATGATGCTCACCATTCTGCGGATTCAGTTTCTGCGATTGCGAAACAATCCACTGGAACTGCTGCTGGTGTTCGTCATGCCGGTGCTGTTCTTCAGCATCTTCGCGATGATCTTCAGCCGGGGAATCGCTGCAGGGACTGAACAGCCAGTACGCGTGGGGCTGGCCGTTCCGGATCACACCGTGGCCGCTCAGGCCCTGCTGACCGCCCTGGGACAAGCCGATTCACTTGAGTGTACGGAGCTGGAGCTGCCGGTGTCCCTGGGGGATGACGCGAGCCTCCTTCAGGCCGTTGAACGTGCACAGAATTCCAGCCGGTATGACCTGATTCTGCAGCTTCCCACGGGCTTTGATGATCTCTCGGAAGCTGCGGTGCTTTCCGGAACATTGCCTGAGCTTCGAGTGATCACAGACGGACAGAATGCGATGGCCGTGGCGATTCTGACGTCGAGGCTGAAGGAATACTATGCGCGAAGAAAAATGGAAGACGCCGCACAGACGCTCAGGAAGCTGGTCTCACGGCCACCGAAGCCGCCCGTGAATCCGGTTCCGGCAGTCAGAGCGGCAGGTGTTGAACCGATCAGTAGCGAGGAGCTTCTGCCGACCTTTCCACAGCCTCCGCTGCCCGACGAAATCTTCAGTACACCACCTGCCGACAGACTTCTGGGTGAACCGCCCAACCGTCTGATTACGGTCTGGGATCCACCGGCGCTTGAGCTGCAGTTGCGGCCTGACGAGGCAGCTCGGACGGCAGAGGTCGCGCAATCGGCCACGGCCGTCTCTGCGGCACCTGCACCTGCATCTGCACTGGCAGCGCCACCGCATCCTGCCCTGGGCGTATCGACGATCGCCGTGGCCGATACAGAGGGAACAGCACCAGCTGCGGCAGTGGTTGAGTCTGTGCCGCCGGTCGATCAGGAAGTCGCTGCTGTGAGCGATGTGCGGATCGAGGTTGTGAATCCGCAGGCCGATGGGCGTACGAATCCGCGGATTGCAATGTATGCGGCGGGGATTGCCGTGTTATTTTTGTTGTTTGCCTGTACGGGTCATGCGGGGACGATGCTGGATGAGGCGGAGTCCGGGACACTGGATCGGATCCTCGCCAGCCATGCTGGTTTGCTGCAGATTCTTGGTGGCAAGTGGCTGGGCATCTTTCTGATGGGCTGTCTGCAGCTGACCGTGATGTTTGTGTTTGCGGATGCTGTCTTTGGAATTGAGCTGCGCAGGCATGCGGTCGGGTTCCTTGTGATGGCAGTGTGCACGTCAGCAGCGACGAGCGGATTTGCATTGCTGCTGGCCACTTTGTGCCGTTCCCGGGCCCAGCTGAATGCTGCGGCCACCGTGATCATCCTCAGCATGTCGGCGATTGGCGGCAGCATGATTCCTCGATTCGTGATGAGTGAGCGCATGAAGGAGCTGGGGCGCTGGAGTTTCAACGCATGGGCTCTGGACGGATTTCAGAAAGTTTTCTGGTTTCGCGCGCCCGTGGCTGAACTGCAGACGGAAGCTGGAGTGCTGCTGGGCAGTGCTCTGGTTATGGCGGTACTGACGCTGTTATTTTCGGGACGCTGGAAACGGGGTCTGTGAACGTGTTGAAATCAGTCCGAATTTTTTTTGGGGGGGAAACCCGCGGCAGGTTTGGCTGGTTCGTGGCTGTGCTGATCGCCCTCGCTGCGGGGCTCGGACTGATCCGGATGCTGTGGCCCGACCGGCAGTTGGCGACGAAGTCCTCTGACGCCGTGGCGACTGCAGTTGCCGCGGCGCCGGCGCCACCAGTGGCACCGACAGACCAGGTCGTTGTGGTTCGCGTCTCCGGGCTGGGATCCAAATCGGCGGCCGTTATGGTTGCCGTTTTTCTGGGGGCAGACGGATTTCCGGACGTGAAGGCTGCAGCCAGCAGGGCAGAGAAGACGGGGGACAGCGATCTGCTGGAGGTCGAATTGAAACTGCCGCTTTCGGGGATGGCAGCCGTCGCTGTCTTTCAGGATCTTGATGGGAATGGCGTGCTGACAAAGAATGTGATCGGGCTGCCGATGGAGCCTTATGGTTTTTCACGCAATGCGCGAGCAGCTTTCGGGCCACCGGGCTTCGACTCAGCCGCCTTTGACCTTGCCACACTGACAGAACCGCTGCAGATTCCTGTGCGGTGAACGCGGCTGATCATTACGTCTGCACGAGGCTGGCGGCCCATGCACTGGCCATGCCATTGAGAATCACCGGCAGCCATGCTGCAGTATCAGGGCTGAGGACAGCGCCATTGCCGGCTGCGAGACAGGCGTGGGCCAGACCGTAGAAGAACCCGAGAACAGCAGCACAGCTGGCAAGATTGGTGATCAGACTGTGTGACTCCCGTCGCAGCACCAGGGGCAGTGCCAGCGAAATGCTGAGCAGGCAGAGAATCGGACGGGTCAGTCTTGAGTGCAGAGCGAGGCTTTGGCTGCGGACGGGCACCACCCCGGCGGCTGGCTTGCGGATGCGTTCGACAAGTTGGGCGGAAGACAGCAGGCGAGTATTTCGTCCGCCGCTGCACAGGTAGTCGAAGGTGACATCGGAGACCACGAAGACGTCGGTACCGCTGGCGGTGGGAAGAATACGTTTGCGACCTTCTGTGGTGAGAGTTTCGACGTCGAGAACGCCGGTGACTTTCTGCAGCAGCCAGCCGTTTTTACCGGGGGCTTCCGGCGGTGAGGCGAGCCAGGAGGCTTTTTCAGCCTTCAGAATGAAGGACCGTTTACAGAGGCGTCCTTCCCGGAATGCAAAGCGCGGGCCGACGAGTGTCCCTGGTCCGGGCAGTACATGGTCGCCGGCAATATGGGTCAGGTCATTGCTGTAATCATAAACGGGGTCCACGCGCTGAATCTCTGCTGCGCGGCTGCCACGGGGAGTCTGCAGGCGAACAGCCAGTGCAGGAATGATGAATTCCTGATTGACCATCAGCGCGGCATTGAGAATGACGGCGGTGAGTAACAGCGGGCGGAGGAGTCTGTAAGCCGGGATACCAGCTGCCAGCAGCGGGAAGGTTTCAGAGCTTTTGCGGAGAAGTGCAACGACGGTAACGGCTGAGACCACAACGAGGATGGGCCCGGCCATTTCGAAGAAGTCGAAGCTGCGATAGAAATAGTATTCAGTGATGCGACGGAAGAGTTCGGACTGTCCGGTGGCTGTGACCTGATCCCGGGCGAGACTATCCTGGAACTCATCGATGTTCATGAACAGGTCGATCACCACGAACAGCCCCAGCGTGGCGACGAAGAGCAGCACAAAGGTGTGCAGAAATCGACCGATTACGTAACGGTCAAAGGTGGTCAGCATGCGTCCCTGCCTGCAGCCGGCCGCCGTCTCCGGCAAGTGGCCTGATTATGGAATTCCTCAGGATGAATTACACAGAAAATGACCTTGCCGGGTCAAGAGAGGATTCGATGACGATGGCGAAGCGCCCAATGTCATTTCCGAGGGCATTTGCTTCGTCTGCGGAGAGCAGTCCGTGTCCGAAGCGGACCCGGTTGAATGCGGTGGCGATGCGATCAGGAAGATCTTCAAGGCCGGACCGGGAGAGCTGGGGGCCGAAGGCATTCAGGGCGACTTTGGCGATTTCGTGCGCTGTGGCAGATGGGGGGATCTGCATGCCGGCGCGCTCGCAGATTTCGCAGAACCGGGAGTAGAAGCGGATGACTGAACGGGTGGGAGTGCTCCGTGTGAGGAATCGATCACGGAATGCCGTCAGCAGTCCCTTCCCGATCCTGGTTCTGAGCGTTCGCACTGCGAGGCCCGTGCAGGTGATCAGCAGAATCCAGGCTGCTGCGGAGCGGAGTGTCAGCCGTCCTGAGGAGGGGGCCAGCAGGGCTGCGAAGAACTCGCGAATAAACGGCCAGATGCCCTGTTGACGGATTCGATCGAAGAGATTGCGGGCGGCCTGCAGGACGGGGGCGACCATGGCTCGCTGTCGTTCCGCCGTCATGCTGTTTACGCTTCCCTTCCAGAAATCGGTGAGGGCTGCCTGAAAGCCTGACAACAGCGACCGTTCCGCGATGCTTTTTCGGGAGTCGAGTCGGGCTGCCATCGGTGTGGGATCGAATGTGACCCACTGACCGCCGATCCATGCTTCGCCCCACGCGTGCGCGTGGCGATCGAGCACTTCATAGTGCTGGTGTTCGGGATTCAGCTCACAGCCGCTGTAGCCGGTGACGAGCCTTGCCGGAATGTCCATGGCCTGGAGCAGCAATACGGCAGCAGACGCAAAATACTCGCAGTGCCCCGCCCGTGTCTCAAACAGGAAATGTTCGATCGGATCCCGGTCGAAGGGTACGGAAGGCTGATCGAGCGTGTAGCGGAAGCCGTTGGATGTGCTGAGCCATTCAAGAGTTGTGCGCAGACATTCTGCTTCTGAAAGCACGCGTCCCCGATGACCGCTCAATTGTCTGGCAAGCTCGTACAGTTTGGGCAGCGAATTGAACTGGCCAGCCATTTGGTAGTACTGTCGTGCCTGTTTATTCAGCCTTGCAATGGTGTGGTGTCGGATCGCTGCGGGCATTCGCGGATCGATCTGCCAGAACGGCCACGCCACTTCCGGTTGCAGCAGCAGCGATGGACATTCGACCACAATCGTCATGGGGCCGGCAGGCGCGGTGGCGGCACCGGGGCCGGACCAGGTGAGCATGTTACTGAGTGATCGTTGATTGATGTTTCGTCCGGCTGGTGGCTTGATTCGTGCGACCGGGTGGGGGGCGAGGACCACTCGGCTGCTGGCCTGCTGAGCCGTCAGCGTGATCTCATGAAAGGCCCCCATTTGCGGAAACGGGCGGTTTTCGTCGGGAATGTCGCGTTCCGGCGGTGTGGAGATCCAGCGACCGCGTTCATATGTGGCGAACACCAGACCTCGCAGACGGAATTCGTCCGTCTGCAGCGATTTCTGCAGCGTCTCAACAGGCTCGGATGCCAGATCGGGCAGGCTGCGAACGTGGAAGGTAAACGCGAGGCGATTGCTTTGCAGGAGTGATCCGGTCTGCCCCAGTTGGACGCTTTCTGCGAAACCTGTTCGTCGATTCCCTGTTCCCGCCCCCCCAGCCCCTTCGACCAGTCCGAGTCCGCCGGAGACCCAGATGCGGGGGAAGACGGCGAAGACACACAGACCGACGACGACGGAAATAAACCAGGACCCAACCAGAGACAGACAAAACCGCCGACCGGTCCAGAGTTCTGCCGGATCTCTGTCCAGACCATGGCGTACGAAGACACCGGCGGACGCCGGAGGACTGGTGGTCGTCAGGCTTGATTTTGCGGTCAAACCAAGGAAGCCGCGAAGGAATCGCATGGTTCGCTGTCGCCAGCGACCACGGGGGCTGGGCAGAGGTGCTGGTCCGACAGGTACGGTGGCGGAGTTTTGGCTGTGCCAGAGGGCGGTGCGATAGAGCGAGAAAACGGAAAGGGTCCAGATCATCAGCAGTGACATCAGAAACAGAGCGGAGCCGAAGCCAACACTGGCGGTCAGGACCCCGGCTGTGGTCACCTGCAGGACTGAAAGTGCAGCCAGCCACCAGAACTGACGAGGAGTTTTCTGCATGCCCAGAACGATCCAGGTGAGGAACACCAGAAAATCCGTTCCGGCTGTGAGCCGCTCCAGATTGGAATCGGTGAAGCTATGGATGGCGGTGGCGAGTGCTGCGAGCCCCAGCAGGTTGGCAATCAGTGTGGAGAACAGTCGGCGACGGCAATGATCCACATAATACAGTGTCCCGGCAGCCACCAGCGGAGACAGGGCTGCTGGAAAAATCCGTGACAGGCTGGCGGATAGAATCAGCCCGGCAAATCCCGTCAGCAGTCCAATACTGACAAGAAACGTGGTTTGCAGCCGGCGGTCGGCCGGTGAAAGTGAACGGGTGCTCATTGGCCAGTCCCCGGGCGGTTTGTGGGGACGGTGGGAGCAGCGGTAGAGCCTGGAGCAGGCGTTGACCTGCCTGCAGTCTGCAGCATGCGGTGGTCTATGAACCAGGCTGCCAGCTGCTGTTGCAGGCAGGGCAGAATCTCCAGCCGAGTGAGCAGCTGCTGGTCGAAACGCTGCTGGGTTGCTGCGAGGGCGGACAGAGCTTCGCGGGCTGTCTCCGGGCGCGGTGTGATCAGGATCAGCTGTCGGGACGTGGTTTGTGAGCGAGTTACCGCCTGCAGCAGTTCGCGCAGGGGCGGGGCGGGACCCGGGACGCAGGTTGCAAGTGATCGCAGAGCGGCTTCCCGAAAAGCACCGGCTCCCTGCACATCCACGTCCTGCAGCTCCTGTCCGGCAATCAGCAGTCGATGCTGGCCGGCGGTGCTGCGTTGAGCCTGCTCCACGCAGAGGGTGGCAGCGAAGGAAATTGCGAATTCGAGGTCTTCTGCCGTGGCGGCAGCGGACGAACACAGGTCAAGGAGCAGCACCAGTTCCGTCTGACGATTCTGCTGGTGCTCCCGAACCATCAGCGATGTGTGTCGAGCAGAGCTGCGCCAGTGAACGGCGCGGCGGTTGTCTCCGGGACGGTATTCGCGGATGCTGTGAAATTCATCATCAAGCAGTCCATAACGCGGGGTGCTGGATGCATGTGTCTCCTGCTGACAGCGATCTCTTTGCTGCCATGCGGGCAGAAGCCGCCCGATGGCCGGATAAACGAACAGTTCTGCCGGCTGCTCAATCGACTGCCCACGTTCTCCGATGCCCAGCGGGAAGCGGCTGGACAGACGCAGGGGACCGAAGCGATACAGTCCCCGTCGCGGCAGTGATAACTGATAACCGGCCGAACGTGTGCCTTCGGGAGCAATCCGCACAAAGATCACTCGAGGCTCGGCACGGACGCCATCTCCCAGCACCAGATCGCGCACTTCAATCAGTCGGGAGGAGAGCCATCTCTTCCGGTTGGTCAGACTGACTTCGACCGTAAACACGCTGCCTGCAGAGGTGGAATTGGGGAGTGTGCGTGAGACGATCACGTGCGAAAGCATGGCCACGACCACCCAGCCATTCAGAACGAAGCCACCTGCCATCAGCCCAAACACGAGCAGCAGCATATTGCCGGTATCCGGATTTCCGCCGGTGAGGGCTGCGACAGCGATAATGAGCATCATGCCGAGGCAAATGAGTCCTTCGCGGGGTACGAGGACACGCGGGCCAAGTCCGAACCGCTGAGCAAACGCGGCGAGACGCTGGCCGAAAAAGGCCGAGAGAGCCGCCAGAAACAGGAAAAAGAAACCAAGCCCGATGAGAGCCAGACGCCCGTCGTCCGGGAATGACGGAAAATTGATCGGCAGGACGAAGGCTGCGAGAAAACTGGCCATGGCAGAGAGCAGCTGCACGACCATGCCGGCACCGACCGAAATCGGCAGCACTCGACTTTCGCTGCGGCTGGCTGACATGGCTGAAGATCCCGAAAAAACGCGACGACAGCTGAAGGAACCGTTCAGGAACAGCGGAGACCGTCGATCGCAGCAGACGCCGAACCGGGATTGGGGCCGGGCTCTGTCGACGCGGATTGCTGATCAAAATCGAGCGTTCGCTGACGTTCCGGCTGAAGTGTGAGCTCGCGAAACAGAAAACTGGGCTGAATGTCCTGATTGCCCTGATACTTCCCGGTCCGGTATTCCGTAATCGCTCCCTCGACCGTGTGATAGAAAATCTGACAGACCTGCACGCCAGGATACACGCGAATGGGCTGAATGGCGATCATTTCCAGTGTCCAGTATCCGCAGAAACCCACATCGCCGAAGCCCGCCGTGACGTGCACAAACATCCCGAGGCGACCGATCGAGGAACGACCTTCGAGCATGGGGACGAGATTCCGCGTTTCGGTGTATTCCATGGTTCGGCCGAGGTACATCTGGTTCGGCTGCAGCACAAGTCCCTCCGGGGGAATCAGGATTCGTCGAAAGCGATTGGGACGTCGCATGTCCAGCACGATCTCTTCGTAGACAAGGAGTTCGTCGTGCAGGCGGAGGTTGTAGCTGTTCGGGTTGAGCTGTTCATCGTGAAATGGCTCAATTTTAATATCGCCGCCCAGCCGAGCTTTGATTTCAGAGCCGCTGAGAATCATGGTACACCTGAAGACCGGTCGCGAGGGCCGGCTGGAAGGATGGGAAGAATGACAGGCAGGTGTGAAGGTTAGGTGAGGATCCGGGAGGAATCAATCGGCCGGTCCCCCCACCATTCAATTGCGGCCCGCAGACTTCCCGGGAGCCCGGTTCGCGCCAACACCGCTCAGACCAGCAGCGGGATTCTCTCGACACGCGTCAGAAATCCTCGCTCGGACAGTTCCAGTACCCGATATCCGGGTGCCCCCGGCACAAAGTTCGGCACAGCGCCGCACGGACTGAACTGTACGCCGGTAGAGGGGGCGGACAGCACCACGGCATGCCCCAGGGTGGTACAGAATTCGTGATGCACATGTCCGCAGCAGATCAGGCGAATTCGGGGTTCTTCAGAACACCAGATTTCCAGCATCTCGCGTCCCTCCAGACCAATTGCATCCATCCAGACACTCCCCAGTCTGACCGGCGGATGGTGACAGAAGAGAGCAACGAACTCGGCGGCACTGCTGAAGACCGCGCGGCGCGCCCAGTCAATCTGAGCGGCTCCGATTCGTCCGGCCACGGAACCGGGAAGGTGCGTGTCCAGCCCGATGCACAGCCAGTTGCCGGTTTCAAACGCAAATGTGATTGGTTCATCAGGACTGCCGGAAGCGATGCGGTGGCTGAAGACCTGACGCAGCACAGATCGGTCGTCGTGATTGCCGGGGACCTGCCAGAGTCTGTCGTGCCATGGCTGGAGCAGCCCGGCGACCGCTTCGTAACTCTCCGGCTGCTCATCATGCGTGTGATCACCGGTAATCACGAGATGATCGGGGGCAAAGCCCTGAGCCTGGATGTGCTGCACAACCTTCTGCAGCGACTCCCGCGTGGCAACACTACGCAGCAGGACATCCGGGGAACGAAACACGTGAAGATCAGTGAGCTGAAGGATTTGAGCCATGGCGGTAGAGGTTGCAGGAGAAGGGCTGAAGTGTGCGAGGTGATCAGGGGCGCGGTTTTCCGGCCGCGGGGCCGATTGGCAACCCGAGTGTACCGGGAAGTACCAGTCCTGGCAGCGGTGCGCCAGGGCGAGGTTCAAAGGAATTGAGGAATTGTCGCATGGATTCGTCGATTTGTGGACGCGTACTGACGCTGGTCTGGGGTCTCGCTGTTGTTCCCCGGACCTGAACTGTCACCCACTGCGTGGCACTTGAAACCAGCAGGTCGCTCAGCGGATTTCTCAGCCCCGTCCCCCGCGGAGGCCGGGAATAAAAGTCCAGCACCACATCGCCCCCGAATCCAACACGACCTCGACCACGCAGTGAAATCGAATCTCCCACCAGATCGATGGGGTCGAACTGGAAGGCTTCGTCGCGAATCTGAAAGGACATCAGAGCATAGTCAAATGCGGTGCGGTTGGGGACGGTGAAGTTCAGACGCGACATGGCTGAGAGCAGTTCAAGAACAACGGGGATTTCGTAGAGCGAGGCAGGATTGATCTGCAGCTGGCCCTCACCCTTCATCGTCCGCGCGGTGTTCCCATCACCCGAAACAAACATCCAGGAATTCACCAGTCCCCGCATACTGGCCTGCCCGGGAGCATGCAGCCGCGCGTACTGTTCCAGACTGGCATTCTTCAGTTCCCCAAAGAATCGATAAACACTCCCGGCCGCCAGATTGACAATGCCGTCCATTTCGAGCGTTCCACCGAACGCTTCGCCACGAACACGGGAATCCTGCGCGACCCTGCCTGGCTGTACCCTCCCCAGAATCACCTCGCGATTCCCCAGCACCAGTTCGTTGTCCGTCATTCTCCACGGGCCCTGAATTTCAGTCACCGCCATGTCCAGCACTTCCGCCCGGCTCAGCGCCAACTCCCCGCTGTTCTCAAGGCTTTGACCATCCCAGACACCTCGCGCATGAACCCGCCCGACGATGTGCTCCAGGTCCAGCCCCGCGGAAATCTCACAGTCGTCCAGGCCGAGATTCAAATCCCATGCGGCTGTCACCGGCACCGTGGGGTCAACTGTTCCACGAAAATCAATTTCGGAATCCTCAACCGTCACGCGACCCGACTGGGCAAGTCGAGAGAGTGTCTGTCGCCAGCCTGCCGGGAGTGCCGCACGCAGCTGATCGTCCGGCCGCAGATCCCGCGCATTGACAGTGCTCAGATGCACCTGCCAGTCACCATTCGGACTGGCCTCTGCCCATCCGGAAGCAGTGATTTCCGAACCTTCGTGATGGGCTTCGAGCGAGTGAATTTCGCAGTGCTGATTTCCGGCCGCCCGCGGATCATTCGGATCATAACTCAGCTGAGCTGACTGGATCTGCATCCGATACGGAAACGGACGCGGACAGACTGCGGCATCATAAACCTGAACATTCTCCAGCCGCACTGTGGGTTTTTGGCCGGGAGCGGCCGTCCATGAGATCACCGAACGCAGATTGCATGTGCCCTCGGGATTGACAATCGTCCAGATCTTCCGAGATGACTCAGGAAGGGCGTTGAACAGATCCGCATCCAGCTTTGCACCCGCTGCAGTCACGGTCAGATTCAGCACTCCGGGGGCCGGGAGTCCCTGAAAGCGTCCACTGCAGGTCAGTTCGCCCGGACCATGCCGTCCCCGCACAGCACTGAACGTCCAGAGCTTCTGTTTTGAATCGAATTCCACGACACCACTCACGTTTTCAACCTGATAGGGAAACCCGCGGAAACGCAGCTGAGAATTGCTGATCTCGCCCCGCAGCAACAGATCTGTCGGGAGATCCAGCCCCGGAGCCCGATAGCAGGCGAGCGAGACTTTGGCCGAACCGCTCAGATTCAGCGTTTCAATCACTCGCCGCCCCGCCTCATCCAGTGCATCGCGAAAACGGCCATCGAGCGGCAGATGCGGTGCCTCGACATCAAATCGAACCTCCATCTCCGCTCCGGGCTGTCGCAGCCAGCCCCGCGCACGAACCACATCCTCCCCCGCTGCACCCTCAGCCTCCACATCGAAGATCACATCGCGCAGCGAAGCCGCGTTGTCTGCCAGCGGCCTCTGAGAAATGCTCGCCCTGATTCCTGAGATGGGCCGACGAAAACGGTGAAACTGCATCGCTGCATTCTGAGTCTGTCCCCGCAGAGAGACCGGCAGCCACTGGCCCCCGGGAAAGCGTCGAATACTCACCTCCCCCGAAATTGTTCCCCCCGGCTGAAAGTGTTCAAAGAATCGCTGAGTTTTTGGAGGCAGCAACGGTTGAAGCTGCATCGTGACAGGGAAGTTTTCGATCTGCAGCTGAGCCGTTGCTGCCGTTGCCTCACTGCCAAGCGGCAGCCGCAATTCACCAGCCGCTCGAAACTCGCCGTCCCGCGCCTGCAACAGCTGCAGCACCGCCCGCCCGTTGTCCAGTGCGAGCTTTGCTGAGATTTCCCGGAGCTGCCATGGCAGCGCTGCAGTGCTGATTGAGCCCTCAGACAGACTTGCCTCCAGCCGCAGATCAGGCACGTCCATGCCGGTCTCCCGACGCGCTTTGAAATCCAGACTGAGTTGCCCTGTCAACCGCGGAGCCGCCCGGCCTGTGCCCAGGACAAGTGCACCAGAGGCGGGGTCGGCAGCGTCCCGCATGAGATCGGCCTGTGCCGGGAGCATCCGCGTCAGCAGGACGTCCAGCTTCTGCCGCTGAGCATCCAGCTGAGGAAACGTCGTAACGGCCAGTTCAAGCAGATTCTGGTCCAGCCGGACATCACGCACGGATCCGGCCAGAGACCAGGCACGGTCGTGCAGGTCACAGCCACCACGAAGCGCCAATAAACCGGCACCGGGAACGCTTGCTGCCCCCAGAAAATCATATTCAGTACCCGAAGCTGGAATGGCCTGAAATTCGGGAATGGTCGCGAGTAATTCGGCTGCCGGCAGGCCCTCAGCGTGCTGCAGCAACACCCGCGCTCGCACATCCCTCACTCGAACCGCCGGCGGCACCGGACTGTCGCCCGAAATCGAGCGAAATTCGTAGTCCTGCCAGTTCCAGCGACCCTCTGCATTTCGCTGCAGCAGAACGTCCACGTCTTCGGCTGCAATCGCTTTCAGGAGCAGCCTGCGATGCTCGAAGAGTTCCGCTTCGTCAATCTCCAGCTGCAGTCGACCAACTCGCAGAAGAGATCGCCCCGTGGCCGAATCCCGGATCTCCAGCCCGGACAATTGCAGTGTGGATGTGCCCGGCAGTTCGATCTGGTCCAGATAGAGCACCAGACCTGGGGCGACTTTGTCAAAAGCCGCGAACAGCTGATCCCGCAACAGATCTTCCCACCGACTAAACAGCCACGCAGCCCCGACAACAGCCGCAGTCAGCGCCGTTGCCGTGAAAAACAGCAGCCACTTAATCGTTGCCGGTAGCCTCATGCTTCCCTGCCAGACCTGAACCCGCGAGCACCAGGAGCGGGAATTCCACTGGCAAACGATAGCGAATTGAGCCGACGAAGACCAGATGAATCAGCAGAAACTGCAGAAACGGCAGCCAAAGGAGCAGCAGCTTCGGCCAGCACCCGCATCGCCAGACAATCCAGCTGCCCCGAAACACCAAAGCCACCAGAACGGCATACCAGATGCCGGAGACAAGAGACAACAAGCCCCCCGAAAAACCCTCTGCCCGAAGTGCAGGAGACAAAAAACGCCCTGCCTTGACCGCGGCCAGCTCCAGCGCCCGGCCGGGTTCCGACACCGCAAACTCCCATGCCCGACGTTTGTACTCCTCGTTCACCGCGTACTCCGACATTCGCCGGCTCAGCTGCTCATCGTCAAAAAAACGCATGTCGCTGGCACCTGTCGCCCCCGTGTGCAGACCGTCGTAAAGGCTGGGACCTGACCACAGAGACGTGTAAACCCAGTGCCCGCAGATTCTCTGATTTCTCCATGCCCACGGAAAAAGCACCAGCCAGCAGCCAAGGCAAACGCAGAGGAAAACCAAACCTCGCGTCTTTCTGTCACCCCGACCGGCAAGCAGCAGGCAGAAGGCCACTCCCCCCGGCCACAGAATCCAGCCTGGACGGACCAGCACTCCGACACCCGCTGCAAGTCCCGCAAGGAGTCCCTGCGCGGGCAGACGCCGCACCGATGACTCATGGGAGCCCAAATTCGATGCCCCGGAATGATCCAGGATGCGCAGGAGCGGGCGGACCCCAAGCAGGCTCAGGAGCAGCCACGCTGAAAACCAGCCCTCAGAGAGCACCTGCACACTGCTGCCAGTCTGCAGGGGCGATACGGCGGCCAGCAGGAGCGCCGCCAGCGCTGCGCGGGGGCCGGCGAGCTTTCGAGCCAACAGCCAGGTGAGCCCGCAGCAAAGGGTGCCGATACCAGCCAGCAGCAGCGTGATCGGAAACACGCGTTCCCCCACCACCCGCATAAAGCCGGCCAGCAGCAGGGGAAACCCTGGAGTTCTGAGGACGTAGCGGGGCGGCGAGTGGATGGCATAGTCCTCGCCGGACGCCAGTTTTCTGCCCAGCTCCCAGTATCCGTTGGCGTCTCCCTCAACAAGAAACATTCGACCCGCGCCGCGAACATGGCTGTCAATGACGACGGCCGCTGCCAGACGCAGTGCCAGAGCCAGCAGCAGCAAACACAAAAGCCAGCGACGCTCGGACGTGACAGAGAAGGATGCAGACAATCAGTCGACCTCCCCCGTTACCGGCTGATGCTCCGGGCTGACACCGGGACGAATGAGCAGCACTACCACGATGGAGAAGGCCGCCACCAGCGCAAACGCCCCGAAAATCTGATTCAGCGGAACATTTCGGTCCTGCAGGACCCCAAATCCCCAGTCCGCAACTCCGCCGCAGCTGATGCTGACCAGATTCATCAGTCCGTACCCCGTCGCACGCAG
Organism: Planctomycetota bacterium; assembly: GCA_046074585.1. Classification (GTDB taxonomy): domain Bacteria; phylum Planctomycetota; class Planctomycetia; order Planctomycetales; family Planctomycetaceae; genus SXXK01. The sequence goes on along the minus strand of JBJTOM010000193.1, from coordinate 21,790 downwards.
TTCGGGACGCGTGATCTGGCACAGAATGGGCATGTTGTTGCAGTCGAAGAAGCCCCAGCCCAGTCCGAACAGGAGGAGCCCTGCACCGGCGAGGGTCGCCGTCCCCGCATTGCCCACGGCAAACAGGGCTGGCAGAAAACACGCCATCCCGATCGCACTCACGTAAATTCGCCCGCGGTTACTGTGACGCATCCAGCGGTCTGCCAGCCAGCCACCCACGGCCGCGCCAAGAATAGACGCCGGATGCACCAGCGTGGCCACGACACCCGCACGTCCCTGCCCAAGGCTGAACTTTTCCTTCAGGATCGCGGGCATCCAGTCCTTAATGACCCAGCCTGCAATGGCGGGCAGAGTGAAATAGAGAACCAGCAGCAGAAAGCCGGGGTTGGAAAGGAGTGCCTTCAGGGTGGCTGCAGGGCCGGGCGTTGTCGTGGCATGTCCCCGGTCCGGATTCCGCAGAATCATAAGCAGTGGCAGCGAGTACAGCACTCCCAGCATCCCGCAGCCGGTAAATGCCGACCTCCAGCCCAGATTCGGGTGGTCAGCGACGTAGCCGGTAAATCCACCCAGAATCAATCCGGTGTAAATGCCGGCCTGGTGCAGCCCCACAGCACGCGAACGAGTTGGTCCGGGATGGAAGTCTGTGATCAGTGCCAGCGCCGCCGGGATGTAAAACGCTTCACTGATCCCCATCAGCGCTCGCAGCCACAACAGCTGTTCATAGGTTGTGACCCACGCCGTCGCCCATGTCACGGCCGACCAGATCAGCAGGCTCAGCCCAATCACGTGTCGGCGGCTGAAGCGGTCAGCCACGTAGCCTCCGAATGGGCTGAGCGCCGCATAGACCCACTTGAAGACAGCAAGTACCAGACCCCAGTTTTCCTTGTCCTCGATTCCCGGGATGTCACTGACGATCGATGATTTCATCGCCGCCAGCATCTGCCGATCAAGATAGTTGAGCAGAGCCACGGGGAAGAGCAGGGCGACAATCAGCCAGGGGGAGGGCGACCGGGAATCGGCCGAAACTGAAGGTTTGGGTGTCGGCACTGCCTGCTGCTCCGCCAATAGGATCGCTTTTCACCAGGAATCAGATGGCGGATATTGTCAGCGGGATTGGCTGCCCAGTCAATCAAAGGCAAACGGTCATCAAACGCAAACCGCCCGAGCATTCGGTGGAATGCCGGGCGGTCGCAGGTGTGTGAGAAACCGTGCAGTGACCACTTAGTGGCCGGATGTCTGCATCACAAACCCATGATAGGCCTCGTTTCCATGCTCGCCGTGGGCCATACCACCGATCTCTTCCGCCTCCGTGACACGGATGCCGATGGTGTATTTGAGCACCAGCCATGTGATGGCTGAAGTGACAAGCGTCCAGCCACCGACCATCGCGATACCAACCAATTGAGCCACCAGTTGTTTCGTGCCGCCACCAAAGAACAAGCCTGCCGTCGGACCGCCTGTGATCGCGGTCGCAGAGAGATCGCTCGTCGTGAACAGACCAACGCAGATGGTACCGAAGATCCCATGCACCAGGTGAACGGAAATTGCACCGACCGGATCATCAATTCGCAGCCGATCAAACAACAGAACTGAGAAGACAACGGTCACGCCAGCGATCGCACCGATGATGGCTGAACAGAGTGGGTTCGTGAAATAGGCCACGGCTGTGATGGAGACCAGGCCGGCAAGGCACCCGTTCAGCGTCATTCCGATGTCCGGTTTGCCAAGGAATACCCAGCTGGTAATGGTCGCGGTCAGGGTCGCGAGAGCGGCAGCGATGTTGGTGTTCACTGCGGTGAGTGTGGCACCGGCACCGCCGTCGGCTGCGATTGCCATCGTGCTGCCGGGATTAAATCCGAACCACCCCAGCCACAGCACCAGACAGCCGATAAATGCGGCCATCATGCTGTGTCCCGGAATGGCGTTCACACGTCCGTCCTTCGTGAATTTGCCAATTCGCGGTCCCAGGATGATTGCCCCGGTCAAAGCTGCCCAGCCACCGACGGAGTGCACAACTGTACAGCCGGCGAAATCCCAGAAATTCCAGACCATGGCAAGATAGCCGTAACCCCAGATCCAGTGTCCGGCGACGGGGTAAATTACGACGGCCAGTACGAATGAAAAGATAATGAAGGACAGATACTTGATGCGCTCGGCAACCGCCCCGGACACGATGGTTGCCGCTGTACCGGCGAACACCAACTGGAAGAAGAACTTTGTGAGCAGCGGAACTGTGGCCCATGCGATCGAACCATAGACCCCTTCGTAGCCGAGTGTTGCCTGCTTCGGGCTGTTGTCGGCACCGGAGACCATAAAGGATCCGGATTTACCGATGAACTCACCGTCGCCCGCTCCGAACATCAGGTCCCAACCGATGATCCAGTACCCGAGGGTGCACACAGCGAACACCACGAAGTTTTTGGAAAGGATGTTGACGCAGTTCTTTGAGCGGCAGAATCCGGATTCAACGCAGCCAAAGCCAAGGTTCATGAAAAACACGAGCATGCCGCAGACCATGACCCAGATCGTGTCGATGCCGACTGAGAGTTTCGTCAGCGTTTCTTCGACGGTTGGCGGCGCGGGGGCGACCGGAGTCTCGGCCTCGGCTGCCGGGGCCGCCACCGTGACCTCAGCCGCTGCTGGTGCATCCTGTGCCCTGATGACGACACCGGACAACAAAACGCTGGCTGCTGCCAGCATCACCGCGAACGCGGACCGCCAGCGGAAAGATACATGTACTAACATCGCCCCTATCTCCTGTCTTCAATTTGTTGTTCAGTCGTTACAAATGGACGGTGGGCCCGCAAGTTGAGCACCAACGCACAATTCTGAGGCTGGAGCCTGCTGAGTCACCATTGGGAAGACTCGAACCACCCCGGAGACTTGTACGCTGTCAAAATGCAGTTCATCACAAGGCCAGCCTGTCGCGTCAGGCAGCAGGCAACCAAACACTGCCCGATCCTGTGGCATCGATTCAGCAACAAGTGTGCCCGGATTGAATGGCAAGAATCGCGAAATTGTTGTAAATCCTTTTACAGTATGTGCTTGCGAAAAATGGAGTCTTCCTTTCGGGGCTGCGTTTTCCTGCCGCAAAAAAAGTCAGCATAAAAAACAGGCAGCGGCCTGCCCGGATTGCACGGTATGTGGGCATTGGAGAGTGGTGATGCCGAGATTGACATGGCAAAATCTCGCTGCCCACGCGTAATTCCCGTTCGCTTTTTGCCCAATTGCGTCGCAGAATTCAGCGTTGTGTTGCTCTGTGGCTCTTGCAAGGTGTGTGTTCCCATGCAACAGGCTCTGGCTTGCTGGTGTCTTCCCGTCAGTCTGATCGTCTCGCTTGCTTTCAGCGGTGATCTGCTCATGGCGGCCGACGATCTCAGATATTCAGCTGCGGGAGACGGGACCGCCAGCTTATTTCAATTTCCGCCGCAATCCCCGGAGCAGCTTGTCGAGGCCGTACGGATTGCGATTCGCCTCGACCGCCCGGCGGACGCGCGTGGATTCCTGCGGCAGCTCATCGAACGCGATGCTCAGGCCCCTGAAATGCTGATGCTGCGGCGCCGATTCGGTCTGGCCACGCTGATTGACTTTCGTCGCGATGCACGCCTGCAGCCTGAGGCCGGACAACTGCTCAAACAAATGCAGGCCGCACTTCCGCAACTGACTCCGGCTGACCTTTCCGAACGTGTGGCACTTCTCGGCTCAGGTCTGGCGGCCGCAGAGGACGCGGAGTTTGATCTGATGGTGGCCGGCCGGGCCTCGATTCCTGTGCTGCTTGCCCAGGCCCCCTCCACGCGTTCGGGTCGGGCTGCCGCCAGTCTGCTCGAAACGCTCGCCTTCGACTGGCGACATGACTTCACTGAACTGCTCCCGTCCGCAGACTCGTCAACCCGCCTGCGGCTCTACGAACTGCTCGCAGGTTCCAACGCCTTTGATCTGCGAGACATCCTGCTGAAACAGCAGTTTACTGCGACGGTTCCCGCAGAAGCGGCGGCAGCCCAGGCCGCTCTCAGGCGGCTGGCGCGCGGCGCCGAACTGCCTGACACCGCTGATGCCGCTGCCGACTCCCTGCTGAAACGTGCGGAACAGCTGCTGTCCGCGTCTGCCGCGCGAGTACCTGCAGTGGACCCGGCGGTGGCGGCCGTGGGGCAGCCTGCCGATGAACTCTCCCCTCTGAAACATGCCGGTCTGCTGATTGAACACGCGCTGGCTATCCAGCCGGCTCATGCGCGTGGAGTGCTTCTGCGGCAGGTGACTGCTGCCGCCAGCACACCAAAAAACACTCCTGCGGGAACCTCTGGCATGAAATCCCTCGACCAGCAGCTCGCTGTGCTTCAGGCTGCACTGGACCTTGGGCAGGCAACTGCTGCAATCAACCTCCTCAAATCGCTTGATTCCGGCACACTCACTGCATCCGGCGCCCTGCAGCCGGCGGAAATGGTCCTCCGGCAGTCGCTTGCGAGTCCCGATGCACGCGTCAGGACCCTCGCTGCGGCACTCGCCCTGCGAACAGGACTGGGGAACGGCGTTTTTGGAAAAACTGTGCGCGAACAGATCGCAGTGGCAGCCAGCCGTGCCCCGCGACCGGAGGCTGTGGTGATTCTCGCGGATCCTCAGCAAAGGTTGCTCTTTCAGCACCTGATGGAAGATCGAGGTTTTCAGGTGGACACTGCGGGTACGGGGCCGGAGGGCTTTCTGCTGGCAGCTGCTCAGCTGCAGTGCGAATACGTGCTCATGTCACTTCAGCCGTCCCGCTGGTCTCCTGCAATGACCATCGCCAATCTCCGTGCAGACCTCAGAACACGGCTGGCGACTGTGATCCTTGTTGGACCTCCGTCATCGCGGGAGCAGGCGAATGCACTGATTGCAACGTATGGTAACGCGGTCTTTCTTGAGGAACCCGTTGGCTCGATGACGTTTGAATCACGTCTGACCAGGCTTCGTCTGCCAGTTCCTGTTGTCTCTGCTGCTGATCGAATTGAGCTGCAGCAGAGCGTCAGCAGTCTGCGTGCCGGGCGGTGATTCAGAGCAGGCTTCGGTCCAGCACCGCACGGGCCCGCGTAAAGTATTCCTGCCATTGAATCTCCGGCCGCCCGTCGCGCAGGCAGTCACGGACCTTCTGCAGTGTGTTGCGGGCCATATGGGGACAGCGGTTGCAGGCGCACGTCTGTCCGCTGGAACTCATGATACCCGGAACCGGGATGTAAGTGTGCCAGGGGGCAGCTTTCTGCAGCGGGTGAATCATCGTGGCCTCTGTGGCCACAAGAAACGTGGTGGGTGTCTTTTCCTGCTGCACATGCTGGCGCATGCGTTCGGTCCCACCGACCACGTCAGCCAGTTCAAGGATGTTCTGAGGACACTCGGGGTGCGCCAGGACTCGACTGCCGGGGTTGCTGCGACGAATACGAATCAGATCCTGGATGCTGAAGACTTCGTGCACCATACAGGAACCTGGCCAGAGGATCATGCGACGGCCCGTGACTTCCTGCAGATAGCGTCCCAGGTGCTGATCCGGCACAAAGAGAATTTCCACACCGGCGGGGACGCGGTCGATGATTTCTCTGGCGTTACCACTGGTGACGATCCAGTCGCACAGGCTCTTAACGGCCGCGGACGTGTTGATGTAGGCGACGGTCTGGAAGTTTCGTCCCTGTTCACGGAGCTGCTCCTGGAACGCCTGCAGCTGGTGCGGTGGACAGCTGTCGGCCAGTGAACATCCGGCCAGCATGTCCGGGATGAGGACTCGCTTTTGGGGATTCATGATTTTTGCCGATTCGCCCATGAAATGCACACCGGCAAAGACGATGGTGGAGTTGGTGACGCGGGTCGCGTCGCGAGCGAGCTTGAGACTGTCGCCGGTGAAGTCGGCGATGTCCTGAATTTCGCCGTCGACGTAAAAGTGAGCGAGAATCGCTGCGTCCCGGTCGCGTTTGAGGACTTCGATTTCGTCCATCAGATCCAGAGGATCTTCGCTGGGAGCTGCCGGATCGGAAAGCTGTACAAGACTCATGCCGTGAACCTTCGTCGAATCAGAGAGCGGAAGTGGCCGGTGATTCTAACGAAAATTCCGGGGCAGCGGATTCAGAAAAAACGAGTGGAACGGGGGGGCCGGTGAAAAATCGTGGCAGTTTTTGCTGAACCGGGACCTTCGTGAAGAAATCACCCGCTGTTTCCGAATGTTTCGTGGCCCCCTATTCACCGGAACTCAATCCCGGGAACCTGAACCCAGCTTTCCCCAATCTGCCCTCCGTCCTTATACTCCGGCCCCCATGCCCTGCCGTGCGGCACTGCGATGTTTGCCCGCCCGTCCAGCGATGGCCTTTTCATTTTCCGACCTTTGCGGATCCAAATCCTGTGTACAGAACACACACCTGCGGTGAACTTCGTCGTGAAAACTCCGGGCAAACCGTGACCCTTGCCGGCTGGGTGCACAGCTATCGGGAACAGGGCCGGGAGCTGGTTTTTGTGGACCTCCGCGATCGCTACGGAAAGACTCAGGTCGTCTTCAACACGGACGATGACGCTAAAATCGACTCCCTCGCCAGGCGACTCCGTCGCGAAGATGTGGTTCGTGTGACCGGGGAAGTGCGGTATCGTGGCGACGGCATGACCAATCCGCGACTGGAGACAGGAGAGATCGAACTGCGCGTGCGGCAGTTGACGCTGCTCTCACGCAGCAAAACGCCTCCCTTTGAAATCGAGGGTGGCGAACTCCCGAACGAAGAACTGAGGCTCAAGTACCGGTTCCTTGATCTCCGTCGACCCGAACTCCAGCGGAGCCTGCTCCTGCGACACCAGCTCACTCAGGCGACTCGCGACTACTTCAACGCACTGAATTTCCTCGAAATTGAAACTCCCATGCTCGGTCGCAGCACGCCGGAGGGAGCCCGCGACTACCTTGTGCCAAGTCGAGTGCACCCGGGCAGTTTCTACGCACTCCCCCAGTCGCCGCAGCTCTATAAACAGATCCTCATGGTGGCCGGCTATGACCGCTACTATCAGATCGCCCGCTGCTTCCGTGATGAAAATCTGCGTTCCGATCGGCAGCCGGAATTCACGCAGATCGACGTCGAAATGGCATTCGTGGAACGCGACGATGTGCTCAACACCATCGACGGTCTTGTCTCCTCCGTGATGAAATCCGTTCGGGGTGTTGAAATTCCGACCCCGCTTCCCCGATACACCTGGCAGGACGTCATGACCCGTTTCGGCTGTGACAAGCCCGACATGCGGTTTGGCATGGAGATCACGGAGATCACCGACATTGCTGCTGCGAGTGAATTCGGAGTCTTCAAGGCTGCTGCTGCGGCGGGAGGCCACATTCGCGGCCTCAACGTCAAGTGCGGCGCCGAAAAATACAGTCGCAGACTGCTGGATGTTGATCTCAAGAACTTCATCGCCGAATTTGGCGCCCGAGGCCTCGCTTACATGAAGGTCGTCGGTGGAAAGCTCGAATCGACCATCGCCAAGTTCTTCTCAGATGAGCAGCAGCAGACGATCATCAGCCGCATGCAGGGGGAAGAGGGGGACCTGCTCCTGTTCGTCGCTGACTCATGGAAAGTCACCTGCGCCGCTCTGGCTGCACTCCGCAATCGCATTGCGAAAGAACAGCAGCTTTACAACCCGGATTCGTTCAGCTGTCTGTGGGTGGTTGACTTCCCGCTGGTGACCTGGAACGCCGAAGAAGGACGGTTTGACGCCGAGCATCATCCGTTCTGTCAGCCAAACCCGGCCGATACAGAATTCCTGAAAACGGACCCAGGCCGCGTGCGCGCTGACAGCTACGACCTTGTGGTCAATGGCTACGAAGCCGCGAGCGGAAGTGTTCGCATTCACGACTCTGAAGTTCAGCAAATAGTCTTCGACCTGCTGAATCTTAAGTCGGAAGACGCTGAGCGGAATTTTGGTTTTCTGATGGAGGCACTGCGATTTGGTGCCCCGCCTCACGGTGGCATCGCGCTCGGGCTGGATCGCTGGGTAATGCTGCTGTCGGGCAACGAAAACATCAGAGAAGTGATTGCGTTCCCCAAAACCCAGAAGGCTTCCGATCTGCTCACCGGGGCACCGGCCGTGGTTGAGGACCGGCAACTGAAGGAGCTGCACATCGAAGTGGCTGCCTCCGCCACAGATAAATAAGAACTGCTCGCTGACTGCTGCCCGCTCAATCCTCCATGAGACCACAAAAAAAAGGCAGTTCGCCCATCCTGAGCGAACTGCCTTTGAAATTTAAGAGGACGAAAGCCTGGGCTGGAAGGAGCCTGCGTGTCAGCCCGGGTGTCCGGCAGGCCTACTTGCAGGTGGGGCAGGCGTGGCCAACGTGACAGGGAGCCGGGTGCCATACTTTGCACTCGATTTCCTTGTGGACCATCTTGCACACGTGCACGTCGACTTCTTTTTTCTCGTGCTTCCAGACACATTCTTTCCATGTGTAGGGCTCTTCAACCCACTCGTGACGGCATTGCTTCACCTTGCAAACGCGGTCTTCTTCCTTGCAGACAGTCACGTGATACTTGTAGGGAACTTCCTCCTTCACGTATTCGCAGACGCGAACCTTGTGAATCTGCTGTTCCGGTTTGCAGACAGTGACCTTGTACTTGTAGGGTTCGGCGACAACCTGAGTTTCGTGGCAGGTGTATTCGACTTCGGTCTCCACGAGGTTCGGAACCCAAACCTTGCAGACGGTTGAAGTGGTGCAGCCACCGCAGACCGGACCGCAGTTGGAGACACAGTACTTCTTCTTGCCGCAGCCCTTCCAGGTCACGCAGTGCTCGACTACGCGCTCTTCCCAGTGGCCTTTGTCTTCGCAAACCTTGCGCTTCCTGACAACTGGCACGACGTGGCACACGTGGCGAACGCCGTCGCGCTCTTCTTCGTGAGCGACCATGACGGTGCAGGGAACTTCTTTTTCAACCCAAACCGGCTTGCAGACGATTTTGACGCCATCGCGTTCTTCGCAGGTTGGTACGAGCACCTTGTATGCGTGATCCACTTCTTCGCAGATGGTCTTGCAGACCTTGCGGGTGCCGGATTTTTCAATCCACTCGGGGACGCAGACGTCGATGATTCGCTTTTCGCAGACAGTTTCGGGAACACAGACGGTCCGCTTCACGATTTCCCATGTGCCGGCAGGTTCGCAGGGAACGGCACAGGGGGTGACACACGGACCGCAGGGAGCTGAACAGCAGTGGCTGGCTTTCCTGCCAAAACAACCACCGGCTTCAGCGGACGCTGAGACAGCGACAGCAAGCACCATGGAAAGAACGAGACGCATTCGTGAAAACTCCTTCTGACTTTCTTCAAAGAACAGATGTTAAACGCCTGACACCCCGTCAGGACATTTCGCGTTGCAGGGTTTCACTGAATGTTGAATCCAGTTTTTCTTTCCCAATCAACGCAATCCTCGCACGTGCTCACAGCTTATCACATGAAGGGCTGAATGGGAAACAAAAAGTAAAGTGTTTGTGACATCTGGGGTGTTTGGTGTGAGTGAGTCGCCTCAGGGGTTTGGTGATTACGGGGGTTTTCAGGTCTTCTGGAGGTTGGTTCCCGTTTGTGGGAGTTATTTGGGGTGATCTGGCTGGCTCGCCGGGCGGAGAAGAGCGAGTTTTGGGCAATTGTTCACGGGCAGAGTGTTCTGAGTTGGGGAATGGTCGATGAACCGCTAAACTCGGGGTGAGAGGACCGATCCGTCGTCGGTTCCTGCCCCTGAGCATTCACCGCAGGCATCGCGTCTGATCATGAAGTTCTGTCTCGTCGATCGCATCACCAGCCTTGTTCGTGGCGAGAGCATCCAGGCACTCAAGCACGTTTCGCTCGCCGAAGAATATCTGCAGGATCACTTCCCCGGTTTTGCGGTCCTGCCCGGGGTGCTCATGGTGGAGTGCATGGTGCAGACATGCGCCTGGCTGGCTCGTGTTTCCGACGATTTCAAATACAGCACGATCCTTCTGCACCAGGCACGTGCCGTGCGTTTCAACGGGTTTGTCAAGCCCGGCGAAACACTGATTGTCTCGGCCAATTACCGCGGTGGCACATCCGCGCAGCCTGAATTTCAGGTTGCTGGGACAGTCGATGGTCGGTCTGCCGTCAGCGCCCGCCTGACACTCTCGCTGCAAAACCTTTCTGATCAAAACCCCGCGCTGCGGGAAAATGACGAACGTCTGATCGCGTCCCTCCGCGAACTGCTCGTGCAGGTCGACGGCACAGGTCAGTTCGTCGGAAGGCTTTGACATCCCATTTTCTTCATCCGGCCGAAACTCTCGGCAAATCTCCTGAAAGTTTTTCCCATGACAGTTCAGGGTCGCATCGCACTCGTGACCGGCGGCAGCCGCGGCATCGGTCGCGCCATCGTTGAATCGCTCGCCCGCAGCGGCGCAAAAGTCGCCTTCGTCTACAACTCCAATGCGGTCGCCGCCGAGGCCGTCTCCGCCGGACTCCAGGCTGAGGGCTGTGAAGTCTGGGCGATTCAGGCTGATGTGCGTTCAAAGCAGGCTGCCGACGATGTTGTGGCGGCCGTCGTCGAGAAGTGGGGGCGGCTTGACATTCTGGTCAATAACGCCGGCATTATCCGCGATGGGCTGCTGGCCACGATGTCCTCGGAACAGTGGCAGGACGTCATTGATACAAATCTCACAAGTGTGTTCAACTTCTGTCAGGCCGTCACTCGACAGATGATGTCCCAGCGATATGGGCGGATCATCAATATGAGCAGTGTGGCGGCCGATACAAGCAATCCGGGGCAGGCCAACTATGCGGCCAGTAAAGGCGGTGTTGAAGGTTTTACCCGCTGCATCGCCACTGAACTTGCTCGCCGCGGAATCACAGCCAACGCGGTGGCCCCGGGGTTCATCGAAACCGACATGACCGTGGCGGTTGTGAATGCTGCAGGGGATGAAATCAAAAAGAAAATCCCCGTCCGACGACTCGGCCAGCCCGCCGATATCTCCACTGCCGTCATGTTCTTCGCATCCGACGAAGCGTCGTACGTCACCGGACAAATTCTCAAAGTCGACGGTGGGCTGACCCTGGGCGGCATTTAGCCGGACAGTCTTCCCAAAGTCCCGAATCCACTAAAAACCACGCCCAGCGTGTCTTCACCCCCGGTTAGCCTGGAAGTTCTTTGAATTTCCCGCAACAATACAAACAAATTGCATCGATGTCGTGGCCGGGGGATGGTCCCGACTTCAATGCAGCGGCGTGAGCGTGTCAGGCCCCGGCCTGGCATGATTCACATATCTGGGTTCTGCCTGCGGGAACGCCGTCATCCCGTGGCAGTCCGCTCTTATTCTGGCGGCCGCAGTCTGTGTCTCTACCAGGATGCAGGCTCAGGAGACAATGGTCGATGCCTTCCTCTGATGAAATTCTGGAAAAAGTCCGCGAAACTCTCGTTGAGGCCCTCGGGGTCGAGGACGATGAAGTGACTCCAACTGCAACCCTGATGGGTGATCTTGGGGCCGAGTCCATCGATTTTCTCGACATCGTTTTCCGACTCGAAAAATGCTTTGACATCAAAATCCCCCGCGGTGAACTCTTCCCAGAGAACCTGGCATCTGCTGATTCCGGGTTTGTGGTTGCGGGGAAAGTCACCCCAGAGGGGCTCGCTGAACTCCGCCGCCGCATGCCCCATGCCGACATCGATTCCTTTGCCGATGATCCGTCCGTCTCGCGAATCTGGGATCTGTTCACGGTGGGCATGATCTGTCGATTCATCGAGGCACGCGTGAAGTAACGCTCCCGCCGGAATCGCCTCAGCAAGGATTCCCTGTCGAAAGCCAGCCCGTCGACATGGCGGACTGGCTTGCCGTTTCCCTTCCGACAGACGTGTGGATTGATGCCCTATGCGATGGTACTGGATCGATCGTTTTATTGAATTTGAATCCGGGAAACTTGCCCGCGCCGTCAAGAACGTCTCGCTCGCCGAAGAACATCTGCACGATCACTTCCCAGGTTTTCCCGTCATGCCGGGGTCACTGATGATCGAAGGCATGGCTCAGACTGGTGGCATCCTTCTTGGGGAAAAATTCCAGTTCAAGTATAACGTGATTCTGGCCAAAATCCCCAAAGTGACCTTCCACAGCTGGGCCTGCCCCGGAGATCAGATCATCTACACCGCTCAGCTCATGGATGCCCGCGAAGAAGGTGGTTCTGCCACGATCGAGGCCACAGTCGGTGATCGCCCCGTCGCGTCCGCCGAAATCGTCTTCGCACACCTCAAAAGTGACGATCCGCAATTCAGCCGGATCGACCAGAAAAACTTTGTGTTCCGCATGAATCTGCTGGATATACTCACAGTCGGCAAAGCCGGCGATGGTCGTCAGCCAGGCCAGGGCTGACCCAAATCGGGCCAGCAGGAGTGATCTCTATGGACAAACGTCGTGTTGTAGTGACTGGGATCGGGGCCGTCACGCCGATCGGCAATACTGCCCTTGAAATGTGGCAGGCCCAACTTCGGTGCGCCAACGGAGTCGGCCCCATTACCCATTTCGATGCGACCGGTTTCCCAACTCGATTCGCAGCCGAAGTTCGGGACTACAACTTTGATGCTCAGGTGGAAAATCCCGAGGCATTCGCAGATGCCGGCCGCAACGTCCGCTTCGCAGTCGGTGCCGCCAGGCAGGCCGTTGAAGATTCCGGGATCCACGCAGATCCTCGCTTCAATCCTGCCCGATTTGGCGTTTACCTGGGAGCCGGCGAGGGCCAGCAGAACTTCCTCCAGTTCATGTCCCTCGTCTCCGAAGCCTCCCGCGATGGCAGCGTCGATCTGCGTCACTTTACCCAATGCTTCATCGACCGCATGAACCCCAGGTTCGAACTCGAACTCGAACCCAATATGCCCGCCGCCCACCTCTCCGCCCTCTTCAACGCACAAGGTCCCAACCTCAATTGCCTCACTGCCTGCGCCGCCTCCAGCCAGGCCATCGGTGAAGCCACAGAAATCATCCGCCGCGGTGAAGCCGAACTGATGCTCTCCGGCGGTGCCCACTCCATGATTCATCCCTTCGGCGTCACCGGCTTCAACCTCCTCACGGCCCTCTCCGAACGCAACGACTCCCCCCGGACTGCTTCCCGCCCGTTCGACCTCAATCGCGACGGCTTCGTTCTCGGTGAGGGCGCCGGCATGCTCATTCTCGAAGAACTCGAACACGCAAAAGCCCGTGGGGCAAAAATCTATGGCGAAGTTCGCGGTTATGGGTCCACCGCCGATGCCTACAGGATTACTGATATTCATCCGGAAGGTCGCGGAGCGATCGCCTGCATTCGCATGGCCCTCGAAGACGCCCAGCTCAACCCTGAACAGATTGGCTACGTCAACGCACACGGCACCAGCACCAAAGTCAATGACCAGATCGAAACCATGGCCGTCAAAGGCGGACTGGGCGAACATGCCTGGAAAACCCCAGTCTCCAGCATCAAAAGCATGATGGGACACCTCATCGCGGCCGCCGGTGCCGTTGAAGCCATCACCTGTCTGCTCGCCATCCGCGACGGAGTGCTCCCCCCAACCATCAACTATGAAACCCCGGATCCGGACTGTGATCTTGATTACATCCCGAACCAACCGAGGGAAAAACGCATCAAAGCTGCTCTCTCCAATAGTTTTGGGTTTGGCGGCCAGAATGTAGCGCTCATATTATCCGAGTTCGAAGGCTGACGCTGCCGCCCGACTGCGACACACTCCTTCAGAATCCGTTCCCACACGCTGTGATCCCACCCGGAAGGATTCGGACTGCCGCAAGTTCTCCAGGAGACCACTCTGGTGGCCGTCGTCCTCATCCTCGCCCCAATCCTCACTGCTGTAATACTCGTGGCAATTGCCGATGCGCTGATCCAGCGAGTGCTGGTTCCAAAGATCTGCGATCGCTTCGAGCAACCCCCGGCCTTCAACGTCGTGCCGGGGGTCCCAGTGCCCGGTGCTCTCCCCGTCTCGTTCAAGGCAGCCGATGGCCTTGAACTCCACGGCTCACTCTTCAACTCCGAATTGCCCGATCCCCTCGGCCTTGTACTGTTTCTCCCCGAGCACCGCGGCAACCACTGGACTGCCCCGCGATACTGTCAGGCCCTCATCGACCAGGGCTACGTTGTTCTCGCCTTTGATTTTCGAAATCAGGGTGAAAGTGAATCGCTCCCAGGGTATTCTCCCAGTCATTGGATGACTGAATACGAGATGCAGGATGTGGCTGCTGCCATGGAATTCATCGGCTCGCACCACATCCTCAGTACACTTCCCATTGTCACCTTCGGCGTCAGTCGTGGCGGAGTTGCTGCGCTGCTGGCGGCCTGTCGCTATCACCGCATCCGTGGAGTGATCGCGGACAGCGCCTTCGGCACGATCACAACACTGCGTTTCTTCGCAGATCGCTTCGCCGGGCTCTTTGTCCCCCAAAAACTCTTCCGATTCTTCCCTGAATGGCACATCTCCGCGACGCTGCGGCGAGTCATGGCGCTCAGCGAACGCCGACGCAACTGTCACTATGTTCATCTTGAAGACGAAGTCCGACATCTCGAATCCCGGTCGGTGCTGCTCATCTCCGGCTCCGCCGATTCCTACATCTCCTCAGAAGTGGCTCGTCGCCTGCAAAAGCTTGCCGGCAGCGGGACTCAACTCTGGATCGCTCGCGGTGCCGGCCACAACAACGCCCGCCTGCGGCTCACAGAAGAATACGACCGCCGCGTTCGATCTCATGCCGCCCGCTGTCTCCAGTCTGACTCCCCCGCAGTCGCTGGCGTGCCCGCCGAAGTTGAAGACGAAGCAGACGCGGATAAAACGGCTCCCCGCAGACGAATAGCCCGCACCGCCTGATGCCTGTGCCATCCCGTGATCCCACTTCGCGACAACATCCCCTCCCGCACTCCGCCAGTAGTCAACTCCCTGCTGATTCTCTGCTCGTGTATCGTCTTCCTCCTGCAGGGACTCGATTCCGGCGACTCGCTCATCTTCCAGTATGCTCTGATCCCCGCCAGACTGCAGCAGCCTGACAGGCCACTGATCATCCAGAACTTCAGGAACGTACAGACACCATCTGGTAATCAGCAACTCCAGAATCCTATCGAGATCCCGCCGTCGCCATTTCCCGCCTGGGCAACACTTTGCAGCTGCATCTTTCTTCACGGCAGCCTGATGCACCTCGTCGGAAATCTCTGGTTTCTCTGGATCTTCGGGGACAATGTCGAAGATCGACTGGGGCACCTGCCATACCTCTGCTTCTATCTCGCCTGCGGATCCTTTGCCAGCTTCTGCCACTATGCAGTCGAACCTGCCTCCACCACCCCGACAATCGGTGCCAGCGGTGCTGTGGCCGCAGTGATGGGCGCGTATCTCGTCCTTTATCCCCATGCAAACGTCATCTCTCTGGTGCCGGTCGTCTTCTTTCTGCACCTGATGGTTATCCCGGCACCCGTGTTTCTCGGCATCTGGTTCCTCATCCAGCTCTTCCAGGGGTCATTTGCCGCAGGTGGCGGTGAAGCCGGAGGCGTCGCGTGGTGGGCCCACATCGGCGGATTCCTGCTCGGACTCCTCATCGCTCTGCTGCTCGCAAAAACACGAAACACAAACGCTCGCGTCACCATCATCAGGCCAGGCACCGACCGCCACTTCCGCCGCATCTCCAGCCCATGGGACTAGTGTTTCGGCGACGAGAGAGGCGTCTGCTCAGCAATCTCCTCGGCTGAGTTGGCAGATCGGTGCCGACTTTCACTGCGTGGAAAAAACAAGGGCAGGGAGGGGAATTGATGGTAATTGCTCAAGGCTGGGGCAGGCCTGCCCCCCCCCGTATGCGCCACAAAGTTCCCCGAAGGTGTTTCAACGTCTCAAATACTTTCAGGATCAATCAGCAGGAGAGCGTTCAGGTTTCAATGGAATGACAACAACAAGGCCAGCCCTTCGGTCCCTCGTGCTTTTGCGATCGGGCAGATGACATTTGAGACAGTGGTTGCTGAGCGTAATCGGTGCGGCACGCCGATACCAGCGTTCGGTTGATTCTTCATGAAACGGCTTTCCGGACTTCAGGGCAACGACGGCCTCTTTTTCAAAGCCGTCGCGAGCCACATTGTCGGTGTTCATCGCCTGCCCTTCGACGACCAGCCATCGCAGAATCACGCCCTCTTCATCTTCGACATCGCGAAGAATTTCTCCCATGGCGGAAGCTGGAATCGGAAGACCCTCGTCTTCACGGTAGTAACGATCATGTATCACTCGCAGAGTCGAATGAATCGCTGTATGCAGTATCTTTGCCTGGTGGCGAGCCTCCTCAATCGTGAGGCGTTCATCCACTGCAGAAATCGTCGACTCAGAGGGCCGGACGTTTGTTTCGTCTGAATAGATGACAGTTTTGAAAAGCATGAGCCCCACAATCGGAGGGACACACAGAATCAGTTTGATGAAAACAGGATGGTTCACTACTCCGGACTCCGAGTGTGGGTACCTTGAGAGATCAAAGGACGGAAACGCGATGCCGGTTGCTTAAAAAATCAGTGATGCATGCGATTGCCCGGCTGAAAGATCTGATCGATCTACGGTCACGGGGGTTTCGCTTCACACCCAGCGAAACTGAATGCACTCGATTGCAGTCACGTCATTGGCCGAATAGAATTCGATCTCACAAACGAACCATCTGCTTTTGCGACTGTGGTGTAGTGGTAGCACAGTAGCTTCCCAAGCTCCTGGTGAGGGTTCGATTCCCTTCAGTCGCTTCCCGATCAGCCGTCAGGGCCTTATCTTGATGGCTCGGGTTCCCGCGAATTTTTCGGCTGCCGGGCGACGTTCAATGTCCGCTGACCGCCATAGCCACCTTCAGCCCACTGCCTCAACACCAGGCGTTCCTCAGACCGCCCCTGTGCTCCGATGGCATCTGCTGTCAGCCTCAGCAGTCTCAGGGTTTCCGGCGCATCCGGTCCGTACTGCTGCTCACTGATTCTCCACGCGGTACTCAACGCTGCTTCCGCCTCACTGAATCGCTCTGCATCGGCCAGCTCAAGTCCGCGACGTGTCATGGCCGGCAGGTCGACGCTGCCATCACCTCGCGGCTGGCGCCGCAGGACCTCCAGCGACTGCGCCAACAGCACTTCAGCCTCATCGTTACGCCCTGCCACAGACGCCGTCAGCGCCAGCGCTCGGCGCTGCAGAGCTGACTCCACATGTTCCGCTCCAAAATACTTCAGGTCAATCTGCAGCACCTTCCGATAGGCTCGTTCGGCGTTTTCATAGTCCCCGCCCGCCCTTAGAATTCTTGCCTCCTGGATCAGACAGGCCGCCACAAGCGGATGCTCCTCACCATGAGTGGCTCGACGAATCTTCAACGCTCGCGCAGCAAATGCAGCCGCATCTTCATAACGCCCAAGTGCCCAGCAGCAGCCAGCAAGGTTGTTCAGCACCGCGGCGGACTCGGCATGGTCCGGGCCCAGGGCTCGTCCTGTGATGCTGTATGCTTCCTCATACAGCGACATCGCCTCCTCATATTCTCCGCGGGCGGCGTTCAGCAGTGCCAGATTGTTCAAAGACGCTGCAACATCAGGGTGGCCCGGACCCAGCAACTCCTCACGCAGATCTCTTGAGCGGGAATAGAGTTCTTCTGCATTTTCGTACTCGGCGGCAGCGGCGCAGGCAGATGCCAGATCGTGAATCGCATCGGCTGCGAGTTTGGTGGATGGACCTTCACTGCTTTCTGCCAGCTGCACGGCCTGCTGCAGAATGTCGACTGCTTCTGCGTGTCGCCCCTGGTGGATCCGCACAAGCCCCAGTCCCCGCAGACTGTGCACGGTGGCAGCGTCCCGGCTGCCATTCCGATTTCCGGCTTTCACTGCCGCCAGAAACAATGTCTCGGCCGTTTCGTACCGACCGGCGTCCATGGCACGAAAACCACGGTCAGTGGCCGATTTCCGAAACGCGTCCTGCGCGGTGACCTGAGCAACCGATGGAATCAGCACTGCCAGAAAAAGCAGAATGGACGAACTTGTATCACCAGTGCGCCTGCACATCCTGACTTCCCCGTTGAAACGTCCCCGTGAGTGGCAATCCGTCACCCGTCACAGCGGTGCTGACTGCTCTGTTCGGCATCTATTGCCGATTAATCGACTTATCGGCATTTTTGGCCGCACTGCGTCAGCCCTCAACGGGCATTTTCACTGCGGCAATCCAGCCTGGTGCGGATGTCGCCGGGGAGACGACCGGGCAACCGAATGCCCATTTCCTGCCGGGGAAGCAGGTTGAAATGATCAAAGCAACTTTGCGAGATGTGTCGTTTGACGCATGGCCTCGAGCGGCTTTACCTGCTTGTCTTCCACCTGACTGGCAAGAGCGATGAAGGCCCTTTCAACGGCCGTTGCTTCATCCAGTGCAAACTGGGCGAGCGAATCCTTGCCGGCAAACCGTTCCTCATTGCCACTGGGGCCTTTCACTACAAAGGCGCCGGGCGATTGGGAAACCAGTGAGTACTGAAGAATGACAGCCTCGTTCTGTCTCAGGTCAACGCGGTAAAGAGTGTCTCCGACTTTCACCCGGGGAATGACAATTCGGCCAGCCATGTTCGTCCTCCTGAAGAACCACGCATTTACGGACAATCACAAAGGCGGCATTTTGGGGATTTTCGCTGCAGAATTCCAGTGCAACCCCTGGGCAGAAATTCAAATCTCCTGTGGCTGCCATGCAACACATCACTCCCCGCGGCCCAGTCGTCACATTCGGCCTTTATCGCCTCGACTGGCAACTCCTGCCGCACTTTGCTGTTCCGGCAGTCAACTTCTGCCCTGCTGGATCCACTTTTGCCGGGCTTCGGCTTGACCAACCGACTGCGGTTTGAGAAAACCCGGTGGTGCATGGCCGGAAAACTGTGCCGGCGTTGAGAATTCCGCCCCTTTGGAAATCGGGGCTTCAGACTGGCGAAGGAGTGCCAATAACGTGAAACGTCTTTCCATTGCCCTCGCGGCCGTCCTCGCCGCAGGTACGCAGCTTACGGTTGCTGCTCAGGAAGCCACCCGCCCGGCAGCTTCCGCCCGCCCGGCCGCCGCGCCCGCTCAGCAGCGTGCCCCCAGCCGTGTGGGTCTGATTGATATGGCAAAGGTCTTCGAGGGCTACGCTCGATTCAAGGTCATGCGTGAAGAGCTGTCGGCCGAAATCGAAAAAAGTGACGCCGAAGCACGCGTCATGGTCGACAAGATGCAGGCCATGCAGAAAGAGGTTCAGGAGAACGGCTTCCAGCCCGGAAGCCCTGAATATGAAGCCGCCGAAAAACGAATCCTCGATGCCCGAGGCGAATTCGAGGCGTTTCGCGCAGCCACTCAGCGAAAACTTGCCCGTCGCGAATCGGAAATGTTCAAGACCATCTATGCTGACACCACCAGCATGGTTAAGAAGTACGCTGAATTTGCAGACTACACTGTCGTCATTCGCTTCGACAGCAAGGATATCGAAGACGATACTCCGCCCGCAGAAGCCGTTCAGCGGATGAACAAGCAGGTGGTTTATCATCGCGGCGAAAACGACATCACTGAAGTCGTTCTGCAGTCGCTCAACAAACAGTACGAGTCCTCCCAGAGTGGTACACCGGTGCGCACCACCAGCGGAACAGCAGCCCCCAGAAAATAGCCACGGAAACCAGTGGCCGGTCGTGGCAGGCAGGCCCGTGGCTGCACGGGCCTCTCCTGTCCCGAAAATTCACAGGAAGACTCAATCCGGGGGCAGGGATGGCAGGCTGGAAAACAGAGTGCGGGCTTCAGCAGACGCTCGCACGCCCGGCAGTGGTATCGGGCAGAGGACTTTTTCACGGCGTTGATGCACGCGTCAGAATGCTGCCTGCGCCTGAGAACTCCGGCGTGGTTTTTCGTCGTGTGGATCTGCCGGATCGTCCGGAAATCGCTGCACGCACGGAATTTGTCATTCCAGGGTCGCGACGGACAATTCTCGCCGCCCGCGGAGCTTCCGTGGAAACGGTCGAGCATCTGCTTGCTGCTCTCGCAGGTCTGCGTGTTGATAATTGCATCGTGGAGATCCGCGGTCCGGAAGTGCCGGCTGTCGATGGATCCTGCCTGCCTTTCTGCGAAGCCATCCTCGAAGCCGGTACCAACCAGCAGTCCGTCGGTCGGCGGATCGCTGCGATCGAACGCTGCCAGCGTATTTCTGACCCTGCGTCGGAACAGTGGCTCGAAGCAGTACCGTCAAGCACTGATGATCTCGTCATCAGCTACCAACTCGATTACGGTCTCGAATCACCGCTCGGTCGCCAGTCACTGGCACTCGCAATCACCCCGGAAACGTTTCTGCACGAGATCGCCGCTGCCAGAACCTTTGTCATGTCCGCCGAAGTGGATGCGCTGCAGGCTCAGGGCTACGGACGCCACCTGACAGGGCGGGATCTGGTGGTTTTCGCCCCGGATGGTACGGTCGTTGACAACCGTCTTCGCTGGCCGGATGAACCGGTGCGACACAAGATACTCGACTGTATCGGAGACCTGTCACTCTCAGGTGCTGCCGTCTCCGGTCGCATCGTTGCCCGTCGCAGCGGACACAAACTCAATCATGTCATGGCTCAGATTCTGTCGACAACCGACAGCAGCAGCCTTGTTTCCGCACGTGCCGCCTGATTCCCTCGTCGCCCCGTCCAGGATAACAGCATGGATACACGAATCTCTCCTCTGTCACAGGTGGACCCGGCAGCCCGAATTGGCAAGGGAGTCGTCATTGGCCCCTTCTGCCTTGTCGGTCCTGACGTCGAGATCGGCGACCAGACTGTGTTGATGAGTCATGTTGTGGTGACAGGCCGCACGCGAATCGGGAGCGGGAATCGCTTCTGGGCCAATTGCGTCATCGGAGGTGATCCGCAGGATGTCAGCTGGCAGGATTCACAGACTGAAATTCACATCGGAGACAATAATATCTTCCGCGAGGGAGTGACGGTGAATCGAGGCGCCGAGAAGGAAGACGGCGTGACCCGAATCGGTAATCACAACATGTTCATGGCCAACAGCCATGTGGCTCATAATTGTCGCATCTTCAATCACGTCATCCTCGTCAATGGTGTCCTGCTGGGTGGCCACGTGCATGTGCATGACAATGCCATCGTGTCCGGTAATTCCGTGGTGCATCACTTTTCAACGCTGGGGCGTTTGAGTTTTGTGAGCGGTGGCTGCCGTGTGCCGCATGACATCCCTCCGTTCATGCTGGCTGCCGGCAGCGATAATCCCACTGTGCGGACCATCAACGTCGTGGGCATGCGCAGAGCCGGCATCTCCGGCAGCACAATTGAAGTCATCAAGGAAGCTTTTCGCCTGCTGTATCGCCGCAGTCAGTCCGTTGAAGATGTTCGATCGCATTTCCTCGATACCCTCGAAGGAACACTTCCCATCGAACTCTCTCAGCTGCTCTCTTTCCTCGATAATCAGAAGGCAGGAAAGCTCGGCCGCGCCCGTGAGGCAGTCCGCAATCGTCCGGCGGCAGAGATAAAAACTCAGGTATCAGAGGATGTCAGGGCAGCATGAAGAGCGTTCGCATTGGTGTGATCGGAGTTGGCGCCCTGGGACAGCACCACGCCCGGATTCTTGCCGGATTGCAGGGGGCTGAACTCGTCGCTGTAGTCGATTCCCGGGAAACGCAGGGACAGGCTGTAGCCCTGAAGCACGGCACACGCTGGCTCGCAACGCCTGCCGAACTCCTCGGCCATGTTGACGGCGTTATTGTGGCTGTTCCCACAACGGCGCACCCGGAGGTGGCTCGACCATTCCTCGAACAGGGCATCGCTGTCCTCGTCGAAAAACCGCTCGCAAATTCCCTCGAATCCGCCATCTCCCTCCGCAATATCGC
>JBJTOM010000192.1:0-26842 GCA_046074585.1 Planctomycetota bacterium | reverse complement strand
CATCAACGACCGCACGATCGCTGAATCTGCCCATGGCATGGCCGTCTACCTCCGTTCCACCGGCTGCACCTCCGGTTCAGTGGTGATCGCCTGTGACACCCGCAACAACAGTCTTCGCTTTTCCCGGATTGCCGCCAGTGTCTTTGCCGCTCACGGGCTTCAGGTATTTCTCTTCGAGTCCCACCGCGCGACTCCGGTGCTCTCCTTTGCCGTCCGGCATCTTCAGTGCAGCATCGGAGTGATGATTTCTGCATCGCACAACCCGCCAGCGGACAACGGTTTCAAGGCTTACTGGAGCAATGGTGGCCAGGTCATTCCTCCCCATGACAAGGGGATTATCCGCGAAGTGGAGCGCGCGGATGTGATTCCTGTCGCGGATTTTGAACGCGCACTGCAGGACGGCACGATCGCGATCATTGGCCAGGAAATCGACAGCGTCTATGCAGCTGCCGTGGCTGCTCTCTCGGTCTCGAACAGCCGCAGCATTCCTGCCGTATTCACTCCGCTGCACGGCGTCGGCGAAACCTCCATCTATAAAGTTCTGCAGGTCGCCGGCTTTACCGGAGTGGACATTTTTGAGCCGCATCGGGCAGCTGACGGCAACTTTCCGAATGTTCCAAAGCACCAGCCCAACCCTGAAAACCTGGCTGTCTTCGACCCGGTGGTTCAGTGGGTGGAACAAACGGGCCATCCTGCGGAACTAATCCTCGCCTCTGACCCCGATGCCGACCGCCTCGGTGTGATGTTTCGTGCAGCTGATGGTCGCTTTCGTTCGCTCAGCGGGAATCAGGTGGGTGCTTTGCTGACGGACTATCTGCTGCGGAAGCGCCGGGCCAGTGGATCGTTTTCTGCAGACGACTACGTGATTGAGACGCTGGTCACCACGCCACTCACCCGGGCCGTCGCCACGCTGCACGGCGCCCGCTGTTTCCACGAGTTGCTTGTGGGCTTCAAATACATCGCTCAGGTGATTGAAGATCAGGGTCCGGAACACTTTGTGTTTGGCACTGAAGAATCCATCGGCTTCCTCGCAGGCAACTACTGCCGGGACAAGGACGCGTCCGTCTGTGCGTTGTTCATTCTGGAACTGGCCGCGGAACTCCGGGCAGCCGGGCGCACCCTCCAGAATC
Organism: Planctomycetota bacterium; assembly: GCA_046074585.1. Classification (GTDB taxonomy): domain Bacteria; phylum Planctomycetota; class Planctomycetia; order Planctomycetales; family Planctomycetaceae; genus SXXK01. Next base: position 25,712 of record JBJTOM010000192.1, on the reverse strand, counting down.
AGCTTGATGATCTGCATCGCAGCTGCGGCTACCACTGCGAAGGTCAGGTTTCAATTTACTGTGAAGGGCCCACGGGTAAGGCGAAAATTGACGGACTGATGCAGACGCTGCGTTCCAGTCCCCCGGCGTCTCTGGGCAGCATATCATTCAGCGAGGTGGTGGACTACAGCACTGGCAGCCGCACCTCGCTGCCCTCCGGCTCTGTTCTGCCCCCGATTCAAAGCCCTCGCGGCGATCTGCTGATTTATCATTCCAGCCCTTCACTGCCGATCCGTCTGCAGATTGCCGCTCGACCGTCCGGCACAGAACCGAAGATCAAATTTTACTTTTTCTGTCAGTCTGACCTTGCCGGCACCACCCTTGAAGCGGCTCGAACCGCCGGGGATCAGACGCTCGAAGCCGCTCGCAGATCACTGCAGTCGTGGGCGGCGGGGCACCTCGGTGAGTAACGCGATCAGACGATTTTGTGCAGGGCGTCCGCCAGTCTGTCAATGTCGTGCGTGGTGTTGTAGATGGCCAGTGACGGTCGAACGGTGGCATCCAGTCCGAAGCGGCGGAGCGAAGGCTGGGCGCAGTGGTGCCCGGCGCGAACGGCAATCCCGGCCTGATCAAGAAGTTTTCCGATCTGCTCCGGTGATCTTCCGGGGATCACAAATGACAGGACGCCGACTTTTTGCCGGGCCTGGCCGATGAGTTTCAGTCCGGGGACCTGCTGCAGTCGGGCAGTTCCATATTCCAGCAGCTGATGTTCATGGTGGATGATGGCAGGCCAGCCGAGTGATGTGACGTAGTCGATGGCGGCATGCAGTCCCACGGCATCCGCGACAGCGGGGGTCCCGGCTTCAAATCTCGCTGGAGGATCAGCGTGTGTGCACCGCGATGGATGTTTGAGTTATCCTGCATGTAGAAGCGGGAAATGGCGTCGATGACGCAGCGGGGTTTCTGTGTGGTCGCGGCGTTGTCCAGCCAAACCAGCGGCTTCCCATGCACCTGCTGATGCAGGATCGGAAAGTCTGCCCGAATCTGCTCAGCGTCAAACACCTGCGGTCCCGGGCCTGTCTGCGGCATGTGCCGACCCGCTTGCTGGAAACCGGCCATCACCGCATCCAGTCCCGGTGATTGCAGCCCGATCGGGTGGCTGGTTGACTGAGAACGAAGACGGCTGATGAACTGTGAAACGGCAGAAGCGGTGTCTGGCTGAGCTGTCAGCGAAGGCATCTGCGGATCGGCCGGCTGGAACGCTGACGGTTGCAGCCCTGATGCCTGTGACATTGATGGTGCGGACGGTCACATCGGAGGGTTTGTCGGAGACGAGGTCAGATTCGCCGAAGAATTCGCCATCGGTCAGGAGAGCCAGTCGCAGATTGGCACCATGAATGCCTTTGCTGAGCACTTCGACCTGTATCAGGCCGGGAAGAGTGATGTGGAGGGGTAGCTTTTGCCTGGATTGGCCAGCGTCTGTCGGAATGCGGGTCCGGAAGCGGCGCACGCGGTGGTCAAATCATCCCGTTGGACGACTGAGCTTCGGGCATTGGCAGAAGTCGAGAAGGAGTCTGCGCGACGGCTTGTGAGCGAGTGTGGTGCCGCTCTGAAGATGGAGGGCTGCCATGGCTGGCTGGCACTGAATCGGGAGCGAATCACGCTCTCCGGTCGTGTGAGTTTGCCAGATTCCCGATTTTACGCAACCGTCCGCAGGAAGATTCCCCGAAAGGGGCTGCAGTGTGCGTGTGTGTCCGGGAGAAAGAGCAGGCTGGTGGGATCAGTGTTCCCGGCGTGGTGCGGGCCTGGCCCCCAGCGGTGCTGAGATTTCGAGGAGATCAATGGCCGGGATACCGTTGCAGAAGATGGTGGCGAGGCGTCCGTAGGTGACTTCGCCAACCGGCATTTTCAGATAGGTCGCCAGCCCGGGCCCGGCTGTAAATCTTAGGATGGCTCCGAGATCCACGTGGCGAAAGACATTGTGCTGAATGAGCACTCGACCGAGTGGCACTTTTTCTTCAAGGATTTCAGCGCGGACACCGGGAGTCACCAGGTCGAGGTTGAACCGCACATAACCAAACTGGACCGGCTGATCCGTGCCGCTTTTGCGCAGGACAATCTTGCGCAGATACAGGCCGTTTTCAAACCGGGATGCCAGCACATCCACATCCACTCGACAGACATGCCATTCCTCCATGCTGATTGTCATGTGATGTTCATGGACCAGCATGCGATGCCAGGGCTCCGGAGTCGCTTCCTTGGCCACGTGTTCGGCGCGCAGGTAGAGCGGCGCCGTTGTCGGCTCGGGAAACAGTGCAGCCAGTTCTTCCAGTTCCCTGATGGGATTCACAGTGGTCTCTCCCGAGGGCGATGGGGGATTTGTGGGGGGTAGTGGAGGGGGATGCAGGGCGGAAGGACGTTTCGTGTAGCGAAACGCGACAATGACAGGCGGACGGGACGGAGTGTACCGCTGCGGTGCTGCGGGGCAATCCTGAAACAGGATGCACTGGATTCCCCCCGATAATCTGCGAGAATTGAGGTCACGTCATTCGCAGGAGCCAAACCGTGTTACCGTATCCAGACTCTGTTCCCCCTGTCTCAGCACTCATTCAGCCTCGCAGCCAGCGGCTGAGCCTCAGTCGGGGCCTGACGATGGTCGCTGCTGTGGTCGCCATCACTGTGTGTGCCTGCCCGCTGTCCGCCCAGCAGGCTTCTGTACCCGTTCCCGCGCCGGCTCCCAGGACGGGTTCCGTCGTCTGGAACCTCAGCCCCGGCGACATGTTCCGCGTTGCCATCGCATCCACTCGTACCACCACCATCACAGTCAACGGTCAGACACTCCCGCCACAGAAAAGCACTGATATTCTGCAGCTGGAATATCAACTGCGAGTGGTGGTGCCGGATGGGGATGCGATTTTTCAGGTCCGCATTCTGGCGGCAGAGCTGGGGCCAGGAACGCCGGAAGCCAACAGCATTGGAGCCCGCAGCGAAGTCATCGCTGAGGCGGCTCAGCGCAAACTGCAGCAGCTGCCACCGGTATCTCTGCAGGTGTCGCCCGAAGGCACCATCAACATGTCCTCTGAATATCACAGGTCGCTGCTCGAAAAGCTGGCTGCCAACGATGCCGCCAGCTTCGCCCTGCTCAGAAAATCCAGCCCCAGGGAAATCTGCTCTTCCTGGTTCGGACGGCCATTCTGGTTTCCCACCCGCGATCTGCTCCTCGACGCCAAAGCTCCCTGGACGACCAGTTGCACCGACTCCTGCGGGCCCTTTGGAACGCTGCAGACCGAGATCACTCTGGAACGTCTTCCGATCGAAGATGGAGTGGCCCGCTGCCAGCTCACTGGCACCCCTCGTTTCGTGCCGCTCGTGCTGCCGGCCAAAGACGCCGCCGATGCCCCACTCCCAATCACAGACCTGACCATTGAATCCGCCGAGTTTTCGGGGACCGCCTGGCTGAGACTGGAAACATCCGTCCTCAATAACGCCCCCCCGCCTCCTCGAGCGCCCCTCCCCGGTGTCGACCCCGATCCCCGGTCTGCTGGTCCCAGAGCCCGCCCTCCCTTTCAGTCACTCGACACACTGCTCAAAATTTCCGGTCGTGGCACCCCCAGCGAAAACCTCAGAAATCAACTCAAAGCTGATCAGTTCCAGTTCGATTTCACCCATCAGTCCCGCGTGATCATTACTGGCTACGCCTTTCGTGGCACCGTGGCACCCCAGCCACTGCCACGGTGAAAGATCATGCTGCACTGCGACCGGCGGGTTGAGATCGCCCGCACACGTTAAACGAACAGGCGTTTCAGCACTCAGCGACGGGGGCTGCGGGATCGGGTGCGATCAAATCAACTGCTCAATCACCTTCGCCTGATAAACATCCGTCAGTCGTTCATCGCGTCCGTTGTGGTGCCACGTCAGAGTTTCGTGATTCAGTCCCAGCAGTTTCAGGATGGTGGCGTGGAGGTCCGCGGTCTGAGTCCGATTTTCAATGGCCCGGTAGCCGAAGTCATCCGTGGCCCCGTAGTGCTGACCGCCTTTGATGCCGCCACCGGCCAGCCAGATACTGAAGCCATACGGATGATGGTCACGTCCGTAGGCCGCTTTGTTGTCACGAACTTCGGCAGCCGGAGTGCGTCCAAATTCGCCCCCCCACAGAACCAGTGTGGAATCGAGCAGACCGCGTTGTTTGAGGTCGGTCAGGAGTGCTCCGACAGGCTGATCGGTGCGCTGGCAGCAGTTCTTTGTGCCGTCGTTGTTGCCTGCATGCGTATCCCACGGCTGGCCTGCCATGAACAGCGACACGAAACGCACGCCGCGTTCCACCAGCCGTCGTGCCATCAGACAGCGCGTGCCGTAGGACTTCGTCACGGGGTTATCAAGACCGTAGGCCCGCTGAGTTTCGGCGGTTTCCCGGGACAGATCCAGCGCATCCAGGGCGGCCAGCTGCATCCGACCGGCCAGTTCAAAGGACGCGATTCGGGCTTCCAGTTCCAGATTTCCGGGGCGTTGTTCGAGATGTTTTGCGTTGAGGCTCTGCAGGAGCCGGGCTCGTCCCTGCTCGACAACACCCGCTCGTGGTTCCCGCGACTGCAGATTCAGCACTGGACTGCCCTGTTCGCGAAACACCGTCCCCTGATATGTGGGTGGCAGCCAGCCGCTGGACCAGTTGCGAACGCCATCCACAGATGCTCCGCCAGGATCCGGCAGCGCCACAAAGGCCGGCAGACTGCGATTGTCTGTGCCCAGACCGTAGGCGGCCCACGCACCCAGTGTCGGGCGCCCAGCAGTGGTCAGTCCGGTCTGAGCCATCCAGATGGCCTGTTCGTGATTGCGATGCTCGCTGAACATCGAGCGGATGACGGCGATGTCGTCCGCATGCGCAGAAACACACGGCTGTATTTCAGAAAATTCAAGACCGCTTTCCCCACACCGACGAAAGCGGAATGGAGAGCCCATGAGTGTCTTTGTGCGGCTTTCGTCGTCGGCCACCTCGGCGGGTGGCGTAGTGCCGTCAAAGCGGTTCAGCAGCGGCTTGGGGTCGAGCAGATCCACATGACTGGGGCCACCATGCATGTACAGCTGGATGACTGCCCGCGCTGTCGGTGTCACGTGAGGCAGGGGACGGTGAATGTCGGCTCCCCGGACCGCGTCATTCAGCAGCATGCCCAGTGCCAGTCCGCCGAAGCCGGAACCGAATTGAGTGATCATGGCACGTCGGGAAGATGGCAATGCGGCAGTCATGGGTCTGGCTCGGTCAGGGATGATGGCATCAGTCAATATATGCAAACTCGTTGGCGCTCAGGAGCATGTGGCAGAGGTCGGTCAGCGCTTTCTGACGGGCGGCTGTGGCCATCTCCGGCTGCTGCCGCTCTGTTTCCGGACGCTGCTGCAGATGCAGCGTGGTCTGTTCATCGACAAATCCCTGCAGCAGCATTCGTTCTGTCTCGATGACGGATCTGCACCAGGCCGTTTCTACGGCAACACCGATCGGATCTTCAGGCCGATCCCGCAGGATGCGTTCGGCGAAGGCTGCGGCTGCCTGATTCATGGCGTCACTGTTGAGCATTGCCAGAGCCTGCGTCGAGACGGTGGAAGTGCTTCGCTGAACACAGTTCACCGACATGGTGGGCTGATCGAAGATCTCCAGCATGGTTTCCGGATTGAGCCGCAGGATGGCGACGTAGATGGATCGCCGGTGCTGTCCGGTTTCGCCTGAGACAATCACTTCGCCGCTTCCCTGCCGCGCGACGGGCTGCGAAGGTCCGTACATCCGGCTGCTGAGCGTTCCGGACACCGCCAGAATCGCATCCCGCAGTGGCTCAGCTTCCAGCCGACGAAGGTTCTGTTTCCACAGCAGGCGATTCTGTGGATCCGCGAGCTGACAGGCCGCCTGATGCTGCTCGCTGACCCGCGAATGCTGTCGCCACGCGGCCGACGTCAGAATCAAACGATGCAGCTGCTTGATGCTCCAGCCACTGCGGACGAATTCCGTCGCCAGCCAGTCGAGCAGTTCCGGGTGAGAGGGCGGGGATCCGGAGACTCCGAAATCTTCCGGTGTCGACACCAGGCCAGCACCGAAATGATGCATCCAGACGCGATTGACGATCACGCGTGCGGTGAGCGGGTGTTCGGGCTGAGTCAGCCAGCGAGCGAAGGCCAGACGACGTCCGCTGGTTTTTGCGTCCGCTCCGGGCGTCTGCCAGGTGAAAGGTTGTGGTGCGGCGAGCGCTGACAGGACGCCGGGAGCGACAAGAGGGCCGGGGGTCAGGGGATCGCCGCGCAGCAGGAGTGGCGTGGTGGGTTCGCCCGGAAGGTCGTAGGCTGCGCGAACCTCATCCAACTGGATGCGACGGGCCTGTTCTGCTGCGATCTGTGCGGCAATCCGATCCGATTCGGTTTTGTAGTCCGGGATGGCAGCAAGGGCCATATCGAGATCTTTTGCCTGGGGCCGGAGCGAGCGTTCAAATTTTTCAGCGAGGTATTTCTGAATTTCGGAGCGGTTCGGGGCGGGGGTATCGAGCGCAGCTCGGACATCGTCCCGAATCTCCCCCGGAAGGGCTGCGAGTCGATCGTCGAACAGGCGGGCAGTGAAGGTGGTCTTCAGGGCTGTCGCCTGTTCGTTGAGCGTCTTCACTGCGGCATCAACGTCAGCGTTGGTTCGCGTGGCCTGTTCCTGTTGCTGCTTTGATGCAATCAGCAGGCGACGTTCCATTTGCGGAATCCACTTGTCCGGGCGGTAGACGGACGTGAAGACGGCCTGCAGTCGAAAATAGTCCGTTTGCGGAATCGGATCGAATTTGTGACTGTGGCACCGTGCACACTGCATCGTGAGGCCCATGGTGGATGAACAGACGATTTGCAGCGTGTCGAACAGCGTGGGGTAAAAGTATTGACCGGCCGCATTTTTGATTGTGGAGAAGTCCGGGCGACTGGAATCCGCCGCAGTCCGCAGGTAGCCCGTGGCGATGATGCCTTCAACGGCGTCCGCCGGAAGCTCCGCCTGCGTTTCAAAGTGACTCCAGTAATTCGTCAGCTCGTCACCCGCAATCTGCTCCTGAAGAAAGCGATCCCACGGCTTGTCCGCGTTGAAGGCGCGGATGACATAGTCACGAAATCGCCACGCATTTGGAATCGGCCTGTCTTCGCTGAGAATTCCGGCCGATTCGGTGTAACCGGCCACATCCAGCCAGTGTCGTGCCCAGCGTTCGCCGTAATGGGGACTGGCGAGGAGTCTGTCGAGGGCCCGTTCAAAGGCGTCAGGATGCTGTTCGGCCAGAAATTCACGCAGCTCTGCGGGGGACGGTGGCAGACCAGTCAGGTCGAAGGTCGCTCGTCGCAGCAGTGTGGCTGGATCGGCTTCCGACGCGAACGTCAGGTTGTGAGCTTCCAGGGAGTGCAGAAGGAAGGCATCGATGGGGTTGCGTACAAATTGCTGCTGCCGAACCTGCGGCACCGCAGGACGCACGGGCGGACGGAAAGCCCAGTGTTCGACGCCGGAGAATTGATCGGTGTCGGTGGTCAGCGATTGCGGGTTGAGACCGTTAGCGCCGTCGTTAATCCATTTCCGCAGCCGGCCTTTCTCTTCCGTGGTGAGCTGCTGACCGACGGGGGGCATTTCGCCAGAAGTGACTTTTTCGTAAAGCCGGCTGAATTCGGCCGCACCGATTCGCAGCGCGGCACCGGACTTTCCGCCCGTCAGAAGCGACGCAGGGCTGGTGAGATTCAGCCCGGCTTTGGGTTCGACACCTGCGTGGCAGCGAATGCACTTGTCCCGAAAGATCGGCAGAATGTCACGCTCAAAGGTGAGTTCTGAGTCGGGGGCAGCGGCGAACAGGCTGAGAGGGGCTGGCACCAGCAGCAGCGTCAACAGCAGCAGTGGCAGTGGCAGGATGCCGGAGCGAAGCAAGGTCTTCATCGGCAGACCCCAGATCGAATGGGAAGGCGGGACCGGGGCAATCCCGGCGGACATGGAGCATACCAGACCGAGGCCCGGGAATGCCAGAAAATCCGGGGGCGTGGTTGGCGATTACACAGGGAATTTCGGCAGTGAGGGTGACGCGGGGGTGCAGAAACGACGGTAAGAACACGCGAATTCTGCCCTGGACTTCACACGGGCCTGTTGCCACGCGACACGGCGTGGCGACCAACGGCGCTCGGAGGGAGCGAAGAAAGGGGAAAGGGGACCGCAGAAGAATGAAGAACGTCGAGAGTCTCCTTTCCACTCTCTCGTGCTCGTAATCCACACACTTCGAGTCGTTCGTGATCCAGGGAAGATGCATCCATCAACGCTGTTTTCGATTTCGATTTCGAGTACGAGTCTGGGATCGGGAAACGATGTTAAAATGAGGAAAACGGGATGTTTCAATTCCCCCCGCACGCCTTGTCACGGTGGAGCCGATCAAAAGTACGAAATCAGGTGTCCTTAACACCGTTTCACCATCCCAGGTACTGCCCCCAATTACCGTCGTGCCCCCGGCATCCGGATCACGCCAGCCAAATACCACTCCGCACCTCGTCGACTGACGACCTGCAATCCCTCGCGCGAAAGCTCGCCGTGCAGCTGCCTGCCGGATAACCCTCTCCTCTGTTCGTTCGCCAGCTCAGGCCCCCGTCAGTGCAGCTCGGTCGCAACGCTCACGTCCGCGAACTGTGTGTGATTCAGCTGCTGCAGATGAGCGATCTGAAGGTCAGCTGAAGTGGCGGAATCTGCAAAACGACCTGCATCCCACAAATCCGCGAACACCCGACCGCGCTGCCACGAAAGACCTGTTTTCAGAACACTGATCAGCGAAGAGAGACGCGGGGGCGTGAAACGACCCGCCGACTGCAACTGGTCCATAATGCCGTTGCCTGCACGAACCGGTATGATGGAGCACACATCGGCACCACAATCGAAGGCCAGACGCATCGAGTCAAGCGCGCGCTCAACCGCTTCCTCTTCAGTCGTATCGGGCGGCTTCAGCAGCACAAAGACGCGGATCAGGATCCGCTGTCGCCGCAGCAAATCGCAGGCATGTTCAAAGTCACGCACGGTCATCTGCTTATTCAGCTTCGCCAGCGTGACCGCGTGGGACGTCTCCAGTCCAAGTGCCACCTCCAGCTGCGTTCCGCAAACCTGCTGAAACTCGTCACAGCGTTCACTCACCAAACGCGGATGATTCTCTACAATCACCGTGTCAAAAGGATGGACCAGCCGTGCAATCGCAGGCCAGTCCGTTCGAGGCACTGCGCGGTTATCGAAGAAATTACTGCTGTTGTAAAGCTTGACGTGACGGGCAGGCGGAAGCTGATCAAGAGCAAGCTCGATCTGTGCCGGGATGGCTCCACGAGGCGTGGGCGCAATGGTTGTATGCCGCCAGAGGTCACACATCAGGCAATGGAAGGCGCATTCCTGACCTGTCAGGAAGATCGTGGATACGGCTTCCAGCTGACGGTGCCGCGAGATTTCAAGCTCCGAGAGGACATGGGAAGGTCTCCACGGATCCACCGGCGCACGCTCGCCTCTTGCGCCAAGAATCTCTCGAGTACCCGGGTTCATGTCGAGTTGCTGTCACACCGCCAGGGCGGCAGCAGCGGCGGCGGCGGCATCCCAGAGCCACTGCGGTTTCAGAAACAGTCCCAGTGTGGCTGCCGCACAGATGATCCCTGCAGCGGTCGCGGCTGGCCTTGAATCTTCTTGGCGGACTGTTCGGGACTGCTCAAAGTACATCAGTCCAATGATCCGCAGATAGTAGGCTGCGGCGATGACGGCATTGGCAGCGAGGACGATGGCGAGGAGTCGACTGCGCGAATCACCCTGACTCCACGCCGCCACAAACAGATTCAGCTTACCAAGAAAACCACCGGTCGGCGGCAGGCCACTCAGTCCAAACACGCAGACCGCCAGCATGAGTGCACTTGAGGGATTTGTCTGGCTCAATCCATGCAGGTCATCGAGCGATCGCAGGGGCTGCCGAGCTCCGGCAGCGCTCAACACCGCGAAGACACCGATCGACATGATGCCGTAAACAGGAAGGTAGAAGAGCAGTGCTGAGATGCCGTCGGATACGACACCGCTGGAAACGGCAGCGCCGGAAAGAGCAACACCGACAAGCATGTAACCACCATGGGAGATGCTGGACCAGGCGAGCAGTCGCAGAACGTTTTTCTGACGCAGGGCCATGATATTGCCGAAGGTCATCGTCAGAATTGCAAGGGCTGAAAACAGAGTGGCCGAGGCTGCAGGCGGTGCAGTGCTGCCTGCAGCACGCAGACACAGCGGGAAGATCTGCAGGATCGCCGCAAAACCCACGAGTTTCGGGAGGAAGGAGAGCATGGCAGAAGCGGCGGGCGCAACGCCCTGAAAGACGTCCGGAGCATAGAAGTGGAATGGCACCGCCGTCAGACGGAAGCTGATTCCGGCGAGCGTCAGCGCCAGAGCCACCAGCAGCATCGGGTGTCCGCCGATCGCATCCATACGGCTGGCAACGACCACAAAGCTGGTCGACCCGGCAAGGCCAAAGATCCACGTGAGCCCATAGAGCACAAGTGCCGAGGAGAAGATGCTGAGAAGGAAGTACTTGATGGTTGCTTCGCGAGACATCCAGTCGCTGCGGCCGAGATACAGGAGGATGTAGGTTGGAATACTGACCATTTCCAGACCAAGAAACACGCCGACCAGATCGTTGGCCAGCGAAACAAAATTGGCGCCCGCCAGAATCGCCAGCAGACAGGCGAAGGTCTCTGCGGCATGCCCATCTTCGGTCTGATCCCAGATCACGAGGGTGAGCAGCATGCCGGTGAGCAGAGTCACGCCGCGGACATACCAGGAAAATGCATCAGGCCGGAATGGGCCGAGCGAATCAGGGGCAAGGGGGGCGCGGAGCCAGGCCAGGGTGGCGCAGCTGAGTGCCAGCATGGCCAGAATTCCCCATCGATGTCGCAGCCCCGAGGCGGCGCGGCCGGATTCCGACACGAGGAACGGTGCAGCAAGAAACATGATGCACACGGTCGCAATCAGAATAATCTCCGGAATGATCAGTCCGGCTGCCTGATTGAGGTCCTGAAATGCGGGCACGGGTCGGTCTCGACAACAGGAGGAGCGGTGGGAGTGTTAAGCAGACAAAAGTGTTTTCAGCGGGGAGTCGTCAGAGTGACGGTCATACCACCTGGGCGAGCCGGTGCGGCGGCCGCCGCCTCAGCTTCTTCAGGGGCAGCCTGATCCTGTGGGTGAGGAGCAGATTCGTGCAGCAGCCGTGCGAGTGGCCGAATTTCAGGCTGGATCAGGTCAATCAGAGGCTGTGGCCGCAGACCGATCCACAGGCAGAGCGCTGCAAGCGGGGCCAGTGCAAGGAATTCCCGAGCCGACATGTCCTCCACATCGTGGTCCCCGTGATGGGGTTCAACCAGTTTCCCGAAAAACACCTTTTGCACGGCAGTCAAAAGGTACCAGGCCCCAAGGATGACGCCGGTCGTTCCCAGCGCGGAATACAAAGGGTTGGATTTGAACATCCCTGCCAGCGAGAGGAATTCGCCGACAAAGCCATTGAGCCCCGGCAGACCGATGCTGGACATGGAGATGAAGACCATGCCAATGCCGATCCTTGGAAGTTTGGTTGCCAGGCCACCCATCTCAGACATCTCGCGAGTGTGGTAACGGTCGTAGACCATCCCTACAAGAATAAACAAGGCCCCTGTCGACAGCCCATGATTAATCATCTGCAGCACGCTGCCGGTCATGCCTTCCGCATTCAGGGCAAACAGGCCAAGCATGCAGAACCCCAGATGGGCCACCGAACTGTAGGCCACCAGTTTCTTGATGTCAGACTGCCAGAGGGCACACAGTGAGCCGTAAATGATGCCGATCACCGAGAGCAGCCCAACGACCGGCAGACCGATGCTGATTGATGCTGCAGGAAACAGCGGCAGACAGATTCGCAGGAACCCATAGGTACCAAGCTTCAGCAGAACTCCGGCAAGGATCACACTTCCTGCCGTAGGTGCTTCTACGTGGGCAAGTGGCAGCCACGTATGGAACGGAAACACCGGCACCTTGATCAGAAATCCCATGGAAACGGCGATAAACAACGCCTCCTGAACAGCCGGCTCCAGCGGATGTTCACGCAGCCAGGCAAGGAGTGCCGGCAGAGATGTGGGATTCTGAAGTCCGGCGGCAGCCACGTGGAGCACCAGCCAGATGAGACCAGACAGTGTCACCAGGCTTCCGGCGAGCGTGTAGAGGAAAAACTTAACCGCAGCCCACTTGCGATCGCGGCCCCCCCAAACGGCAATCAGGAAAAACAGGGGGATCAGCGTCATTTCGAAGAACACATAAAACAGAACCAGATCGAAAGCGCAAAATACCCCGATCAGTCCTGTTTCCAGAAGCAGCAGAGCAGCATAAAACTCTGCCGTTCTGGTCTGGATCGATTCCCAGGAAATCAGAATCGCAGAGACAGTGAGCAGCGTTGTGAGCGCAATCAGGGCAATACTGATGCCATCCACACCGAAGTACAGACTGAGCTGCAGGCGACCGTTCTGCAGCCACGGGATAACAGTTTCAACTTTCGGAGCGACAACTGAAAGACTGCTGGCTGTGGACTGCAGCGGCGTTCCTCCATGTTCCAGACTGTTCACACTGGCCTGAAAGCGGGCGTAGAACAGCACCGAGCAGAGGAGCGCAAGTCCTGCTCCAAAGACTGCAATCCAGCGGGCGCTGCTGGTGTTGATCGATGATCGGAAGAGCATCAGCAGGACGGCAGTCACGGCCGGAATGCCAGGTGTGATGAAAAGAAGAGCTTGCATGGAAAATCCGCCAGTGGCAGAGGAGGGGCAGCGGTAAGATCGTGGATGGTCGTGAGGAGCAGAAACGGGGTTGGTTTGTTCAGAGAAGACTGAGGACAATCATCACGGCCGCGACAGCACCGGCCCACATGATGCCCGCATAAGACGTTGCAGGGCCAGCCTGGGTTCCCTTGAGCAGATTACTGATGCGCAGCGGGAGCCTGCCCACACCATCAATCAGACCGTCAATGAGTCGCCGATCAATCACCGTGGATAACAGTGCTGCACCTTTCAGCGGCAGTACCACAATCCCGTAGAAGATCTCATCAAGAAACAGTTTGTTCAGAGAAATCGCATAGAAGGGTTTGAGCGTCCGGGCGATGGCCGCAGGAACTTTGGGCATGGCCACGTAGAGCATCCATGCAAGACCGATCCCGGCAGTCGCCAGCGCGACGCTCAGGGCCATCACATTCAGATGGAAGTGTGCTTCGGTTGGAGTGAGTCCGACCGTTCTCTGCAGGTAGCTGCCGAACAGGTGTGTTGGCCCCACTGCGAGCCCGATCAACAGGGCCGCAACAGCCAGAATTCGGAGTGGCCATGCCATAATCGGTGTGGCCTCGTGGGGGTGATGACCGGCTTCCTCAGGGAAACGTTCCGGGCCACAAAAGGTCATGAAGTAGGCGCGGAATGTGTAGAATGCAGTGAGCAGTGCGGTGCCGCAGGCGATGACAAGAATTGTCCCGAAGAACAGCCTGTGCTCGCCCGTCTGTGACGCCTGAATGAGCACCGCGAGAATTTCATCCTTGCTCCAGAAGCCGGCCAGCAGCGGGACTCCGGCGAGGGCAGCAGAGCCCACCAGAAACGTCCAGTGGGTAATCGGCAGTGCGCGGCGAAGACCACTGAAACGCCGCATGTCGATCACGTCTCCCATGGCATGCATCACGCTGCCGGCCGCCAGGAAGAGCAGGGCCTTGAAATAGGCATGAGTGAACAGATGAAACATGCCGGCTGTGACCGCAGGGGTCACCACTTCTGCCCCTGCAGCTCCACAGCCCAGCGCCATAAACATAAAGCCAAGCTGACTGACCGTGGAATATGCAAGGACGCGTTTGAGATCTGTCTGTGTCAGCGCGATCAATGCGGCAATGGCAGCGGTTGTTGCCCCGACTCCGGACACTGTCATCTGTACCAGCGGGGCCATCACAAACAGTGGAGTACAGCGGGCCACAAGGTACACGCCGGCAGTGACCATGGTGGCGGCGTGAATCAGAGCACTGACGGGAGTGGGTCCTTCCATGGCATCGGGAAGCCAGACCTGCAGCGGAAACTGGGCTGACTTACCCATTGCACCCAGAAACAGACAGAAGCAAATCAGCTGGATCACGCCAGGACTTTTTGATTCCACACCTGCGATGTGGTCTGCACTGTTCAGCACACTGAGGAAATCCACGGCGCCAAAGTGAATCCAGATCAGGAAGATGGCCATGATCAGCCCGAAGTCGCCGATGCGATTGAGCACAAACGCCTTTTTGGATGCCGCTGCGGCCGATGGCTTGCCGAACCAGAACCCGATGAGCAGATAACTGCAAAGACCCACCATCTCCCAGAACACAAACAGCAGCACGAAGTTGCTGGATAAAACCAGCATGCACATCGAGAACACAAACATTGAAACGGCAGCGAAGAATCTTGGATAGCCGGGATCGTGGTGCATGTAGCCCGAACCGAACAGAGCCACCAGCAGGCTGACGCCTGTCACCATGGCCAGCATAATCGCGGAAATACTGTCCACACGCAGTTCAAAATGCACATCGAGGCTGCCGACGGACAGCCATTCGAAGGCGAACGCGGAGTACTCCGGGCCTTTCGGCTGCCGCTGTTCGGCACGGGCTGCCAATCGAGAGATGGCCTGACCGAGCGATTCAGAACTTCCAGCCCCTGCAGGAGCTCCCGGCATTGGCTTTGGCATTGGGGCGGGGGCGACGCTCTCGTCTGCAGACGAAGAATCCTCTGAAGAATCCCCGGCGGCAGCAACCGCGGCCGGCTCCGCTGACGGGGCTGTTCCGGGCAGCAGATAGAGGACTCCAAGCGAACACACGAAGGAGACTGCGAGGGCTGACCAGCACGGGAGGTGGCTGCGATACCTGAGCAGTTTGGGGCCGAGCAGTGCAGTGACAACAGCCGAAAGCAGCGGGGCAATCGGGATGAGCCAGAGGAGGGGAAGCAGGAGTTCTTGGGACATTATGGATCAGCTTCCGACTGGTGGGGGCTGCTTTAGAAAAGAAATGAAGAGGCGGTCAGATTCTGGTGGAAACAGTTTCCGCAGGGACGCTGCGTGGTGCGACACCGGCAGGCGTCAGTTTCGGAATTCCGGCGTAGGCCGATTCTTCGGCGGAATCACTGCCGGAGTCGTCTGCTGGAGGCTGCGGAACATCAGGCTCGCGAAGTTCAGTCCAGAGTCGAATATCGAGCGAATGCACCTGGCGATACAAAGAGAGCACAAGAGACAGAGCGAGTCCGGCCTCGCAGGCTGCGACTGTCAGCACAAAGATCGTAAACGCCTGGCCCTCAGCAGTTTGGTGCATTTTACCAAAAGTGACGAGGCTGAGTGAGACGCCGTGGAGCATGAGTTCCGCGGAAAGCACGAGCAGAATCAGATTTCGGCGTGTGATAAAGCCGATCGCGCCAAGGACAAAGAGTCCGGCACCCACCATCAGCGTACGAAGTTCTTCGGGAGTCATCAGGGATACAGGATTCACAGGGCTCCCTCCTCACGCCGAGGTGCAATGGCGATGGCGCCGATGCTGGCCACCAGCAGCAGAGTTCCGGCGATTTCTACTGCGAAGAGGTAATCAGAAAACAGGGACCGTCCGAGCCCTCGCAGGGAGCCTACAGGAGTCGTGGCGTCGGCTTTGCTGAGGTAATTGGGGATTGGATCGGGTTCTGGAGGAGCCTGACCGGCGTCTGCAGAAATCTCCAGAGAAAGCAGGTTGTTCTGAGGTTGTGAGCTGACAGCGGAGCCACCGGGCCGGGCCTTTGGCTCAGCAACCGCGGTCACTTGCCGGCTGATCTCAACGTCCGTGGTCTGCAGCGTTTTGGTGATGGCGCCAATGAGCAGAAAGGCCGATAAACAGGCGACGACCGCGTTCTGCGACTTCTGATCATACCCGGCTGAACCGCTCTGACGGGCCAGCATAATCACGAAGAGGAACGTCACGATTACCGCACCGGCGTACACGATTACAGTGGCTGCCGCAAGAAACGGTGCACTTTGCGTGAGAAACAGACCGCAGGTGCAGAGCGTGGCGACTGCAAACCAGAGTGCTCCGTAAACGGGGTTGCGAGCCGTGATCATGAGCACTCCGCCGGCCAAAGCCCCGGAGGCGAAAATCCAGAACAGAAGTTCAGGGACGAGCGCCGCGTCGGTCCTGCCGAAGCCGGCAAGGAAGGCCACAAGCCCGAAACCGGTCAGACCGAGTCCGACAGGGGATGGTTTTCCGGAGGTCCCGTTGCGATTCGGCATGAGCAGAATGATGCCCAGTGCCCAAAGCAGCAATCCGATTAATGTCAGTGGGTATTGCTGGATCCACACATTCATGGCATGCCCTCCGTTCCTGTCGTGCGAATCACGCCAGCGGTCGCGGATTTCGCGGACCGATCGGCCTGCGGGACGACGGTTGCGGGACCGAGTGCCGGGAGTTCCTGAAATTCAGCTGCAGGACCGAGAATTCCACGCCGCGTTCGCACAGGGTCCCTCGGGTCATTTTTGGTCTGATCGTAGACCGCAAGGAGCTTTTCACGGTTGTAGAGCAGATCGGACCGTGATTCACCAGTGAGGTCATAGATGTGCGTGAGTTCGATCGCATCCACCGGGCAGGCCTCTTCGCACATTCCACAGTAGATGCAGCGGAGTTCGTCGAGCACAAACGATCTGGGAAATTTGTCTCGGTCCGGCCAGTCCGCTGGAGCTTTTTCGGCTTCGATGGAAATGCAGTTTGCAGGACACGCGGTGGCACACATCATGCAAGCCACGCACTTCACACGATCCTTCTCGTCCCGGTTGAGCCGGTGAACGCCACGGTAATGCAGCGGCAGTTCCGGTTTTACTTCCGGAAACTGCTGTGTGACGGTTTTCCGTTCAACCACATGTTTGAGGGTTGTTTTGAGTCCCTGCATGATGGCAGGCACAAATGTCGATTCCCAGAAACCGATTTCGGGTTCTTCGACCCAGCGGACGGTTTTTTTACGGGCTGTTGCGGACATCGCAGAGCGGCCTTAGGGGGGGGGGTGGAGGAAATTGCGTTGGTTGTTGGGGGGGTCAGTGAGCGGACGCATGGCCGTGGCCATGACTGGGGTGCGGATCTGTCTGTACAGGTTTGCGGCGAACGTAACCCGGTCGGGACCGTTGTTCGGCGTCTCGCAGCGACGCGCTGATCGCTCCCCAGGCGGCAAAGAGCAGGAGCGACCCAGGGAGAAGCCACCAGACGGATGCATTGAAATGCCTGACGAACATCACCATGAGCAGGTTGGCGAGCGACAGTGGAATCATGACGCGCCAGGCAAGTTCCATCAATTGATCGAAGCGGAAACGGGGAATGGTCCATCTGAGCATAATGATCACCCAGATAAACAGAAATGCCTTCACACCCAGAATGCCCAGTTTGACGATCCAGGCTCCCGCGTAGACGCTGTCAGCTTCTGCAATGCCAGGGAAGTGCCAGCCGCCAAAGAACAGGATCGACGTCAGAAAACTAATGGTGATCATGTGAGTGTATTCGCCGAGGAAAAACAGGGCCCACTTGAGGGCACTGTATTCCGTGTGCCAGCCACCGACGAGTTCCTGTTCGCATTCAGCCAGGTCAAAGGGAAGGCGATTGGCTTCGGCGAGGGAGGCGGTGAAGAACATGAGTGCAGCGAGGGGTTGAAACCAGATGTTCCAGCTGAGTATCCCGCCACTGATTTGCTGGTGCATGATGTTTTCGAGATTGAGCGATCCGGAGAGCAGTGCGATGCCGAGGACCGACATGCCCAGCGGAATCTCGTAGCTCACCACCTGGGCACTGGCGCGAAGCGCGCCCAGAGCACTGTATTTATTGTTGGACGCCCAGCCACCCAGCACGATGCCATAGACGGCCAGGCTGCCGACGGCGAAGATAAAAACGAGTCCGATGTCAATGCCGGGAGCGATGATGAATCGCAGAAACCAGGGGACCGCCGGGTCATCCACAGGCCCGAAAGGAACAACGGCGAATGCCAGCAGTGCAGTGAACACGGAAATCCCGGGGGCCATCAGAAAGAGCAGTCGATCGACATGGTCGGGGATCACCTCTTCCTTCAGCAACAGTTTCACTCCGTCAGCGAGCGGTTGCAGCAACCCCAGCGGGCCGACGCGATTTGGCCCGACTCGGTCCTGCATCCACGCGGAGAGTTTGCGCTCCAGCAGAATCAGATAATTGCAGACCCCGGGGATAGAGGCGACCACGAGCAGAATGGTGGTCAGTGTGGGAATCAGTGAGTCCATGAAGAACAGCCGAAGAGAGTGCTGTGAAAATACTGAAGACGGGCAGAAGAGTTCATGAGTTGGCGAGGACAGGCTGTGAAGAACTGAGGTGGACACCGAGATCGCGAAGTTCGGGTTGGGTGATGGCGGCGAGTGGAGCAATCGCTGTTGCGATCTCGCGACGCAGAACGTCTGTCTGGGGGAGCCCGGTGCGTTCTGCGAGTTCCCAGAGGATTCGAGTATCAGGACGCGTGCCGTCGGGGCCCCGCACGGCGCGGCGAATGAGTTGTGCGAGGCCCTTGTGATTGATAACGGTACCTTCTCGCTCCACGAAGGTACTGGAGGGCAGGACGTGAGTGGCGTGCTGGAGCACTGGGGACGGCAGGAAGTCCTGAACGATGACGGACTCCACATCGCTGAACGCTTCCGCCTGCAGTTCCGTAATCCAGCCTTCGGGGTCCCCTCCCGTGAGATAGACAGTGCTGAACTGACCTGCGGATGACAGCCTCAGGAGTTCTTCAAAGGGCATTACCTCCCCGGTGAAATGGCTGAGCACTGCCTGAACGCCGGCGCGATTTGGTGCTTTTTCAGATTTGATTGTGAACCGGGTGGGCTGGACAGGATTGCCGTGGACGTCCTTCGGGAAGTATTCGTCGTGACCGTTGACGCGGACCGGACCGAGCGCCAGTACGGCGGTGGGGGCGATGGAACGGAGGAAGCTGCTGAGCAGCCACGCGTCTTCGACTGTCATCCACGGTGAGAGGACAGCGGCGAGTTTTCCTTTTCCGCCGGCGGCTTTCCTGAGTGCATTGCGGACAGAGGTCAGGGTCTGGTCCCAGTCACGGCTGGAGACATGACCGTTGACGCGAATCTCCGGCGATGTGAGGCGTTGATCGGAGTGCGTGTACTTCCAGCCAAAGCGACCTTCGTCGCACATGAAATGGCCCTGAGCCTGGGGATTGGGACGGGGCTTGAGGCGATAGACGCGATCTTCGTTCTGGTCGACGGTGACTGAGCAGCCTGTGCTGCATCCCGGGCAGACGGAGTTGGTGCTCTTGAGCCACCAGACACGCTGCTGGTAGAGAAAGTCTTTGCTGCAGAGTGCACCGACCGGGCAGATGTCGACCACGTTTCCGGCGAGCGGATTATTGACGGGATGACCGGGGAAAATATCGATCTCTTCGTGTGATCCGCGACTGACGACCTGGAGTTCAGCGGAGCCACTGATTTCGCGGGTGAAGCGGACACAGCGGGTACACATAATGCAGCGATCGGTGAACAGAGTGATCTGATCGCCGATGTATTCCTTGTCGGGCTTGATGTTTTTCGGCTCGTTCAGACGGCTGTAACCACGACCGTAATTGAAGCTGTAGTCCTGCAGATAGCATTCACCGGCCTGGTCACAGGTGGGGCAGTCAAGCGGGTGGTTCAGCAGGAGATATTCAAGTGTTGCCTTCCGGGCCTCGCGGACTTTCGGGCTGTCAGAAATAATGACGGTGCCGTCTTTGGCCGGGGTTTGGCAGCCGGGCACAAGCTTTGGCTGCATGGCAACTGTGCCATCGGGCTTTTTGTCACCAACTTCCACAAGACACATGCGGCAGCTGGCAACGACGGACAGTTCCGGATGCCAGCAGTACGCGGGAATTTCCTCGCCGACTTTAGCTGCGGCCTGGATGCAATTCAGCCGCTCATTGGCGCCGATTTCGACTTCTTTGCCGTTGACAAGAACCGTGGCCATTGGGAGTCCTGGGAAATGAACCTGCCGTTGCGGGGATGGGTCAGTGGGCTGCCATCATTTTCTGAGCGGAGGTGATGGAGGATTTGCGGGAGCGAATGTAGTCTTCGAATTCAGGTCGAAACTTATTGATCGCGTTCTTGACTGGCCACGCGGCGCCGTCTGAGAGGCCGCAGATTGTCGTGCCGGGAATGATCCCCATTGAACCGGCCACTTCCAGAAGCAGATCAAGATCTTCAGACCGGCCGTTGCCGGAACGGATACGTTCAAGGATTTTGGTCATCCAGTGGGTCCCTTCGCGACACGGCGTGCACTGGCCACAGGATTCGTGCGACATAAAGCGACAACAATTATGCAGCACGTCGACCATGCTGGTCTGATCATCCACGACCACCACGGCTGCCGTTCCCAGTCCCAGACAGCCAACCTTGCCGGGCCCGGCGAAATCCAGCTTTGTGTCCAGTTCCTTCGCAGACAGGAACCCCATGCTGATTCCACCGGGAACGACGGCCTTGGCCCTGCGTCCCTTCCAGACACCCCCGGCGTGCTCTTCGATGAGCTCCCGTGCGGTGACTCCCAAAGGAAGTTCTACGCAGCACGGCCGATTCACATGACCACTCACACAGTACAGCTTGGGCCCGAAACTGCCGGGATCACGGGGATTGGATGGATCCGGAGGCACTCCGATGGACTTAAACCATTCTGTTCCGCGATAGAGGATGTGTGTCACGCAGCAGAGGGTTTCGACGTTATTGACAATGGTGGGTTTGCGAAAGAGACCTTCGATGGCGGGAAACGGGGGCTTGATCCGTGGCCACGCCCGTTTGCCTTCGAGACTTTCGATGAGCCCGGTTTCTTCACCGCAGATATAGGCGCCGGCCCCGCGGTGAAGAACGATGTCCAGATCGACTCCGGTGCCGAGGATGTTTTTGCCGAGTATCCCTGCGGCATGGCACTCGCGGATGGCTGCATCGAGTGTGCGGTAGCTGGTGCCGTACTCATAGCGAAGATACAGATACGCGCGACTGGAGCGAATTGCGTGGCAGGCAAGGATGATCCCTTCGATTAACTGGTGGGGATCCTTTTCCATCAGATACCGATTATTGAACGTGCCAGGTTCGCTCTCGTCGGCATTGATGGCGAGGTAAATCGGGCCTGGATGATCTTTCGGCAGGAAGGTCCATTTGAGTCCTGTCGGAAACCCGGCACCGCCTCGCCCCCGGAGCCCTGAGTCCTTCACAATGGTGGTGACATCACCCGGGGCCATGGTGAGGAATTCTTTGAGACGTGAGTAGCCACCGTCGGCCTGATAGGACCTGAGCGAGGTGCTGTCGGGTTTGTGGATGCGAGCGAAGAGGACGGGTTCGAAGGCTGGCATGGGTATCAGAGTTTATCAATGAGGGCGGAAGTGGATTCGGGGGTCATGTCCATATGGCAGACATCATTGACAAGAATACAGGGTGCACCTTCGCAGGCGCCCAGACATTCAGCGAACTCGACAGTGAACTTACCATCCGGAGTGGTTTGTCCGGGGTGAGCGTTGTAGCGATGGCAGACGGCTTCGAGCAGTTCTTCACCACCGCGGAGTGCACAGGAGATGCTCCGGCAAAACCAGACGCGGTGCCTGCCGAGCGGGTTGTCTTCTTCCTTGAAGAAGTTGTAGAAGGACATGGTATCGTGGACTTCGGAGGGATGCAGTTCCAGAAGTTCAGCGATTTCAACAACGGCATCACGAGACACGGCACGAAGGGTGTCATGAACAAGGTGCAGAGCGGGCAGAGTGACAGCGCGTTTGTTTGGATATTTGGGGAATTCCGCTTTGATTTTTTCGCGGAGTTCTTCGGTGAGGACGCTCATGGTCTGCCAGCCGGGTTGTGGTGATGGTGAAGGAGCAAGGACGAAGTCTGTGCGGAACGGAGTTCAGCGGTCGAGTTCTGCGGCGATGATATTAATGCTTCCCAGCACTGCAACCACATCGCTGAGCTGGTGGTTGCGAATCAGATGTGGAAACATCGAGAAATGAATGAATGACGGGGGACGTGTGCGAGCACGGTAGGCGCGAGTTTCGGCGTTGCCGACAATGTAGAAGCCCAGTTCCCCGTTCGGCGATTCAGTCGCCGCATAGACCTGCTCTCGCGGCACCGTATAACCCCGATTCGGCATGATCACTTCAAAGTGCTGTATCAATCCTTCGATGCTGCGATAGACGGCCGGTTTGGCTGGCAGCACCATGTCGCTTTCAACACCGATGTTCACGCTGCCACCCGGGATATTCTCAACAGCCTGTTCGATGATTTTAAGGCTTTCAAGGAGCTCCTGCATGCGGACAAGGTAGCGGGCGTAGCAGTCACCACCGCGGGAGCAGATCACGTCGAAATCGAGGTCTGCGTAAGCAAGGTAGGGCTCGTCGCGGCGGAGGTCGCGTTCAATGCCACTGGCCCGCGCCACCGGCCCCACAGCACTCAGGTTGATCGCATCTTCGCGACTGAGATAACCGATGCCTTTCGTGCGGTCGACGAAGATGCGGTTTTTGGTGAGCAGCCGATCGACTTCTTCGTAAACCTTCGGAAACTCGCGAACGAACTTTCGCACGCGGTTGATCCAGTCGAGGTTTACGTCGAAGAGCACTCCGCCGACGCGAGTGTAGCTGGTGTGAAATCGCTGACCGGATGCCAGCTCGACAATGTCGTAGATATGTTCTCGCTGCTGGAAGAAGTACAGAAAAGCCGTGAAACCACCAAGATCGAGTGCTGTGGTGCCGAGGTTGAGCAGGTGGTCATGCATCCGCATGAGTTCTGCGAGGATGGTGCGGAGGTAACGACAGCGGGGTGTGAGTTCGATGCCGAGAAGTTTTTCGACGGCGTGGTGCCAGGCGATTTCGTTGGCCAGTGGCGACAGGTAGTTCATCCGGTCGACGATGGTCACGTACTGGTTGAAATCCAGATGCTCCCCGAGTTTTTCGAAGCCGCTGTGGAGGTAGCCGATGTAGGGGACGGCGTTGAGGACCTTTTCACCGTCGAGGGTGAGTACAAGGCGCAGGGTGGTGTGCGTCGCGGGGTGCTGGGGACCAAAATTCAGAGTCCAGACGTATTCGCGATCCGGAGCATCTGTGGGGGTGGTATCGACGGGAGTCAGAGGCATGAGAGGCCGCCGGAGCAGTCAGAGGAGATTCGAAGGAACGTGTTGGGAAGAACGCAGAATCTGCTGGAGCGAAAGCATTGCTGCCGTCAGCTTCCGGACCGAGTAATCACGGGGAAATTGTGACGTTCGCCACGGCCTTTCAATGGGTAATCCTTGCGGAGCGGAAATGCATCGAATTCTTCCGGCATGAGAATTCGCCGCAGGTCAGGATGCCCCATGAAAACGATGCCGAACATATCGAACACTTCGCGTTCCATCCAGTCCGCGCCACGCCACAGGCTGTAGACAGAAGGCAGTGCAGGATTCGGGAGGTTGACCGGGGTGCGGACAATGAGCCGTTCGCCGGAGTCCGTGTTGAGCAGCAGGTAGACCACGCTGAATCGGTCGGTCGCACCCTCGTATTCAAGCCAGTCGACGGCAGTGAGATCGATGAGCATATTGAAGCCGTGGTCATTTTTCAGGCTGGTGAGCACATCAAAAACGACCGGGGCGGGGACATCGATGCGACGATTGTCCCGAAAGGAAGACTCCGCGATCTCCGCGGAAAACCGCGACTGCAAACCGGTGATCTCAGGCATTGATGGACGCTCCTTTCCGCCCCGCGGAGGCCGCCGAAGCGTCGAATCCGCCCAGCGGTACAAACTGCGCGTCCTCGATGCGATGACGCTCATCGCGATCAAACGGATTGGGACCCGCCGGGGTATCGCGAATGTTGAATTCACGCCCCATGATCGTCCCGGTGCGGCGAACCTTGGCCTGCATGTCCATCACCGCCTGCAGCAGCTGTTCCGGGCGGGGCGGGCATCCGGGAACATACATGTCAACCGGAATAAACCGGTCGACCCCCTGCACGACCGCATAAGTATCGAAAACACCCCCGGAACACGCACAGGCGCCCATGGAGATGCACCACTTGGGTTCGGGCATCTGCAGCCAGATTCGCTGGAGTACTGGGAGCATTTTCATCACGACCCGACCGGCGACGATGAGCAGATCGCACTGTCGAGGGCTGAACCGCATCACCTCTGCTCCGAACCGAGCAAGGTCATGCCGGGATGCTGCCGTGGCCATGAGTTCAATGCCGCAGCAGGCCGTAGCAAACGGCATTGGCCACAGACTGTTGGAGCGAGCCCAGTTGGCAGCCGCATCGAGCTTTGTAATGAAGATATTTTCCGGCAGGCCTACCGCCATCGGAACACACCTTTCCGCCACGCATAGACCCATGCAAGGGCCAGCGTGAACATGAAGATCAGCATGATTGCAAAAACCGTGTCCCGCAACTGCACAGGCACGCCACCATCACTATAGGCACTGACGGCCCATGGATAGAGAAAGAGCAGTTCGACGTCAAAAACAAGGAACAGAATGGCCACAAGATAGAACCGCACGTCGAATGGCTGGCGAGCGTCGCCAACCGGATCCATGCCGGATTCGTACGGCATGTCCTTGACCGGCGTCTTCTTTTTGGGCCCCAGAAGATGCGCAAGGAGCAGATTGGTGACGACAAACCCCACCAGAACAAAGCCATAGACAAACAGCGGAGGCAAATCGGGAAGATTCACGCCGAGCCCCTGTAGAAGGTGTTGCTGAGAGTGCGGAAACCCCGGATCTCGCAGCAGCAGCGGCCACGACGGGGCGAATCAGAACGGACAAACTGACGGCACAAACTGCGCAGAATTCCGGGCGTTACGAATAGACAGGAGGCTCTCTGGAATCAAGGCCAACCCCCCAGCCTGCCCGGGGGCTCTCGCTTTCGGAAATCCCTCGGGCTCCAATCCAGCCATTTTTTCCGGACGCCGGGACAAAATCGGAGAATATTCTGAATCGTCTGGTTACAGGAGCCCCGCTGGCGCCCGACACATCGCTTCTGCATCAAAGGATCAGTGACTTTCCCGCTTGCCTCTCCCCTGCTATCCTCCCCACCTGGAAGACCACTCCAGCCTGCCTTCGGGAGCCACCCTGGCCGTGAAATTCTTTCGCTACCGTCGCCCGTCACTCAAAACCATGCTGGGTGTGACCCGCGCGAAAAAACAGCTCAACAAAGCCCTCGGCATTCACGCCCTCATGGCTCCCTTCCGCTGGTGGCCCAACCAAAAACGGAAGCTCAAACGTCGCCTGGGATATGAATCACCCATCGGGCGGCTCATTCGACTTGGCTTGCCCCGTCCCGGAGGCTGCGCGGTCCTCCTGGCTGCAGGGCTCACAACGTTCGCTTCCGCCTGCCTGTACTGGTTCCACTAGAACAGCACTCAATTCTCTTCACCAGGCACCAGCCGTACCCGCGACAGTCAGGTTACAACCAGTCTCGCCACGCACCACGTCAGTCGCTCAGTGATCGCTGTGACATCCTCATCTGCGACATCCCCATCTGCGACCTTCCTAAAGGTGGCCCCTGCTGCACAGCGGCAGCCCGGGCAGGCGAAAACGCGTCCCGCCCGGTTCGCCGCGGAAACCCCGGCCACGTGGCACACCCCTGCGGGCGCCTGTCTGAACTTCTCCGCAACTCTTGCGGAAAATACCGCACTTCTGCCGGGTCATCAAACACGGCCCGTCGACCGTAGAGCACGGCCAGCCCGTCCTGATAGAGCACTGACC
>JBJTOM010000191.1:0-12346 GCA_046074585.1 Planctomycetota bacterium | reverse complement strand
CTCTCTCACTCGCGTGCGTCAGTCCCTTCCCCACTTGTCACTTCCCACTTCTCACTTCGAAGCCTCACAGGGGTTTGCCGGGGACCACGCTTCCTCACGGGCGCGGCTCGATGGTGGCGTTTGCAGTGCCCTTTGCCCGCGGACTGCCGTCCGGCGGCTCCTCCATCTCCGGCTTTGGCCGGCTCACCCCCGTCTGCTCCCGCCCGATCTGCGTGGGGAATCGTTTTCGGGCACGGGACTTGCCACGTCTTTTCCGGGAGGGTTGATCTTCCGCGGGAGGAACGCGTATTCTTAGGGCTCGCGGCCGCCCCCCATAATTTCTCCGGAAAGATTCCATGACGAATGCCGTTTCCGCTGAGGATGCTGTGCAGGCTTTGCGATCCGGAATGAAGATTTTCATTCACGGCGCTGCGGCGACGCCGACACCGCTGCTGGAGGCGATGTGTCGCCGGGAAGATCTGACGGACGTGACGCTGTACCATCTGCACACGGAGGGGGCGGCACCATTTTTAGCAGAATCGTGTCGGGGGCGTTTTCGATCGGTGTCTTTTTTCACGGGAGCACCTGTGCGGGCGGCGGTGCAGGCGGGTCACGCGGACTTTGTTCCGGTCTTTCTTTCGGATATTCCGGGGTTGTTCACCAGCCGCACGATTCCGCTGGATGCTGCTCTGTTGCAGCTGTCTCCGCCGGACCGGCACGGTCAGTGTTCATTAGGGACCTCGGTGGATGCGGCGAGGGCGGCGGTGGATACGGCGGGGGTGGTGATCGGGGAGATCAATTCGCAGATGCCGAGGACCCTGGGAGACACTGCGTGGCCGCTGTCGCGCATGACGGCATGGATCAGCACGAACCGACCGCTGCATCAGCATGCGGTTGCCGTGGAGACTCCTGTGGAGGCGGCGATTGGTGAGCAGGTGGCGGCGCTGATTCCGGACGGTGCGACGCTGCAGGCGGGCATTGGGAGCATTCCTGACGCGGTGCTGCGAAGGCTGCGGCACAAGCTGGAATTGGGGGTGCATACGGAGATGTTTTCGGACGGAGTGGTGGACCTGGCAGCTTCCGGAGCGATCACCAACAGCCGCAAGCGCGTCTTCCCGGGCGTTTCCGTCACCAGTTTTGTGAGTGGTTCGCAGCGTGTGTTTGATTTTGTGAATGACAATCCGGAAGTGAGTTTTCTGCCCTGCAATCTGACGAACGATACCAACCTGCTGCGGAAGCTTGAGCGGCTGGTGGCGATCAATTCCGCACTCCAGGTGGACCTGACCGGCCAGGTCTGTGCGGATTCGCTCGGTCATCGGATTTATTCCGGGATTGGTGGTCAGATGGATTTCATTCGTGGTGCGGCGATGTCGGCGGGGGGGCTTCCAGTGATTGCGTTGCCGTCGACGGCGGCTGGTGGCCGTTGTTCGCGGATTGTGGCTGAGCTGACCGCGGGGGCTGGCGTGGTGACGACGCGGGGGCATGTGCACTGGGTGGTAACGGAATTTGGTGCAGTCAACCTGCATGGTCGTTCGCTGCGGGATCGAGCGGACCGGCTGATTGGGATTGCGCATCCGGAATTTCGCGTGGAGCTGCAGCGTCAGCTGCGGGGGATTCGACATTATTCGTTCTGACGGGTTTGTTTTTTTTGGGGGGGGCTGAGCGATGAGTCTGGACGCACCCAATCTGCTGAAGATGCTGCATACCACGAGGTTTGCGGAGGGGCTGCCGCATGCGGAGCTGACCTGTCTGGGTCGTGCGTCACGGCTTGTGGAGGCTGGTGCCGGGACGGTGTTGTTTCGTGAAGGGCAGGTGGAGGATGAGGTGTTTGTGGTGTTTTCGGGGCATGTGCGGCTGTCGATGAAGGTTCCCGGGCGTGGTGAGGTGACGCTGCTCACGGCGGGTCCCGGAGACCTGGTGGGCTGGTCGGGGCTGATCAGTGACGGGGTGATGACGGCGACGGCCACGGTACTGGATTCAGCACGGCTTGTGGCGCTTTCCGGTCGGTGTCTGCAGCAACTCTGCGAATCCGATCCGAAGCTGGGATACATTCTGATGAAGCGCATGGCTCAGGTGATTTCGCGGAGGCTGCTGAGCACTCGTCTGCAGCTGCTGGATTTGTTTGCGGACGCGGCTGAGGTGTCGGCGAAGGGAGCGTCGCTGGCTGCAGGTGCGAGTGTGGCAGGGACAGCGAATACCGGAGCCAACATATGACGGAGGAATGCATGACGAGGTGGCTGCCGCGTGCGGGGCTGGATGAGCTGATTCAGCTGTTGGCGTGTGACGGCTATGAAGTGGTCGGTCCGACGATTGACCAGGCGGCGATTGTTTACGGCCGGATTGAATCGGTGGCGGACCTGCCTGAGGGCTGGACGGACCGGCAGGGGCCGGGTGAATACCGTCTGGAGCAGCGGGGTGATCATCAGCTGTTTGGTTATGTTGTGGGTCCGCATTCGTGGAAGAAGTATCTGTTTCCTGCGGACGAGCTGGTGGCTGCGGCGCAGCGGGCGGGGGATTCGTGGCACTTCACAACTCCGACGGCCGCTCCGCAGCGTTATGCATTTCTGGGGGTGCGAGCGTGTGAGCTGGCAGCGATCGCGGTGCAGGACCGTGTGTTTCTGGGTGGTCCGTATGTGGATCCGTTGTATCGAGCGCGGCGCGAAGCAGTGCTGCTGATTGCAGTCAACTGCACTCAGGCGGCCGCGACCTGCTTTTGCAGGTCGATGAACACCGGACCGCGATGTGCAGCAGGTTTTGATCTGGCACTCACGGAACTGGAGCAGGGCTTCACGGTGGAATGCGGAACGGATCGTGGTCGGGAACTGCTGCAGCGGCTGGGCGTGAGCGGCGAGGCTGCTTTGGCGAGTCCGGATCAGCTGGAGGCGGCGGAGTCGGCACGTTCCCGCGCGGTGGCGCAGATGACACGGCAGATGAACACTGACGGACTGCGGGAGCTGTTGCTGGGGAATCTGGAGAGTCCGCGCTGGGACGCCATTGCGGAACGCTGTCTGTCGTGCACCAACTGTACCATGGTTTGTCCGACCTGCTTCTGTTCGACGGTGACGGAGGTTGCTGATCTGACGCAGGTGGATCGACGGCGGCAGTGGGACAGCTGCTTTAACATTGATTTCAGTCGAGTCAACGGAAATCCGTCCCGAAATTCAATTGCCGGCCGTTATCGGCAGTGGTTGACGCACAAGCTGGGGACATGGCAGGACCAGTTTGGCACGTCCGGGTGTGTGGGCTGTGGTCGCTGCATCACGTGGTGTCCACCGGGGATCGACCTGACTGAAGAAGTGGTGGAACTGCGTGCGGCGGCAGACTCTGCAAAGGCGAACGCATGACCATCAGCAGCAATGCTCCCTGTTCAACTCCGCTGGCCGATCCGTGGCTTCAGCGACCGGTGCGTATTCGTCGGGTGATACAGGAGCTGCCTGGGGTGGCCACTTATGAACTGGTGCCGGAGTGTGTTGCGGGCGAGCCGGCCGGCAGTCAGCTCTGGCCATTTCAGCCCGGTCAGTTCAATATGCTCTACCTGCCTGGGATTGGTGAATCGGCGATTTCGATCAGTGGCGATCCTGCGCAGACACAGGTGATTCCGCATACGGTCCGGGAGGCTGGCAATGTGACGGGCCGTCTGGCGACGCTGCGGGAGGGCGATGTGCTGGGCCTGCGTGGTCCGTTTGGTTCCAGCTGGCCACTGGATCGCTTCAGTGGCTGTGACGTGGTTCTGGTAGCTGGGGGCATCGGACTGGCTCCGCTGCGTCCTGCCATCTGTCAGCTGTTGGGGAATCGGCAGCAGTTTGGAGAGCTGACCTTGATAGTGGGGGCTCGGGAACCGCAGCTGCTGTTGTATCCCGGGGAGTATGATGCGTGGCGCGCTGGTGGCATGAATGTGCTGACGACGGTGGATCGTGCCGACAGCAGCTGGCGTGGAAGTGTCGGCGTGGTGACTTCGATCCTTGATCGACTCTGGCTCCGCGATCATTCCCGGACCCTGGTTTTCACCTGTGGTCCGGAAGTGATGATGTGGTATGTGATGCGGACGGCAGCTGCTCGCGGGATTCCTCCGGACCAGCTGTATCTGTCGCTCGAACGCCACATGAACTGTGCGGTGGCATTCTGCGGACACTGTCAGTTCGGCCCGTACTTTTTATGCCGGGAAGGTCCTGTTCTGAGCTTTGAGCGTGTACGGCATCTGTTGCGTATTGAGAATCTCTGATGTCATCCCACGGGAGCTCACGCGATGACGGCGACGGTTGAGACTGCGAGTAAGACAGAGCGGGCGAGTGTGACGGCGGGGGCGAAACAGTCACAGGCGCGGCCGCGGCTGGCTGTTTTCAAATTCGCCTCCTGCGACGGCTGTCAGCTGTCTCTGCTGGACTGTGAAGATCAGTTGCTGCAGGTGGCCGAGATGGTGCAGATTGCGATGTTCCCGGAGGCATCCAGCCGAATGGAACCGGGTCCATGGGATGTGACTCTGGTGGAGGGTTCGATCACGACGCCTCACGATGTGGAGCGGATTCAGGAGGTGCGGCGTCAGTCACGAGTGCTGGTGACGATCGGGGCCTGTGCGACGGCTGGCGGGATACAGTCCCTGCGGAACTGGGCCAGTCACGCCGACTATCTGCAGGCTGTCTACGCGCGGCCCGACTACATAGCCTCCCTTGCGACATCGACCGCGATTGCGGAACACGTGCGGGTGGATTACGAACTGCGGGGCTGTCCGATTGATCGTGGGCAGCTTTTGGAGCTGCTGACAGCACTTGTGGCTGGTCGACGCCCGCGAATTCCGCTGCACAGCGTGTGTCTGGAATGCAAGCGAAAGGGCAATGTGTGCATTGAAGTGGCGCAGGGTGTGCCGTGCCTTGGCCCGATTACTCAAACCGGCTGCGGGGCCATCTGCCCGTCCTTTCATCGAGGCTGTTATGGCTGTTTCGGTCCGGCGGAGCAGGGCAACTTCGGCAGTCTCACTGACAGCCTGCTGTCTTCCGGGCACTCACCGCAGACTCTTTTGCCGCTGCTGCGCGGCATCAATGCAGCGGCCAGTGGTTTCCGGGAACAGGGAGAACGACTGGCCGCGGCAGCAGAGAGCGGACCGGGGGCTGTCACGGGCGAATCGCGTACAGGTGCTTGAATGTCCGGAGATAAATGGTGCCGCCGGAAACCGCCGGGGACGCCGACTGGTCCTCACCCAGCTCATTCACTGACAGCACCTTGAATTCGCGTCCCGCCTGCACAACGGTGACACGGCCATCACGGGCAGTGAGGTACAGTCGGCCGTCGACGAGCACCGGCGATGCCCGGTGACGCTGACGATGGGTGGACTGGGAATAGACTTCAGCCCCGGTGTCGGCCTCCAGCACGGTCAGATTTCCATTTTCCATGCACAGATAAACCAGTCCCTCGCTGATAATGGGGGTCGGGACGTCGGGAGTCCGCTTCCAGGTCCAGAGGCACTTGTCTGAACCGGTGATGTCACCTGATCCATCCGGACGAATGGCGAGCACTGGATGCTGCTTGGCGGATGGAGCGATGATCAGGCCTGGGGCGGCTGCTGGAGAGGCCACGAAACGCAGGGTGGGGTCATAGGGCAGAGTGGCGTCGTCGCGGCGGTTGAGCCCTCCGCAGCGCCAGACTTCGTGACCGTCGGTCAGATCATGGGCGACGATGAAGTCTGCGCCGTGTGTGAGCAGCAGGCGAGTTTTGCCGTCGCGGTAGAGCACCGGGGAGGCATAGGAATGTTCGTTTTCGGCCTCTGCGTCGCTGGGACGGTCCACCTTCCATTTTTCCCTGCCCGTCAGGCCGTCGATGGCTACCACCACGGCTTCCCGAGTCTTTGGATTGCCTTCTCCATGAATCAGCTGCAGATAGAGCACGCCGTCTTCCAGCACCGGCGTGGAGCTCATACCAAACTGAATTTTGAATTTGCCGTACGTGTCCTGCACGTTCTGTTTCCAGACTTCCTTTCCGGCCACTGTGTAGCAGGCCAGAGTGCCTTCGCCCATGAAGGTCCAGACATGCCGGCCATCGGTGACTGGTGAAGGTGAGGCGGAATTGCCTTCGTCCCCGCGTGAGTTCTGGTTGCCCGCAGCCACCACCTGTTGCAACTGAATTTTGCCCGTCGTGTCAACGGCCAGCAGGAGCAGTTCGCCGGCTTCGTTGACGGAGGTCAGGAAGATCTGCCTGTCCCAGACCACCGGAGTGGCTCCGGCAGGACCGGGAAGTTCCAGTTTCCAGGCGACGTTCCTTGAGGGGCCCCATTCCACAGCCACGCCCTTTTCAGCGCTGATGCCGTTCCCCTGAGGACCTCGCCATGCGGGCCAGTTATCAGCATGGGCGGCGACAGAGGGGACGAGGCAGGCTGCAAGCAGAGCTGGCAGGATGGGGCGGGAGTGCATGTGAGGAATCCTGAAATGCGGGACAGAAAGACGGAGCTGCATTCCGTCGGATCATTTCACTTCACGAAATGCTCCTTGCAGCCGTCGGCGTTTGTCAAAGAGTGTCGCGAAGAGCGGGATTTCAGTCAAATCACTCCTGCGGAGGATTGCTGCGGTTCATGCCGGCGGCCCTGCCTCCCTGACCACCTTTGCCAGCTTTGCCGCCTTTTTTTCCGGCGTTGCCGCCCCCGCCACCCTTGCCGCCCGGACCACCCTTGCCGCCACCGCGAGCGGTTGTCGGGTCGTAGTCGGGATTGGCTGCTGTCGGGATCGCGGCCTGCGTGTCTGCCTGCCACTGATCGAGAATGGCAGTGAGTTCCCTGAGCTTTTGCGGACTGGAGTCTGAGAGGTCCGTTGCTTCTGACGGGTCGGCCGCGAGATCGTACAATTCACGGCGCCCACCTTCCTCGAAGAATTCCAGCAGCTTCCAATTGCCGACCCGCACAGCACTGGCGGGGCCATTGCGACCGACGTAGCAGGGAAAGTGCCAGAACAGTCGATCCCGTTCAAGCCGGGATTCGCCGCGGAGTAACGGCACCAGACTGGCGCCATCCAGCACCTGCCCGGGAGCCTGGATGCCGGCAAGTTCCAGCAGGGTGGGATACCAGTCGATGCTGGCAACGGGCACATCGACCGTGCGGCCCGGACTTCTGACACCGGCTCCGGCCACCACCAGCGGAACGCGAATCCCGCCTTCATACAGGGCCCCCTTGCCTCCGCGCAGTGGTGGCGTGTATGTGTTGGTGCCGCCGTTGTCCGAGGTGAAGATGATCAGTGTGTTGTCGGTCAGGTGGAGGCGATCGAGCGTTTCAAGGAGTCGGCCGACATTCTGATCGACCGCCTCGACAGTGGCTGCCAGCTGCGGATCGTTGCGGCGATCCGCAGCGGTCTGTTCGGCCTTTGCTGCGTATTTTTTCAACAGGTCGGGTTTGGGGTTCCAGGGCGCATGCACGGCGTGGTCCGGCAGGTAGACAAAAAACGGACGCTCTCGGTTCTGTTCCACAAATTCCAGAACGGAATCCATCAGACGATCACTGAGATACTCACCGCGGTCATTGATGTACGCGTCCTTGCCGAAGTTGAGGTTTTCCGGGAAGACGACGCGTTGAAAACCCTGACCTCCGGGAGTCATCGGACCTGACCGGCCACGGCCGAGATTCCACATGCCGAAAAATGCCGTGGCGTAGCCACCTGTCTGCAGCGATTCTGCGATGGTGACGACGCCCGTGTCCAGTTCTGAGCGGCTTTCGGAACCCAGCATCTGATGCCAGGGTGACCCGTTTGGCTGACGCGGATCAACAACTGTATAAATCCCATGCCGTGGCGTGTACTGGCCGGACATCAGGCAGGCCCGGGTGGGCGCGCAGTTGGGAGCACTGGCATAGGCCTGACTGAAGACGATGCCGCGCGTGGCCAGGCGGTCCAGATGCGGAGTCTCTGTGAAGGAGTTGCCCATGAAGCCGACATCGCGCCAGCCCATGTCATCCATCAGGATCAACACCACGTTCGGAGGCGTGTCGGCCGTCGCTGCCGGCACATGAAGACAGACCAGAAGTCCACACAATCCCAGACACAAACGATTCATCGCCGCTGCACTCCCACCGGTGTCATTTTTCTCCGGCCCTGCAGCACTCTTTTGCGGCTGCTGGCGGATTCCTGACATGGATTCCGCTGCGGGTGCTGAGGAATTCCGGAAATGCAGAGGCCAGCTCGCTACTGCTGCGACTGGCCGGGATCCGGTGCTGGTGCCGGTACCGCATCCGGTGCCGGTGGCGACAGCGGAAAGTCATCCGGCACAATGAGGCTGCTGTCTCCGAATTGAATCAGCTCTTCTGCAAAGACAAACAGCAGATCCTGTCGCATCACCGCGGCGTAATAGGGGTCCAGCGGGGGTTGGCCGGCTTCGAGTGGTGCAGGCATCAGCATCAGGGAAATCTCGCGGGAGAGCGCCGTTTTGAGTTCCGATTCGGACAGTTGACGCCCCTTGAGGTTCCAGGCCTTGAGCTGCCGCAGAGGCACAGTTGTGGTGATGGGCGGGAGTGGCTCAAACACGGGCATCTCGAAGTCCATGTCGAAGTCGGAGAGTTCGACATTGCCATTTCCGGGATCCGGAGCCGGTGCCGCTTCATCGAGCGGTTTTGGTGTTTTGCTGTCGTCCTGTGGCGGCTGCGGTTTTGCCTTCGGTTCCGGCGGCTTCATTTTCCACGCTGGCATCCGGACAACGACACCGGGAGAGCCATTTATGATGGTGAGTTTGCCGCGCACCACGGCGATGAGTTCGGTGGCGGGAAGTTTCTTTGCCAGTGGTGCATCGGGGGGCTGAAGGGCGGACACGGGCAGGAGCAGTGCGGCAGCAGGGATCAAAAACGCAAACTTCATCGGCCAACCCTTCTGAGAGGCGAACAGAGACATCGAGCACGTTCGCGGAAGGATATCCCCACAAGCGAGCTTCGTCAAAGTTCCACCCATTCATCGTGGCGATTTTCGCGCCAGCGTCACAGCGGTCCATGGGATCAGTGGTGCGGGTTGCGACGGACGGCCATGAAGATTGCGCTGTTGTCGTGTTCGCCGAAGCCGAGCTGTTCGGCGAGTTCAAGGAGTCGGGAGTGGGTTTCGGTGAGCGGCAGTGGGAGGCCGCTGGCAGTGGCCGCCTGGAGCATCAGGCGAACATCCTTGAGGTGTTGAGAAAGACGGGCCTGGACACTGAAGTCCTGTTCCACCATCCGACGGCCCTTGGTATCCATTTGTCTGGAATAGGCGGGACTGCCGCGGAGCACTTCAAGAGCGGCGGCGGGGTTGATTCCGAGGACTTCTGCGAAGGCGAGTCCTTCTGCGAGTGCAGCGCGGTTGAGTCCGAGGACGAGGTTGGTGACGAGCTTCATCTGTGAGGCGGTGCCGCAGTCACCTGTGTGAAAGGCGCGTTGGCCGAGGATTGGCCAGATGTCTGCACAGGCGGACCAGAAATCGGGATCGCAGCCAGCCATCACCACGGCTTCTCCGCGGCGCGTCTGTTCACTGGATCCGGAAATCGGGGCATCGGCATAGCGGACGCCGAGCTGCTGCAGGTGCTGAGCACGTGCGATGGCCTGTTCGGGATCGCCGGTGGTGGTGTCGATGATGAGTTGTCCGGGGCGAAGGCTGTGCCGGAAGTGCCGGAGCACTTCATCGACGACGTCGCCGGAGTAGAGGCTGATGACGATGTGCGAGCATTCGGCCAGCGGATCGTCGCTCCAGACAGCCCCGCGGTCGACGAGCGACCTGGCTTTTTCGGGGGACCGATTCCAGATTTTCGGGAGCCAGCCGGCATCGAGAAAGCGTTCGGTGATGGCGGTGCCCATCAGTCCGAGTCCGATGATGCCGACAGATCTGGTGTGATGCGTCATGGTGCGGGAGACTTTTCAGCGGGGCGTTGTTCGGCTTCGCGGTAGAGTTCTGCGAGAGGTCGGAGGATGTCTTCGAGCTGCTGGAGGTAGTCGGTTTCGTCAAGTTCACTGCGGCGGGCTTTGAGAGCTTCGAGGCGGGCTTCAAGAGCATCGCGGGTGACTTGCTGGTCGACGGTGAGCTGGCGTTCTTCGGCGCTGCGAACCAGCCAGATCTTTCCGGCACTGGCGCCGTCAACGGGCTGATCTGACTGAACATTCGGTGCGGGCCGAAGTCCTTCAAAGAGTTCTGCGCGGACGCCGCGGCTGTCGCCGTTGTCATCCAACAGCGAATGCTCAGTGGCCAGTCGACCCGCGGTGGAATAGAACTCAGCGGTGCGGCGAGCGGCGAAGAGCCAGGCTTCAAGAAGCGAGGTCTGTCCATCGCGGTCAACGTCAGCATCAAGGCCACCGATTGCCGTGGAGAACGCATCGCCAAAGCGGCTGTACTGCACCTGATTGCCATCCTTTGTGGCACTGATCACGACACGTCCAGGACCAGAGAGCGCGTTGATGAACGGGGCGGAACCGGAGGCGCAGAGGGCAACGACGAGGGGTCGTGAGAGGGGTTTGAGAAGGGTGGCGAGCTCTTCGGCGGAGAGATCCGGACCGCGGAGATTGAGTGCCGCTGTCTGCTGGTCGAAGGTGCCGTGGCCAATGTAGATGAGCCAGAGTGGCTGGGAGGATTCGGCGTGGCTGGCGGCCTGAATGGCGGAGGACAGCAGGTCGCGGTCGGAAGCGGTGGTGGCCGGGGGGAGTGAGGTGCTGCTGGTCGCTGGGGCGGGTGTGGCGGGTGTGGCGGGGCCTGGTGCGGTGGTGGCGCCGGTGTTCGACGGGCCGGTTCCGGGGCCGATCCAGGTGAAGTCAGCGGCCCCGCTGCTGGCGGCTTTTTGCCAGCGTTCGGCCCACTGTTGAAAGGCGGTGCCGTAGTCTTCGGTTCCTGGTGCACCGACCACGACGATGACTGTCGGGCGATCTGGCGTGGGTGAAGTGGCGGTGCTGCTGGTGTCCTGAGCCTGCAGGGAGGCTGTGGTCAGGAGGAGGGCGAGTGGGAGCGTGAGGGAGACGTGAGTGTTCATGGCAGTCCTGTTCGACGTCGCAGGGTCCAGTCGACGGAAAGCAGCAGTACGGCGGCGATGAAGACCCACCAGGAATGCCAGAGCGGCCATGAGCGGACTTCCTGGAGTGGAGCGGCAGTGGTGGGGAGCTGGCGGACAAGTTCTTCGACGTCGGCGAGTGAGATGACACGTCCACCGGTTTTTGTGGCGAGTTCTTCGAGCCACTGTTGGCGGACCTGGACGGACTGGAGTTCCTGCTGGAGTGGCTGGCTGGCCCAGCCGGAGCTGGCGGTGAGAGTTTCGGGGGAGTTGCCGCCGGCGAGGATGGCGGTGGCGGTGACGCGCCAGGCGCCGTCCTGAGCGGCCGCCATTTCTGCGTGGAAGACGCCGGTTTCGGCATCTGCGGGGATGGCTGTGAGTTCAAATTCGCGGCCGTCTGGAGCGGTGACTTTGAAGCGGACG
The DNA here is from genome assembly GCA_046074585.1 of Planctomycetota bacterium. Lineage (GTDB taxonomy): Bacteria > Planctomycetota > Planctomycetia > Planctomycetales > Planctomycetaceae > SXXK01. Next base: position 988 of record JBJTOM010000191.1, on the reverse strand, counting down.
TCGGCATTTTCGCGTCCTTCGAAATCGGCCCCGCGAACGCTGGCGGTGAGCTGCACGGCACCGGTTCCCTGTTCCGGCAGATTTTTGACGCCGATTTCGAGTCTGCGGGGGACATCAGAAACGAGCCAGCGCATGAGTTGTCGGCAGGCGCGGGCGTGGTCGCTGAGATCTTCGGAGGGGACACCCGGGGTGGCTGCGGGCGTGGTCGGGGGGGGGGTGGTGAGGGAGGGATTTGTGGAGGACTGAAGGTGACGGAGTCCTTCGCTGAGTCGCCAGCGCCAGAGATCTCCGATGCAGACGGCTGCGGTGCGTCCGCGCCCGAATCGCTGGACGATGAGGGCTGGCCAGACGTTGCCTTCGGCATCGCGGACTTCGGCCATGACCTGAGCACCGGGGCGAACGTAGCCGGGGGGATTGAGTGTGAGGAAGGCGGGCATGCGTTCGAGCCGCTGCTGTTCGGCGGGTTCGTCACTTTGAATTCGGACCCAGGGTTGAAGCCAGCCATCGCGTGTGAGTTCGAGGCGAACACCGGTTTGGGGGAACGCAGCGGTGCGGCTGAGGTCGATCGGGAGCAGTTCGCCGACGGGCGTGCGGTCGAAGCCCCCCTGAGCGAATGATTCCTGGCCGGACATCATCAGCAGGCCACCTCCGCGACGGCTGACGAAGTCGTAGAGCAGTTTCATCTGATCGGCCTTGAAGAAGTCTGCTTCGAGGTCGTCGACGACGACGGCATCGTAGCGGAAGAGTTCTTCGGCCGATTGCGGGAAGCCGCCGCGGAGTTCTTCGGCGGACTGGGTGTTGAGGCGAACCAGCACGGGTTCGTCGTATTCTTCGACGGTATCGGGATCGGCGCGATCAAAGCCGCGGAAGAGCGAGTTGGAGGTTTCGCCTTCGCGGCCGCGAAAGTCGAATTTGGCTTCGCGGCGAGCGATGCGGATGAGTCCCGTCATCTGCAGTTGCTGGTCGGATTCGACGGCGCGTCTGAGAA
>JBJTOM010000190.1:0-5866 GCA_046074585.1 Planctomycetota bacterium | reverse complement strand
GCACCTCATTGTTGTATTCGCTTACACTGTTGGATCACTCGGGCTGAGCCACATTGTGGTGCAACTAGCAAGTGCCTCTCCTCGCAAAAAAACACGCCAAAACAAAGGGCCGCAGTCCTCAGCCGGTCACTGTCAGTGGTTACACCATTGCTTCGACTTTCTGGGGCAAGGCGTGGTGCGACCATCTGGAGACGTGGAAAGACTATGACAACCGACTTCCGCGGGGAAAGACCTATCTTCGCAACGGGTCGGTGGTGGACCTGTTCGTTTCAAAGCTGCGAGTGGAAGCCATCGTCGCCGGCTCCGAGCCCTACCGCATCACCATTACATTCACTCCGCTGCCCGACGCCCGCTGGAAGAAACTTCGCAGCGAATGCACCGCCAGCATCAACTCCCTCCTCGACCTGCTCGCCGGAAAATTCTCCAAAGGCATCATGGAACTGCTCACCAGCACCCGTACAGGGCTCTTCCCTGCTGCTGGTGATCTGAAGATGTCCTGCGACTGCCCCGACAGTTCACGCTGCTGCAAACATCTGGCTGCGGTGTTCTATGCGATCGGTGCAAAGCTGGATCACCATCCGGAATTACTGTTTGTGCTCCGCGGAGTGGATCACCAGGAGCTGGTGGCCCACGCTACCTCCGCTGAGAATCTCGACCGCGAACTCAAGTCTGCCGGAACCAGTGAACTGCAGACAGACGACCTCGCACAGCTGTTCGGCATTGAACTCGCCAGCACTCCTGAGGTGCAGCCGCCCGCACCACCTTCTCCACCGGCAGCGCGGCGTGGCTCCGGGGCGCAGGCGAGGACAGCTGCTGCGGTTGCCGCCGGGGCAACAAATCGCCGCAGCACTGCACAGCAGGCAGCCGCAGACAGAGCAGCGGCTACAGGCTCAAAAGCAGAGGCTGCGACGGCAAAGGCAGCAGAGGCTGGAAGGCCTGAGACGGATGGAAAAAAGGCCGGTGGAAAAAAGACGGGTGGACCAAAGGCGACATCAGCCCGAACGACCTCGGGCAGTACAAAGTCGGGCAGCACGAAGTCCCCGAAGGCTCGTTCCGCAAAACCTTCTGTACCCGTCGACGGTACCACCAGCGCAGCCAACTCGCTCCTGAACGCAATTGCAGAGACACTGGCCGCGAAGTCAGCAGATACCGCGAAGTCACCGCCAGCCCGTTCCCGGGTTGGGAAGCGGGCGGCGAAGTGATGTTCAGTGGATACGGTTATAGCCATTCAGCGCGGCCACGCGGTAGGCTTCGGCCATGGTGGGGTAGTTGAAGGTGGTGTTGATGAAGTACAGCAGGGAGTTATTGGGGGCGGGCTGGGTCATAATGGCCTGGCCGATATGAATAATCTCGCTGGCGTTGACCCCGAAGCAGTGTACGCCGAGGATTTCGAGGGTTTCGCGGTGGAAGAGGAGTTTAAGCATCCCGATGGGGCGACCCATGATCTGGGCGCGGGCGAGGGCCTTGAAACTGGAGTGTCCGACTTCGTAGGGGACACAGGCTTCGGTGAGTTCGCGTTCGGTGCGTCCGATGCTGCTGATTTCGGGACTGGTATAGATCCCGGTTGGGATATCGGCGATGCGAAATTTATCTGATCCGGCGTCGCCCAGGTGTCTCGCAGCATAGCGTCCCTGAATGTAAGCCGCGCTGGCCAGCGAGGGAACTCCGATGACGTCCCCGACGGCGTAGATATGTGGCTGAGCGGTCTGGAAGTTTTCGTTGACATCAAGCTGTCCGCGGTGGTTGGGCTGGATGCCGGTATTTTCCAGTCCCAGTCCTTCAGTGTTGCCAGACCGCCCGTTGGCCCAGAGGAGGACATCGCTTTTGAGTTGTTTGCCGGATTTGAGGTGCACGACGACGTGATCGTCGAAGGCTTCCAGTCGATCGAAGGTTTCGTTGTGGCGGATGCGGACGCCGGTGTCGCGCATGTGGTAGGCGAGCGCGTCGCAGATTTCGTCATCGAGGAATTCAAGCATTCGGGCGCGGGTATTCACAAGGTTCAGTTTGACCTGCAGGTTGCGGAACATGGAGGCATATTCACAACCAATCACGCCCGCCCCGTAGATCGTCATGGATTTAGGCGTTTCGGGCAGATTGAGGATGGTATCGCTGTCGAAGACCCGGGGGTGGCTGAAGTCAACATCCGGGGGACGGTAGGGGCGTGAGCCGGTGGCGATGATAAAGTGTTCGGCGGAGGCGATGGTGGTGCTGCCGTCTTCGTGTTCCACCTGAATGCGGTGGGGGTCGAGGAAGCGGGCTTGTCCGGCAAGCACTTCGACGTCGTTGCGGTCATAGAAGCTGCGGCGCATGGAGACCTGCTGATCGATGACGGTCTGGGCGCTGCGGCGGAGATCTCTGAAGCTGATTTCGAGGTTGATATTGAGTTGTCGGAAGACGGGTGACGAGTTGACGTCCATGAGCCGATAGATGGCGGCTCGGAGCGATTTGCTGGGGATGGTGCCAAGGTGAGTGCAGGCGCCGCCGATGCGAGGCATGCGTTCGACGGCCCCGACGCGTTTGCCCTGTTTAGTGGCTTCCATGGCGGCCCCTTCGCCGCCAGGTCCGGTGCCAACCACAATGACATCGAACTTTTTATCTGCGGGGTGTTGCATGAGAGATCCTGTGCCGGGCGTCAACGGGAGAGCGGCTCGCCTGCTGCTTCCTGCTGAGAACTGTGAAGTCCGCAGTGTCTGAGGAGGGCTTCGGGGTCGGGGTCGCGTCCGCGGAAATCGCGATAGATTTCGAGCGGGTGGCGGCTGCCGCCCTGAGCGAGGATGGTGTCGCGGAAGCGTCGACCGACTTCGCGGATGGCGGCGGAATTCTCCGGACCGGCTTCCTCGAACGCACCAAACGCATCCGCACTCAACACCTCAGCCCACTTGTAACTGTAGTATCCGGCAGCATATCCACCGGCAAAAATGTGCTGAAAAGAGCAGAGAAAACGATTTTCGGGAAGTGGCGGAAGGAGACTGGTGATGGAGAGCACCCGTCGTTCGGCATCGAATGGGGTGTCATCACCAGTGGGATCGAATCCATGGTGCAGGGCCATATCCGTCATGCCCAGCTGAAGCTGTCGCAGGAGCTGACTGGCCGCTCGCCATGTTTTCGACCGGCGAAGTTTCTGGTAGAGGTCTTCGGGGAGGGGTTCACCGGTTTGGTAGTGGCGAGCCATATTCATGAGTGTTTCGCGGTGCAGGCACCAGTTTTCCATGAACTGGCTGGGGAGTTCGACGGCGTCCCATTCGACGCCGTTGATCCCGGCCGCATCCCGCTCATCGACAGTAGTGAGCATGTGCTGGAGGCCGTGGCCGAATTCGTGAAAGAGTGTTTCCACTTCCCGGAAGGTCATGAGCGAGGGAACTCCGGCGGCCGGCGGAGTGCTGTTGCAGATCAGATGAGCCACGGGCAGCCGAACGCCGAGCGGACCGACGGACCGGGTGATGCAGTCATTCATCCACGCGCCGCCGCGTTTGTTGTGCGGGCGGGAAAAGGGATCGAGGTAGAAGCTGGCAATGTGCCGATCCTGCTCGTCAAAGACCTCGTAGAACCGCACATCCGGATTCCATGAGGGCGCGGCCTGATCAGCGCGCTGGATACGGATGCCGAAGAGTGTCTGCGAGAGCTGGAAGAGACCGTCAAGAATGCGGTCGAGTGAGAACCACGGGCGGAGCTGTTCTTCGGTGAACTGAAAACGTTCCTCACGCATGCGTTCCGCGTGGAAGGCGATGTCCCAGTGAGCAAGCGGGCCGGTGTGTCCTGTCGCCTGGGCGAATTCGGTGAGTTCTTCCAGTTCTTTTTTGGCAGGACCGTGGGCCGCCAGGAGGAGTTTGTCGAACATCTGCTGGACGGCCGCCGTGTCTCCGGCCATTTTTCGGGTGAGGCTGAGGTCTGCGTAGCAGTCGAATCCAAGCAGCTGCGATTGTTCCCTGCGGAGCTGCAGGATGCGGGTGATGAGTGGCGAGTTGTCGAAGTCGCCGGACGATGCGCGTGTGATCCACGCTCGATAAACCGTCTCTCGAAGTTCGCGACTGCGGCAATGTTCCATGAAGGGGCCGAAGGAGGGGTGATCGAGCGTGATTCTCCAGGGGCCTGATGCGGCAGTAGCCGAGGGACGATCCTTGTGTTCGGGGGCGGCGGACCAGGCTGCGGCGGCCACTCGAAGGAGTGTTTCGGGGAGTCCGGCGATGGTGACAGGGTCGTGCAGGTCGAGAAACCACGCTTTGGTGGCGTTGAGCAGGTTGTTGGAGAAGTCGGAGCCGAGCTGTGAGAGTTCCTGTTCGATGGCGTTGAAACGCTCCCGCTGCGGACCCTGCAGAGCGATCCCCGACAGTTCTGCCGATTGGATCATGCGAGTAATAATGCGTTGCCGTGCACTGCTGAAGCCCATCCATTCGGCCGACCGTCGAATCTCCAGCAATCGCTGGTAGATGACTTCACTCTGCCGCAGCTCCAGCCCGAAACCGACGACCTCTGCAAGCACCGCGTCGTGCGCTTCGCGGAGTGCGTCGGAATTGGCGACGCTGAGCAGATGGCCGACGGGGGCCCAGCCGTATTCAAAGAGAATATCGATCTTCTCGAGCGGCTCCATGAGCGACTGCCAGGAGGCGCTGGGCGTTTGTTCGGCATGCTGCAGCAGTTCCCGGCAGCGGCTGAGCATGGCAGTGGCGGCTGGCTGAACATGTTCCGCCTGGATGCGGTCCCATGGAGGCAAACCGGATTCGGTGAGCAGAGGATTGGTGGCGACTGTCATGGGTCTGTAATTGAGAGGAATAAAGCGGAGTCATTTGCCGGCGGATGCGGTGAGACTGCGATGTTGTACAGTCAGGGCTGCGGGCGGCGAAGTGCAGAGGGGCAAAGATTGCGGGTCGGGAGAAAATTCGCGTTACGGAATTTTCCGGGAAAGAAAAGTCTGCGGCGCTCAAAAACCTGCTGAGAAAAAAAGGTCTGACAAGATTTCAGAGAGCAGCCGATCGTGATTGATGAAGCTTCAGTTCCGCGTTATAAAGCCTCGCATCTTTCCAGTACGATGTCAGCCTGCTCCTCGATTCACACGCCCATCAGATCCACGTCAGGCTGCCTTTCGCATCGTACTGTCCCCTCTTCTCCGCCTCCTGTCTTTCAAGTCAGATCGTCTCGATCAACCTTGCCTGCTCCTGCAGCCAGGTGGCGTTCATTTCTCACAGGCAGCCGATTCTCCATGCAACTTCACCAGCTCGATCTCGTTCCCGGTGATTCAGTTCGTGTTGGCCGCTTCCTCGTCACGGTCGTGGCTGTCGAAAGTGGTCAGGTTCAGCTGCATATCGAAGACCCCGAAAATGGGACCGATTTCTGGACGGATCCATTCGACGCCTGCGAAATCGAAGACGCAGAACTCATCGCTGCCTGAAGACCCGGCCCAAATCCCCCAGCCGCAGGACGTCAGTCCGCGGGCAAAGAACGCTGACAACGCGACGCAGACACTCCTGGCGATCACGCGCATCTCCGGTGCGAAACACTGCCGAGCGCTTCCGCGCTCTATCCCTGACTTTCCAGCAGGAGGCGCCAGCAAGAGGCGCCAGCAGGAGGGCGAAACTGGAACGGCGAAACGGTGTTAAGGACACAGACTTCGTACCTTTGATCAGCCCCGCACTGACAACGCGTGCAGGGGATGTCCATCCCCCGGTAACGGTGCGGGCCCGCGCGGCCAGAACCCCATCAGGAACCGCACCAAAGCCTGACCGGCCGATTGACATCCACCACACCCCACAGGACGTTTTTTGTGTTCGTTCGGGGAGTGGCGCCTGACGATAGGGGGGGGGGGATTGAAACATCCCAGTCTGTCTGTTTTAGCACCGTTCCACCATCCCAGGGCGAGGCTCCTGCCGAG
>JBJTOM010000189.1:0-3773 GCA_046074585.1 Planctomycetota bacterium | reverse complement strand
CAACGATCCCGTCTACATCGAAGCCGCCCAGGCCTTCGCGCGACGCATGCTGCAGCAGCCCGGTGACGACCAGCAGCGACTGGCCTGGGCCTTCGAACAGGCGCTGCTGCGTGCACCTTCGGCCGCCGAACTGCAGTCCCTTACGGAACTCCTCACCGACGCCCGCACCGCCGCCACCGCCGACGAAGCCGCCGCAGCCAAACTCGCCACCGACCCACTTGGGCCGCTCCCGGAAGGGATCAACACGATCGATGCCGCGGCCTTCACGGTGATTGGAAACGTGGTTTTGAATCTGGATGAGCTGCTGATGAAGCGGTGAGGGGTGTGGGCTGCATTGATTCTATTGAGTGGACGTGTTAACGTGATGTTGGCCTGCAGTGGTGAGTCCAGGACTTGTTACAGGAGTCATTTCAGATGGCAAAAAAAAAGGCAGCTGGGACACGACTGAAGCGAACTACGGTTCTGACCCTTCCCCGTCAGACTGGTAAGGCCCTGGCAGTGTGGTTTCCGGCCGAGGTCGGGGCTCGCGTGGGTAACAAAAACGCCGATTTGAAGATCGAGGAATTCTTAGACAACGGGGATGTCAAAAGGACGTGGACTCCAGTTGGGGCGACTGCTCAGGAGCGAAAACTGAACGAGGCTCAGTCCAAGTTCGGTGTCGGAGCGAAAATCTACTGGAACGAGGTACAAGTGAATCAGGAATTTGCGTTTCTGAAGTCGAGGAAACGCAAAGGTACGCCACTGAACGGAGATCTTATTCTGGTCACCGTGACCATCACGGTCCCGCCCATTCCGAATGTGCAGGAGGAGCAGATCGTCGATGTCTTCGAGTTGGAAGCGGTCGTAATCGATCTGCCTTGAACCCGAGAGTCAGCTGATAGCTTGCAGAGACGAAACGATGATCTCCCTGTGTTGCCACCATCGCAGACAGGATACATCCCGAATGTCTCACATGCTTTCCGCAATCCGTTTCACCCACAGACTTTCGGGGGATAACTCGGACGCCCGCTGAATGGTCTTTTTCGCTTCATCCCGCAACGTCTCAGCCGCGGCTGCATCCCCCGCGGCTGTTTTGTTGCGTGACTGCTGAATCAGGATCTTTGCCGCCAGCTCATGGAATTCACTCCAGTCCAGTGCCTGAATCAGGGCTTTGGCATAACCCACGGCCTCTGTCAGGCTGGCATCTGCTTCCTTCAGCTGGTTGCTCCGAGCCTGAATCAGTCCCCGAACACGTAGTGCATCCGCCAGGCTGGCGATGGCGCCAGCCGAATTGCCGGACGTTTGGATTGCCGATTTGAGGACTTTGATAACCTCCTGGACATCGGCGAGCGATTCCTGAATGGCGGCGTCAGTCGCATCTGCTGCACGCACGGTTCCCTCGGCCGACCAGGTCAGAATCCTTGCATATCCGAGGATGACGTTGATATCGCCTGGAGATTTTTGCTGCAGCTCCCGTGCAATACTCATCGACGAGGCACTCACCCCAGGCAGTTCCTCGAACCGCGAAAGTTCGGTGAGCAGCAGAATTCGTTTGGCCATCAGCAGCAGCCGTACGATGGTGTCCTGCCCAGTGGGTGCATCGCTCTTTGCAGCGATTTCGATATGCTGCAGGCCCGATTCGTTCAGCGCGAGCGATTTTTCCAGCTGCAGCAGATCCATGCAGCAGCCGGACAGTTCCAGTTCAGCAGTTGCAAGAACGCGAATGGCCTTGAGTTCGTTGGGATCTTGATTGAACTCCGCCGTGGCCAGCCGGTGTGCCGTTTCCAGTTCGGTCTGGGCCTCTGTCAGTTTGCCCTGTGCTCTCCACAGCGTGCCGATTTCGCGGTGCAGTTCCGACAGAAACAGTCGCATCGACCGGCTTTGGGCATCTGCAGCCACCTTCGACATCAGGTCGCGTGCCAGCTGATAGCGTTCGATTGCCGCCTCGAAGTTTCCGGTGGATCGCCGCAGGTTGCCGGACGTGCGCGCCGTTCGGGCATACTCGAGGAGCGTTGTCAGATCTTCCGGATTGCTCTGATGCAGCACTGTGAAGGTTTTGAAGGCCGCCTCGGTTGAGTCATTGCGGAGCCGCATCGCTTCCTGGGGCCCGAAGGCGGAACCGGAAAGCCGTTCCTCGGCCAGATCCAGCAGCAGCACAGCCAGACCGCGAGCTTCCGACAGGTTATCGATAGCCTTATTCCGCTGCTGTTCAAGCCCCGCACGGGCTGTTTCCAGCTGCGAGTTCTGTTCGCGGATGATGCGGTTGGCAATCCCCAGAACGAGTGCGGCAGTGACGACCACACCGACGGCCGACACCACAGCAGTTCGCTGGCGTCTGGCAAACCGCCACATCCGATCGATGAGCGGTTCACGGCAGACCGACACAGGTTCGTCGGCGAGCCAGAGTTCAAGATCCTCCGCGAGCCTGGCGGCGGAGGCATAGCGGCTGCTGATGTCCCTGGCCATGGCGGTCCGGCAGATGGCTTCCAATGGCCGGGGGATTTCGGGATTGATGGATCGGGGAGTCGGAATCAGGCCCTCGCGGACCATGCGCAGCATTTCCTCCGGTTCCTGACGCGGCACAGGCTGACGTCCGGTAAGCAGGCAGTACAGCGTGGCCCCGAGGCCGTAGACGTCCGCTGGCGGGCCTAGCAGATCCAGACGTCCCTCGGCCTGCTCAGGACTCATGTAGGCCAGCGTGCCCACCACGGAACCCATGCGGGTTTCGGAAGACACGTCGCTGGACAGCGAAACATAGGTGGGGTCTTCCGGACTGGGCTCGGAGGCAGGCCGGACACCGGTGCGCGCCAGTCCCCAGTCGACAAGCAGCGTTTCACCGTACCGGCCAAGCATAATGTTGCCGGGTTTCAGGTCCCGATGCAGCACTCCGCGACTGTGGGCATATTCGATCGCGTTGCAGACGTCCACCAGTCGCCGCACGAGCATGCGGAGTGCCATGCGGCGAGCTTCCGGAGTTGCTGTTCGTGATGTGTCGTGAAAGGCCGCGATGGCTTCCTTCAGGCTGTCCCCGCGAATGAATCGCATCACGTAGAATGGCGTACCGGAGCTGGTCGTTCCCATGCTGTATACCGGCACGATGCCGGGATGTTCCAGCCGGCCTGTGACTTCCGCTTCAACCATGAAACGTGTGCGACTGGAGGCATCGCGAACGTGATCCGGCTGAATTTCCTTCAGCGCCACTTCACGGTTCAGCTCACGGTCCTCTGCGATGGAAATCAACCCCAGCCCGCCCTTCGCATGCGGACGCAGCACCCGAAAGCGCTCGCTGGTCGCGAATGACACCGGGGATGGTACTCCCGCCGTGGACTCTGCGTCGCGACGGAGCTGATCCACGCGGTCGAGGGTGATATTCAGATCCGAATCACCGAGCTCATCCAGCCGCTTACGAATCGGCCCCGCGGAACTGAGCGACGCCAGACTGGCGGCTGCATCGTCGCCGTTCAGCTTGAGGTATTGTTCGGCAATCCCCTTCAGAAACCGACAGCTGTCAGCATTGAACGCCTGCTGCTCCAGCAGAATTTCCTCCAATGCCACAGATTTGCGAAACACCCACGACTGCAATGCCCGCAGCAGCGCACTCTCTGTGATCAGCCCCATCTGGAGTCCAAGCACACCGACCAACAGATTGCGATCCGATTCAAATACACTCATCGCTGGCAACTCCCTCGACGTCTTCCGTGAATCAGGCAATTTCGCGAATTCTACAGAGTAACCCACAAGGAATCGAGTCCCCCCCCCACCACCAGCATCAGCTCCCCTCTCCCCTCCCAGGG
>JBJTOM010000188.1:0-1676 GCA_046074585.1 Planctomycetota bacterium | reverse complement strand
CTCCCCGAACAGATCCTCCCACGCTGCTCCGCCGACCAGGCCATCCAGCTGCTGCTCAGACAGGTCGCCGACCTCCAGCAGTCCCGGGAAATCGCCAATGACGGCATCGATCTGGTCGGCTGGCTGGACCTGCCGCTCGATGACTCCCCACTGCTCGTGCTCACCGGCTTCAATGAAGGTGCCGTGCCTCAGTCCATGGCCGCTGATGCGTTTCTTCCGGATAGTCTCCGCACCCGCCTGGGACTCAAGGACAACCGCTTTCGCTACGCACGGGATGCCTGTGCCCTGCACGCGATTCTGCAGAGTCAGCGCGAACTGGTGGTGACATTCGGTCGCACCAGCGCCTCCGGCGATCCGCTCAGCCCCAGTCGACTCTGGTTCGCCTGTTCACCCGAAGAAATTCGCCACCGCATCGCCTGGTTCTATGCCGACGAAGAACCGCAGGCCGCACCAGACCTGGAAACCCACGATACCTCCACATCCAGCCTGCCACGCAGCCACAGTCGCTTCACCATTCCCGCCCCCGTCCCCCAGCCACCACCTGCTGCAATCCCCGTCACGGCGTTTCGCGAATACATCGCCTGCCCCTATCGGTATCACCTGCGGCGCGAACTGGGGCTGGAGTTCGTCGATGGCCACGTCCGCGAAATCGATGCGCTCGCCTTCGGAAATCTTGTCCATGCCGTGCTCAATCATTTCGGGCAGTCACCGCTGCGAAATGCCCACGAACCCGAAGCCATCCGGACACTGCTCGTCGATACGCTCCGTCGCCTCGCCCTTGAACAGTACGGACGCACTCGGTCCGCCACCGTCAATGTGCAGCTCAGAATGCTCGAAAATCGACTCATCGCCTTCTCGGACTGGCAGGCCACGGAAGCCACGGCCGGCTGGCGGATCCTGCATACCGAAAAACGCTTCGAAGACCCCGAATTTACTGACGCCAAAGGCCGCAAAGTACTCCTCCACGGACGCATCGATCGCATCGATCGGCATCAGCAGACCGGGGAATATCGAGTCATCGACTACAAAACGAGCGAAAAGGCAAACTCACCCCACGCCACCCATCGCAAAGGCAGCGATTGGATTGACCTCCAGCTCCCTCTCTATCGCCTGCTCGCCCGCGCTGCCGGCCTCGAAGGACACATGCAGCTGGGCTACGTCCAGCTCCCCGGTGACACCAACAACCTGGGCTTTGATAAGGCAGAATGGGACGAGACCGATCTGCAGAACGCAGAAACACTCGCCCGCAGCCTCGCCGCAGACATCCTTGACCGCCGTATCACCGAAGTTCGCATCGACACCGCAGAACGAACACCGGAACTCTATCGCATCTGCCAGGATACCGTGATCGATCGCAGCCTCCCATGGCTCCCCACCGCCCCGGCAGACGCACACGAATTCACACAGACCGTCGATGCCGATCTGCCCGTGAGCTAATCAACCGCGAGCCGATCACCGGCAAGCCATTCGTGATCGAGACTCCGCCCCACGTGACAGGGCGTGCGGGCGATCTCAATCCCCCGGTAACGGTGCGTGCCAACGCGGCCAGAACCACATCAGAAACGCACCAGAGCCTTGCCAGCCGATTGACATCGACCGCACGCCACACCGCGTTTTTGCGACTCAATCCAGCCGCGGCATGTCAACTGGCAGACAGAACTAAAATCTCCCAATTT
>JBJTOM010000187.1:0-807 GCA_046074585.1 Planctomycetota bacterium | reverse complement strand
ATCACTGCGGCCAGATCGAGCTGATCCATCGCGAAGTAGATCCGCCATAACTGCACGTAGGTTTCTTCCAGAACCTGACCGCCGGTCTGAGTGGCTTCCTGCATGACTTCTTCGCAAACCTGCAGAGCACTCTGGTACTTGTAGCTGGAGTTTTCACTCAGGCCAAACTCCTTGTAACGATTGCCGATGTTCAGCAGGGCATCGGCCGTCTTGAGCTTGGTTCGGACTCGCAACTCTTCATCAGAAATCTGCGCACGCGTGACGCGGACGCCCCCCAGATTCCCTTCAATTGTTCGAGCATCGGCGATGATCATCCGGGGGTCAGTGGAAAGATTGCGATCGTCCGTGTAGGTGATCCGCAGGATATCGCCGGGCATCGCTTCGAGTTGTTCATTGTTCTCAACCGGCTCGGCAGATTTCGTCAGCTGGACACTCCCGCGAAAAATCCCGCTGTGGATCGTGCCGTCGTCCGCAGGTTCTGCCGGTGCGGTTGCAGACGAAGGGGCTTGCGGCACAGCCGACACGGCCTGACCGGAACTGTCGCCTGATGTTGCTTTCGTGTCTTTTTTATCAGTCGCCGGGGAGTTCGAGTCACCGCTGTCCTTTGTGTCTTCCACTGTGGGTAACGTCGGTCCCAGGCTTTGTCTGATGCCTGCTTCCGTGAACGTCACTTCGATGCGATCCACTCGTTTCAGCCGCTGAATTTCCTTCTCAGCCCCCTCGTCGCTGGCTGGTGCACTTTCAGTTGCGGTCGCTGGCGGCGTTTGAGCACCGGGCTGTTGACTGGCAATGGCTTCTTCTTCCAGC
>JBJTOM010000186.1:0-8808 GCA_046074585.1 Planctomycetota bacterium | reverse complement strand
ACGCTGGTCTGGATCCCGCCGGGTGAGTTTCGCATGGGCTCGGAACGCGGGTATGATGACGAAAAGCCGGTACACACAGTGGTGCTGACCAAAGGCTTCTGGATCGGGCGATATGTGGTGACGAACGACGACTATCGGCGGTTTCTGTAGGCCCAGCGCGGGGCCGTGAAATCGCCCAAGCTCTGGGATGACCGCAAGTTCAACCAGCCGAGGCAACCAGTGGTGGGAGTCACCTGGCATGATGCTGTGGCGTACTGCCAGTGGGCGGGATTCCGCTTGCCGACGGAGGCCGAATGGGAATACGCCTGCCGCGCGGGGAGCCCGCATGAATACTGTTTTGGTAACGAAGAGAGCAAGCTCGATGATTACGCGTGGTACGACCAGAACAGCGGCTTCGAACTGCATCCTGTCGGTGGCAAACTGCCAAATGCGTGGGGGCTGTATGATATGCATGGGAATGTTGATGAGTGGTGTCAGGACTCGCCGCGAACGTACACCGACAAGACAGTGTCTGACCCGCGCTGGGGCGGCGGGGGTTCGGATCGCGTCGTTCGCGGCGGCAGCTGGAACGGCGTCGCTCGCTACGTCCGGGCGGCCGACCGGGGCAGGGACCGGCCGGCGGGGACTGGCAACGACCTGGGTTTCCGCCCCCTGAGAGTTCAGCAGTAACTGCAGAGAGCAAGCGGAGCGGAGTCGCGTCGGGGGCGATGGCGAGCGACCGAGGGACGAGGGAGTGAGCATCGCCCCGTACGCGACGGAGCGGAGCGGCGAGTGGTGGCGTGTGCGGCACCGCTGGCTCCTGCGACTTGAAAAAAAACGCAGCGGGTTTTCCCCTGGTGGCGAGTATTTCTTTGGCTGCTGATGCGTTCGACTGCGACACCGTCCCCAAACGTCCGACAAACTGCCAGTCTGTCGCACCGACTCATCCCGAGCCCTGCTATGATGCTTCTGAATCTGCCGGGCGGTGTGGAATGACACAAGCGAGAGCCTTGTCTGCTTTGGCCGGGTTTGATTTGAACTGACAGAAAGGCTGGGGGCCCGATGACGCACCGCATTTACGGCATGGCATTTTCCAGTGTGTATCCGCATTACGTCGCCAAAGCTGAAAAGAAGGGCCGCACGAAGGCTCAGGTGGACGAGGTGATCTGCTGGCTGACGGGCTACACCCCGGACCAGCTGCAGGACCAGCTGCGGGGGGCGGTGAGTTTTGAACGCTTCTTCGCCGACGCTCCGCAGCTTCATCCGCAGCGGCTGTTCATCACGGGAGTGATCTGTGGAGTGCGGATCGAGCAGATCACCGACCCGCTCATGCAGGAAATTCGTCGGCTCGACAAGCTGATCGACGACCTCGCCAACAAAAAACGCGGCTGGCAGCCAAAAGCCCCCTGACCCGCCGGACGTCAGTCCGCGGGCAACGGCGCTGCCGCGTCAGGCATGTGTCGCTGGGTCGAAATGAAAAGTCGCCAATGAGGGACCAGGAGCTCAGCCCCGCTCCGTGGCACCGACCATCCGACTCAAGAGTCTCAGATGTCCCGTCGCTCTCATCGGTCCCATGTGTCCCATGACGCAAAACGCCCCACCCGAGCCGCGCCCGTGAGGAAGCGGGGTCCCCAATCGCCCCATATGGCGCTTCGAAGTGAGAAGTGGGAAGTGGGAAGTGGGTCAAGCAGGGCGTTTGACCCCTCCCCCCCCACCCCTCTCCCCCGGAGGGGAGAGGGGGGAATTGGTGTTTGGCTGGGGGGGGAAGAGCCGGGTTAGGGAGGAAATAAAGATTGTACTAAATGTTTATTGACTCAAGGCACGTCAACGCGCTACAATACCTCCCTCACACAGCCGTGTTTCCTGCCGATTCACAACCTGCTATGCTGTCAACCCTGCGTCTGGCGTAATCCGGCTGTCGGTTGATTCTGGTTCCTGCCACTCTATTACAGGTTCGCACGCTCATGTCCGCTTCTTCTGCTGCCCTTGCCGCCGGAACTGCGGCCGCCGAACAGGACGTCTGGACCGTACGCCGAATACTCGAATGGACCACCGGTTTTCTCCGGCAAAAAGGCATCGAATCTCCCCGTCTTGAATCCGAAATCCTGCTGGCTCATGCCCGCGGTTGTCCTCGTATTCGCCTCTACACGGACTTCAACACGCCTCTGTCCGACACCGAACGTTCCACCATGCGCGAACTGGTCACTCGCCGTTCCCGCCGTGAACCGATAGCCTATCTGGTTGGCCACCGTGAATTTTACGGCCGCACCTTCGACGTTTCCCCCGCAGTGCTCATTCCCCGCCCCGAAACCGAAACACTCATCGACGCGGCTCTCGAACTGATCCCCAGCGACCTCCCCACACAGCTCATCGAAGTCGGTATCGGTTCCGGCTGCATCGCTGTGACACTCGCTCGTCAGCGTCCCCACTGCCGGCTCACGGCTACAGACATCTCTCCGGCGGCCCTCCAGGTGGCTGCTCGCAACGCCACCCGCCACGAAGTCGCGGATCGCATCACGCTGCTCGAAGGCAACGCCCTCCAGCCGCTGCTCCCGGCCACCACACTCTTCGACGGGATTGTCAGCAACCCGCCCTACGTGACCGACGGCGAACGCGGACAGCTCCAGCCCGAAATTGATCTCCACGAACCTGCTCTGGCTCTCTACGCCGGCCCTGACGGACTCAACGTCGTCCGCTCCATCATGACCCACGCCCCCACACTGCTCAAACCCGGCGCCTTCATCGCCCTCGAAGTCGACCCACAGCAATGCCCCACTGTCCTCGCACTGCTCAAAGATGCCGGCTTTCATCACGGTCGCATTCACCAGGACTGTGCCGGTCGCGATCGTATTGTGCAGGCGCTGTTCACCGGGGCAGGGGCGTAACAGCGTTTGGCGGGGCTTTCAGAATCGGGGTGACGTAAATCCGTCGGAGACACTCCTTGCAGGATTTCTTTCGCATTCACGGAGGAACGCAGCTGGCTGGAACAGTCGCGGTCAGTGGCAGCAAAAACGCATCGCTGCCCATCCTTGCCGCTTCACTCGCCGTCAGCGGCGTCTCTGTCATTCGCAACCTCCCGGCGCTGCTCGATGTGCACACCATGCTGCTCCTGCTGCAGTCCACCGGCGCGCAAATCACGGCGCCCGATGATTCCCCCGCACCGCTCGCCGATATTCCCCGCTGTGTCACTGTTTACCCCCCCGCCATCAGTCCCACGGCTGCTGATGCATCGCTCGTTCGCCGCATGCGCGCCGGCATCTGTCTTCTCGGCCCACTGCTCGCTCGTTTCGGCACCGCCTCCATTCCGCTCCCAGGCGGTTGCCGCATCGGCCCGCGTCCCATCGATCTGCACCTCCGCGGACTCGCGGCACTCGGCGCCGATCTGCAGATCACTGACGGCTGGGTCCACGCCCGCGCCCCACAGCTCACGGCCGCCGATATCGATCTCGCAGGCCCCGCCGGATCCACCGTCACCGGCACCTGCAATGTGCTTTCCGCCGCAGTACTCGCCCGCGGCACCACCATCATCCGCAACGCCGCTCAGGAACCCGAAGTCCGCGAACTCGCCCGATTCCTGACCGCAGCCGGTGCTCGCATCGGTTTTCCCCAACCCGGCCTCATCGAAATCCACGGGGTCGAACAGCTGACACCGACAGATCACACCGTTTTCCCGGATCGCATCGAAGCTGCGACGCTCGCCATCGCCGCCGCTGTCACCCGCGGCAATATCCGCATCCTCAATGCCCCCGTCACACAGCTCCTCAGCTTCCTCGACTGGCTCAGCAGCGTCGGAGCTCAAATCAGCTATTCCCTCGATGGTCTCCACGTCGTCGGCAACGGATTTCTCGTGCCTCAAAACGTCACCGCCGAACCCTTCCCCGGGATCCCCACTGACCTGCAGGCCCAGATGACCGCACTGCTCGCCTGCGTCTACGGAACCAGCACCGTCACCGATCGCGTCTTCCCGGAACGCTTTCAGCACATCCACGAACTCAATCGGCTCGGGGCATCCATCGCGATCGACAATGGAACGGCCGTCATTCGCGGAGTTGCCCGGCTTCACGGTGGCACCGTTCGCGCCACAGATCTCCGCGCCAGCGCCGCTCTGGTCATCGCTGCACTCGCCGCCCGCGGCACCACCGATATTCTCGAAATCCAGCACCTCGATCGCGGCTATGAACAGCTGGAACATAAGCTCCAGCGTCTGGGGGCCAGCATCCAGCGCCTGCAGGCGAATACTGAAGCCCAGTAACGCCCACCGCCCACCGGCCAGATTCGATCCCCCGCCGGATCCGTTCAGCAGATTTCGCGTTTTCGCTGCCTCAGCAGCCGTCCCATTCCCGAAGCCGTGTGCAATTCTTTTTCCCGGTCACGGTCCGCGTGTCCCGCAGCAGCCAGCTCACTGCAGAATCGCCTGCCGCGTCAAATCACAGGAAAATCCAGCTGGCGATCGATGCTTTCCCGTCAGCGAGACTCTGCCAGCCATTTGCAGGCCTCCCATCTTCTCCAATTCCACTCTGTGGACGGATCCGCCGCCCCTCCCGCGTCGCATTGAATGCAAACCGCCTGAACCCTACAATCCGCCAGTTCGGCAACACGTTCTAACCATATCGCATGGGGATTCGAATGCAGGATCAGTCTGTAGCGGGGTCATCCTCCGGCATTTCTCCGGAAGAACTGGATGAATGGTTTGAGTCACTGGAAGACATTCTGCACCGTCACGGTCCCGAAAAACTCCGTCAATTGCTGGTTCAGCTCCAGGAGCGTGCCTATTCCCGCGGAGTGATGCTGCCGTTCACGGCCAACACACCGTACATCAATACGATTCATCATTCGGAACAGGTGCGTTACCCCGGTGATCGGGAACTGGAACGGCGGATCAAAAGTATCGTCCGCTGGAATGCCATGATGATGGTGGTTCGTGGAAACACATTCTACGACGGCGTCGGCGGGCACATTTCCACGTTTGCTTCATCCGCCACCCTCTACGAGGTGGCTCAGAATCACTTTTTCCACGCCCGGACGTCCAATCACACGGGTGACATGGTCTATTTTCAGGGCCACGCGTCCCCCGGCATGTATTCCCGTGCCTTTCTGGAAGGCCGTCTCAGCGAATCGCATCTGGACAACTTTCGTCGCGAACTGCCTGCCGGAGGGGGCTTGTCCAGCTACCCCCATCCATGGCTCATGCCGGACTTCTGGCAGTTTCCAACGGTCTCCATGGGCCTCGGGCCAATCTGTTCCATCTACCACGCCAGGTTCCTCCGCTACATGGAACATCGTGGCCTTCTCGACACGTCCCGGTCCCGCGTCTGGGCGTTCCTTGGCGACGGCGAATGTGACGAACCCGAATCGCTGGGCGCTCTTACCCTCGCCTCCCGCGAAAACCTCGACAACCTCACATGGGTCATCAACTGCAACCTGCAGCGGCTCGATGGCCCCGTGCGCGGCAACGGCAAGATCATCCAGGAACTCGAAGCGGCCTTCCGCGGTGCCGGCTGGAATGTCATCAAAGTTGTCTGGGGCGGCGACTGGGACGCCCTGCTCGATCGTGACGAAAACGGCAAACTGGTCAAGCGGATGGGCGAAGTGGTCGATGGCCAGTACCAGAAGTACACCGTATCTGATGGTGAATACATTCGTCGCCATTTCTTCGGTGTAGACCCGGAACTGCTCCAGCTGGTCGAACATCTCAGCGACGAAACACTCGAAACCATCCGTCGCGGAGGCCACGATCCAGGCAAAGTCTATGCCGCCTACCACTCCGCCGTGAACCACAAGGGAGCCCCCACGGTGATCCTTGCGAAGACCGTCAAGGGCTACGGCCTCGGAGAAGCCGGGGAAGGCCGCAACGTCGCCCATAACCAGAAAAAGGTCCCGCTCGCAGGACTCAGAGACTTCCGGACCCGCTTCGGTCTCCCGATCAGCGACAACGAAATCGAAAGCCTGCCGTTTTACAAACCGGATCCCGACAGTCCTGAGGTCAAATACCTGCAGCAGCGTCGCGCCGCCCTTGGTGGCTATATTCCTCATCGGCACATCTGTTCAGAACGGCTCGATGTGCCGTCCCTGCAGGATAAAGTCTTCCGCGCCAAACCGCTGCTCCCTGGCAGCGAAGGTGCAGAAGGCTCCACCACGTTCGCGCTGGGCGCCATCATCCGCGGACTGGTCGCCAACAAGTCGTTCGGGCCGCGAGTGGTTCCCATTATCCCCGACGAGGCGCGGACCTTCGGGATGGAAGGCCTGTTCGCTCAGGTCGGCATCTACAGCAGCAAAGGACAGCTCTACGAACCCGTCGACTCCAGCAGCGCAATGTTCTACAAGGAAGCCCGCAACGGTCAGCTGCTGGAAGAAGGCATCAACGAAGCTGGCGCCATGGGGTCCTTCATCGCCGCCGGCTCCGCCCATGCCAACCTCGGCATCAATATGATTCCCTTCTATATCTACTATTCCATGTTCGGCTTCCAGCGTGTCGGTGACCTCATCTGGTGCGCTGCTGATACTCGCGTCAAGGGCTTCCTCTGCGGAGGCACCTCCGGCCGCACAACACTCAATGGCGAAGGTCTCCAGCACGAAGACGGTCACAGCCAGCTGATGGCCACCACCGTCCCCACGATCCGCTCCTACGATCCCACCTGGGGCTATGAACTGGCTGTCATCGTCCAGGAAGGGCTCCGCCGCATGTACGCGGAAGGGGAAGAGATTTTCTATTACCTCTCCGTCTACAACGAAGCCTACGTTCACCCGCCAATGCCCCAGCAGCAAGGACTCACCGAAGGCATCCTCAAAGGCATGTATCGGTTCCAGTCCACCGACAGCGGCCCCGGCCAGACTCACCGCCCGCAACTCTTCGGCAGCGGCACCATCCTCCGCGAAGCTCTCCGCGCCCAGGCGATCCTCAAGGATCAATTCGGTATCGGCAGCGACCTCTGGAGCGTCACCAGCTACAGCGAACTCCGTCGCGATGCCATGGAATGCCAGCACTGGAATGACCTGCACCCCGACCAGCCCCCCCGTCGCTCCTATCTGGAAAACACATTAAGCGGCATTGCCGGTCCCTTCATCTCCACCAGCGACAATGTGCGACTCGTCGCCGATCAGATTCGCGAATGGATTCCCGGCGAATACATCGTCCTTGGCACCGATGGCTTCGGCCGCAGCGAAACCCGACCGGAACTCCGCCGACACTTCCAGATCGACGGCGAATGCACCGCCTTCGCCACCCTCCGCGGACTCGCTCGAGTTGGTGGCTTCGATCCCGCCAAACTCCCGGATGCCCTCAAATCGCTCGCGATCGACCCCGAAAAAATCAACCCCCTCAACGCCTGACAACGCCCGCCGCTCGCCGCCGGTTCCACCGGCGGTTCGCCGCGAAACGCCTCCCCTCTTCAGCAAGCTTTCCCGACTATGCCTATCGAATTCAAGCTGCCCGAAGTTTCCGAAGGTGTCACATCCGTTGATGTGGCCCAGGTCCACGTCAGGGAGGGTGATGTCATTCAGGCAGGGACAGTCGTCTGTGAAGTCGAAACCGACAAAGCCGCCGCAGATATCAACTGCCCCCACGCCGGCCGCGTCACCAAAGTGCTCATGCAACCCGGACAGACCGTCGCCGTAGGAGCCCCCATCCTCCTGCTCGAAGCCCACACTCCTGCCCCGGTACCCCCCGCAGCCAACCCCGCTCCTGCTCCGGTCGCCGCCTCCGCCGGACCCACGACTCCCGCCCCGCCAGCCGTCCCCGCAGCCTCACCTGCTGCCGCGTCCACTCTCGAATTCCGCCTCCCGGAAGTTTCCGAAGGTGTCTCCAAAGTCGATGTCGCTCTCGTCAGCGTCAAAGTCGGCGATGTCATCGCTGCTGATGCCGTGGTCTGCGAAGTCGAAACCGATAAAGCCGCAGCCGATATTCGCTGCCCCTACGCTGGAACTGTCACTGCAGTTCACGTTCAGGCCGGCCAGACCGTCGCCGTCGGTGCACCCCTGATCACCATCAGCACTCAGGTGGCGACTGCCGCCCCCCAACCCGCCACTGCACCCCCGAAAGTCACTCCTCCTCCCGTCGCCACCTCTGCTGCTCAGGTCCCTCCCAAAGCAACCCCCTCCACCCCCGCAGCAACTCCGGCACCAGCCACCGCTCGCCCAGATGGCCCCCCGGCTCCTGCCGGCCCCGCCACACGTCGGCTCGCCCGCAAACTCGGTGTGAATCTGAAGCTTGTCAAGGGCTCTGCCGCCGGCGGACGCATCACCATCGAAGACGTCGAAGCCTACGTCCGCGACCGCATGGCACAACCCGCAGCCGTCCCCGCAGCCGCTCCGTCTGCCCCAGGCTTCGGCCTCGTTCAGGCTGCCCCGCTTCCGGACTTCAGCCGCTTCGGGCCGGTCGAACGACAGCCCATGAACAAAATCTTCCGCACAGCCGCAGCCAATCTGCACGCCGCATGGGTCACCATCCCCCATGTCACACAGCACGATCTGGCCGACATCACGGAACTGGAAGCCGCTCGCCGAAAATACGTCAAAGCCAACCCCAACTCACCCAAAATCACCATGACGGCCATCATCATCAAAGCGGTCGTCGGTGCCCTCAAAGCCTTCCCCAACTTCAACTCCAGCGTGGACCTGCAGTCCGGGGAACTCATCGTCAAACAGTACTATCACATCGGCGTGGCCGTCGACACACCCAACGGCCTCGTGGTCCCCGTGATCCGCAACTGTGATCAGAAAAACATCCTCCAGGTCGCTTCAGAACTCTCTGAGGTCGCCGGCAAGGCCCGCGACAAAAAGCTGAAAACCGAAGATATGCAGGGCGGCACCTTCACCATCACCAACCTCGGT
>JBJTOM010000185.1:0-865 GCA_046074585.1 Planctomycetota bacterium | reverse complement strand
TGTCAATCCCCCGACGGAGGCTCACCGGCTTTCCTGAGTCTCACCAATCAGCAGGTCAATAATACGAAATCCCCACACGCCTCGGTGTGTCACGGCAACACCATGAGTGCGATGCCGGTTCCGGACGATCCGGACGATCCGGAGCCGCAGGCGGCACGGGCGCGGCACAAGACGGCCGCAATCCCAGACGGCGTTCACAAATCCCTGAATCTTGACGGGGAATCTGCGGTCGGTTTCCACCTGCAGGTTTGCAGGACATCTGGTGGGGGCAGTGCGACGTGGGGAGCAGGTGACGGCACGTGAGGACGCAGACGCGACCTGTCCACCCCGTGGCTTCGCGGCGTTCGGCAGAGCGTTAAGGTGCATATCACGTTGGTTACTTTCTGTGGTGCATGGCACCTTGGTTGCTTCAACAGGCTACACCAGCGGCCGGCCGCTGGACGGGGCGACGGCGAAGTCTGTGGTGGAGGTCCGTGGAAAGCCGTTCTCCGCCGGAGAGTGAAGCTGTGCGACAGTGAGTGGATCACAGGCGTCAGCGCAGGGCCAGGGGAGCCGCAGCTGGACTGAGCGAGGGCATTTCGCCGCGATGGGCGCGATCGCCGAGACGTTCTGCGGGAATCCTCGATTTATCCACCCCAGAATGCCAGTACTCAGCAAGTTTCCCTCCCGCTCTTGACGTTTCCGCCGGGTTTGCAGACATGGTCCCCCTCAAATCACGCCCCGTTCTTTCGATCGTCACCATAGCCCTGTCCATCATTGTGGCCCTGACAGCGCTGGCTGCCACTGACGAGAACGCCGACAGATCCGCCGACGGATTTGAAAAACGGCGCGAAAAGCTGAACGCTGAATATCTGCAGCAGTCATC
>JBJTOM010000184.1:0-2704 GCA_046074585.1 Planctomycetota bacterium | reverse complement strand
TGGTGCGGTGATTATCCCGGCTTTGCCCAGGAAATCCTTGAACAGCGGCACCCCGGCGCGGCAGCCATGTTTGTCAACACCTGCGGCGGAGACCAGAACCCCCTGCCAAGACGCGAGGTCACGCTGTGCCGGAAATATGGTCAGATGCTGGCCGACGCCGTTTCCGCCACACTCGCAATGCCACTCCAGCCAGTCAGCCCGGCACTGAAAACAGCTTTTGAACTCATCGAGCTCCCCTATCTGCAGGTTGTCAATGGGGACGACCTGCGCGCTTTGCTGCAGGACAGAAATGAGCTCAAAGCCCGCTGGGCCACCCGAATGCTCGCAAAACTGGAAGCCGGAGAAAAATTCGAAACATCCTCACCATACCCCGTCCACGTCTGGCTGCTCGGCAGCCAGATGCGCTGGATCGGACTGGGGGCCGAAACCGTTGTCGACTATGCCCTGCGGTTCAAATCCGAATATGGCAGCGGTACATGGGTCATGGGCTATTCAGACGATATGCTCGCCTACATCCCCAGCCGCCGTGTCTGGGAAGAAGGCGGATACGAAGGCGGAAACAGCCTGTACGAATACGGCCGTCCCGCATTCCGCTGGCAGGGTGACATGGAAGATCGCATTGCAGCGGCGGTTGAGCGGTTATTCAAAAGCCTGCAGAACGCCGGGAATCAGTGATGTCGCCCGACTCAGGCCGTATGATCAAACTGATCAGCCACGTGCCAGGGATAGAACAGTCGTCCGATATCATCACTCAGCCTCCAGATGTACTCCATCCGGAATGTGTCGTGGCTCACATCCGTCGCCGAACGGGGAACCTGAGTCGGATACACGCTGTTGACATCGCGTGAAAAGATTCTTCGACCATCTCCGCCCGTCTCCATCTCGTAGACGCTCACAATCGCATCACACCGACCGCGAAACAGCGAATTACTGTCACGTTCATAAAGCGAAAAATCGCTCACATCAATGTAGACCACATACGTCACATCAAACTCCGCTCCCACGTCCTCCGCCGTATCCCAGTCCGGGTTCTCATTCAGCCACGCGCGGATTTCGTCGTACGGCACCATCTCAATCTTCTTCCCCGCCATCTGATTGGTGACCCGACTGGCGATGATGTGATCGATATTGTCAAAACGGTATTTCAGTTCGTCAGACGCATAACACACGACCGCCACCCGAATGTCCTTGTCCGTCATGGACTTCTTCGTTTCCTTCTCAAACAGCGGCTCTTCCAGAGGCGGACCGCCAATCAGATAACCAAGCGCGATGAAATAATTGCAGCCGGGAATCGCCAGCAGCAATGCGAGGGAACACAGCACCTGGAGCAGTCGACGGGACAATGTCGATGGTGGTCTGCGAATGCTCGCAGCAGGTTCAGCTGAAGTCATTGGATCTTCCGAAACAGGACGTGAAAAGTTCTCGACTGCGACTGCCACAAACCAGCAAAATCAGTGAACCGTCTCACTCGCACGATGATCATAAAGAAACTGCGCCAGAGTCAGCGATGTTCGGTCCAGAAAGCTCTCGGTGAATAACTGCTCTGAGCGGTTTTCCTTTGGTACCGGGTACTCCGGGAACTGCAGACTGAAGTTGCGGTCAAAAGCCGTGACCGGATCACCACCGCCACTGCAGTCCAGCACCTGCACCTTACCTGCGACCTTGCCCTGCTGCAGATTTTTGCTGTCCGGTACATCAAGACTGAATTCATCAATACTGATATTCATCACATAATCCGCGTCAAAGCGTTCCGCCAGTTCCGTAAAGTCGCCCCATTCACCATGGTCGTCAAACCATGCGGCCACATCGTCCGCAGAGATCACCCTGACTCCACGAATATCCAGCGTCCGCGACATCCGGTCAACGATGTCAATCTGGATCGATGGAGTCCGGGCCAGCACGCTGTGCGGAGCAGAGCAGGCGAGCAGAATCGACTTCTCACCCTTCGTCAGATCCACTCCTGTCGCCCCACGAAACTGACACTTCAGCTTCGGATCGCCGAACAGCATTTTCCCCATCATCACCCCCAGCGAACAGCCAGGAAGTGACGTGACAGCGGTAACCGCCAGTACACAGATCAAAAAGTTCCGCAGCAGCGGCAGCCACCAGCGAGATTTCACGGCGTGTTGTTGATTGGCTTCCTGCAGCACTGCACTTCACTCCGTTGAAACGTTCGTTTTCCCTGTCACAGAATTCGCGGTACCCACTGAATCAGCGTCAGCAGAAACCAGCCCAGAACCAGCCTCATCAGCACTCCCCCAGGATCGCCAAATACGGTCCACCTGCGGATTAACACCGAAACCAGCAACCAGGGCCAGGCTGCCAGCAGGATCCCAGCCAGCACGGGACCGGCCGGATTGGCTCGCAACGCCTCTCCTGTCCTGCCTCGTACCAGCAACGCAAAACTGGTGGTCAGTCCGCACTGCGGGCAGACCATCCCGGTCGCTCTCAGAAACGCACAGGGCGGAAGCCCCAGCTGCCGATGCGTGCCCAGACCTGAGGCATCCGGATTCAGCACACGGGCTGTCACGAAAACCACCGGAATAGCCACCAGAACCAGACAGGCAACCCCCAGGCCCTGCCGCGACATTTCCGCCGCAACAGTCCTGGAATGTGTTTCTGAGTCCGCAGGGGTAACATCTCTGAATCACCTGAATTCGGCTGCAGAAAGCGGGGAGGTGCGTCTTGTTTCGGCGATTCAGAG
>JBJTOM010000183.1:0-24373 GCA_046074585.1 Planctomycetota bacterium | reverse complement strand
CACTGACGATGGAGTAGCCTTCGCAGAGGGCGACGATGTCGGCGGCCAGCTGTGGTGTTTCGCCACTGCGGCGAATTTCTGCCAGCTTCTGCTGCACCTGTTCGTAGGCCCACATCCGCTCAATCTCCGGTTTGTCGGCGTTGGTATCCGGGAACGTGACGTCCACGGCCTGTGACTGCGGCTGGCCAAGGACTGTTGCGGTGACTTTCACGGTCACCTTCCCCGCCCTGCGATAACGCCCATACATACGGAGCGGGGCCCCATGAAACAGATCCGGGAGCACTCGCGGCGTCACGTCATACACCTCCGCGCCGTCCACTTCGATCTGCACTTCCGAGGCAGCGGCACGCATCAGTTTGCGGCGGAAGAGCTTTGCCTGACGTCCGAAGTCATCCTCCTGCGACACAAAGGCTGCCAGGCCCCCGGCTCCTTCCGCCAGCTGTTTCAGGAGCGGTCGATTGACTTCATTTCCGACCCCCACACAGAAGACTCGAATTCCGTCTTCGGCTTCTTCGATCAGGCGAACGAGTTCTGCCTGTTCGCCGGTTTCCGTCATGCCATCAGACAGGAGCACCACATTCAGCGGACGATCCGGATTGCGAAACTTGTAGGCCGTCTGAAGTGCTGGCTGCAGCACTGTGCCGCCTCGGGCACGCTGACCCGCCAGCCACGCCCTGGCTGATTCTCGCGATTCGGTGTTCGCCGGTCGCAGTTCCCCGAAATGCAGAATGGGAATGCTGCTGAAGGTGATGACTTCAAAACGATCTTCCGGGCCGAGGGCATCAAGGAAGGATTCCACGGTGTTCCGCGACTGGATCAGCTTTCCCTGATGCAGCATGCTGCCGGAAATGTCCACAACAAACACATAGTCCATCGCTGTCGACGCCTCTTCCAGTTCCGCACCCGCCGTCATGGTGAGCAGGAAATAGCCGTCTTCTCCGGACTGGCGTGAAGTAATCACGTCAATTCCCGTCCGCGGACGTTCCACATCAAATCCCAGCACCACGTCCCGAGCCAGACTCCCACCCTCCGTCTCAAGGCTCGCTCGCACATAACCCGGTGCGTGGCTGGAAATCACAAAATCATCTTCATGGGAAGGACTGAACAGCTTTGTCACCGGAATCTCACTCTTCACATCCACGGTCATCGAGAAGCGTCCGTGGACCTGAGTATCGATGTCGGGGCGAGTGGTGGTGGCCAGAGGGTAGACCCAGGTGGCCGTGTCGTGATCGAAGTCCAGCTGCTGGTGCCACGTCAGCCAGATCTCCTGCTCCGCACCGGCAGCAATCGGGAAGATTCGCAGCTCAAACGTGCGGAAATCTTTCTGTTCGAGCAGCCCCGGGTCGCGTTTGACGGCCTTGTAGCTGTTGTAGATCTCCCGAGCCCGCTGCTTCTCGACAACCTCGCCCGTCATCTCCTTCCCACCAATCAGCATCCTGAAATTGCTCACACTGGCCCCGGCCGGAACCGGAAATGTGTACAACGCTTCCACCACACGCTGCTCAGTGTTCCGGAACACCTGGTGCACCTGAGTGACTGCAATGCCGTTATTGATCACCACACTCACTTCATGCCGCTCAATCCGCAGCACACCACCCAGACCGCCGTCGGCGATCAATAATCCTGAAGCGCGAGCGTCCAGAGCCATCCCGGTGACTGTCACCAGCCCCGCCAGAAAAACCGCGGCCCGCCACACTCCCACCGAATTGGAAAACCACCGTTTCATCGCTCAGCTCCCTGTAAACAGTTGTTGACAAGACACTGAACAACTCTGATCGCAGCTTTGATGCCATTTGGAAACATTTAGCCTAAGTGCAGTCAACAAAGGGGTTTGCGGTGAACAATCCGGAGCGGCTACACCATATGGCCAATATCTGTGGCAGGAAATGTACTTTGAATGAGCATCCGATGTCTGTGGCGATGCGGTGAATTGTCTCGTGGCGTCAGAGGGAGGACTCCGTGCCCACCGTCGCTTCAAGGATCTCCGTGACCACTCGCGCCGGTTCCACTCCGGTGAGTCGAAAATCCAGTCCCTGCAGCCGAAAGCTGAGTTGTTGATGATCGAATCCGAGCAATTTCAGTACGGTGGCATGCAGATCCCGAACGTGTACCGGGTTTTCCTGAACGTTGTAGCTGAAATCGTCTGTGGCACCGAAGGTCATTCCGGGGCGGACGCCGCCACCGGCCATCCAGATGCTGAAGCAGCGCGGGTGGTGATCGCGGCCAGCTTCGCTGCTGTCCCACTGTCCCTGACCCGCCACGCCGCGTCCGAATTCGCCGCCCCAGATCACGAGTGTGTCTTCGAGCAGTCCGCGGCGTTTGAGGTCCAGCACCAGTGCGGCGCTGGCCTGATCGGTATCGCGACAGCGGGCGGTGCACCACGAGGGCAGGCGACTGTGATGATCCCAGTCCGGATGAAACAGCTGAACGAATCTCACACCGCGTTCTGCCAGACGTCGGGCCAGAATGCAGTTGGCTGCGTAGCTGCCGGGGCGACGTGAATCGGGGCCGTACAGCTGGAAGACTTCCTCCGGTTCATCGCTCAGGTCGACCAGTTCCGGCACACTGGTCTGCATTTGCCAGGCCATTTCGTATTGCCGCATGCGTGTGGCGATTTCAGGATCCCCGGTGGATTCGAGATGTGCGTGGTTAAGTTCAGCGAGTCCATCGAGCATTCCGCGGCGAAGGCTTCGCGGGAGTCCATCGGGGTCCCGAAGATACAGCACGGGTTCACGAGAACTGCGCAGTTTGACTCCCTGATATCGCGACGGCAGAAAACCGCTCCCCCAGTAGTGATCATACAGGGGCTGGTCACTTGGTCGCTGCATCCTTGAAATCAGCACGATGTATTCCGGGAGTGTGCCGTTTTCGCTTCCCAGCCCGTAACTTGTCCACGCGCCGATGCTGGGACGTCCGGGCAGCTGATGGCCCGTCAGAAATCTGGTCATCGCCGGAGCGTGATTGATTTCCTCAGTATACATGGACCGAATCAGGCAGATTTCATCGGCAATTGTCTGCAGATGTGGCAGCCATTCGCTGATTTGAGTGCCGCTTTGGCCGCAGGGTGAAAATCGCACCCGGGAGGGCATGATCAGCTGTTTCTGACCGGAGGTCATGGTGGTGAGTCGCTGGCCCTGGCGAACAGATTCGGGCAGTTCGGTTCCGGCCCGGCGGAGCAGTCCGGGTTTGGGATCGAACAGTTCCAGTTGTGAGGGGCCGCCGGATTGTGTCAGGAAGATGACGCGGCGGGCGGTGGGCGTGTGATGGGCCTGCTGGCCGGCTCCGTCCACTCCCTCCAGCCGTGCAAGCGCTGCGGCGATCAGTGGCATTCCCGGGCCCTGCTGCAGGAACCGTCTCCGAGACTGAAATACAGGGGCGTTGAGTTCATTCACGGGTGATTGCCTCGTCAAGATTCAGCAGCAGGCTGGCCACAACCATGTGCGCGGCATGGCTGGCGAGCTCTTCTGTGGATTTTTCTGCATCCACCATCCACTGGCCACGCTGGAGAAACTGTCGGACCTCCAGCGGATGCTGCTGATAGAACCGGAGTGCGCGGTCTCGCTCGCGTTCAAGAATCTGCCGTTCACGATCCGTGGGCGGTCGGGAGAGGATTCGCAGAGACAGATCCGTCAGGGGATCCTGCTGCCTGAGTGCTGCAGCGGCGGCGGCCCGGGCAGCATCCAGGAAATTTTCATCATTCAGCAGTGTCAGGGCCTGCAGCGGTGAGTTGGTGCGGATCGAACGCACTTCGCATGTGCGTCGCTGGGCGGTATCGAAGAGGAATGTGGGCGCGATGCTGCGACGCCAGAACGCGTAGAGTGTCCGTCGATACTGTGCGGGGCCATCGGAGGGGATCCACGTCAATCGCCCCATGAAGTTTTCTTCCCAGACACCCGGCGGCTGATACGGACGCACCGGCGGTCCTCCCACAGCGGGATTGAGCATTCCCGAGGCTCGCAGTGCGGCATCGCGCAGCATCCACGCCGGCAGGCGGAACCGGGCGCCGCGCGCCAGCAGGCGATTTTCCGGATCACGTCGCCACAACTCAGCCGTCACTGCCGAACTGCGTCGATAGACTGCGCTCGTCACGATCAGCCGCAGCATGTGTCGAACATCCCAGCCACTTTCCATGCACTCCACTGCCAGCCAATCCAGCAGCTCCGGATATTCCGGCTGGTCCCCCTGCAGCCCAAAGTCTTCCGGTGTCCGGACCAGTCCGGTGCCAAAGCAAAGCTGCCAGAGGTGGTTCACCAGCACGCGGGCAGTGAGCGGATGCTGGCGAGACGTAAGCCAGTGCGCAAGATCCAGTCGTGACAGTGACGAGCCTTCCAGTGGAGCGATCTGTGACAAACCACCACGCTGTACCAGTTCGCCGTGCTGATCCCAGACACCGCGTTTGAGCACAAAAGTGGGTCGAGGCTCGCTGCGTTCCGCAAGCACCATCACGTCCACTTTTCGAGCGGCCTGGATTTCCCTGAGCTGAGCACTGGCGCGATCCAGAGCCTGTCTGGCCTGCTGATAAGGTCCATAGTCCGCCAGAAACTGCTCGAAAAGTCGCTCGCGGAGCGAATCGCCGGGCAACTCTCCTGCCGGCAGCCGCGACAACTCTTCCAGCGGCGCAGGACCAACGGAATTCACGGCCGGACCAGGCTGGTCAGTGACGAACAGACGAAACCGCCCCAGATTGGCATCACCATCCGTCGAACGCTGACGCAGTTCGATGATGAGTTCCTCATCGGGCTCCGGCAGCACAGGTTCTGCGAGTGCCAGCACGGCGGTGTGCGGCGTCACTTCCGGGGCACTCCGGGTGGTCCAGCCATTGCGTGGATCGTCATCAAGGACGCCGCGAATGTCGCCGTAGGATCGAGCGTCTTTCTGGTCGGGAGAAAAATCAGCGACGGCGCTGCGAATGGCGAGATCCCGAACCTGGCTGACGCCGCGTTTTCGCAACTGCACTTTGACATCCGTCAGAATGAATTCACCGGTTGCTCCGCGAGTGAATCGTCCACCGGTATGAGCGGGATGCGGCAGCACATCCAGTCGCACTCCGGTCACCCGCGACAACGGCACACGGGCCATCAGTCGATAGTCATCCTGACGAGGATGCGGACCGCCCGCCTGAATGGTGCCGTCAGCTTCCTGAGTCAGCAGGGTACCTTCGGTGGCTTCTGCTGTGCCCAGGAGCGGTCGCCAGGCAGAGAATTCGGCATCGGCTTCAGCACGGCAAGTGCGAAGCCATTCCTCGAATGGTCCGACAGCAGATTCGCGACTTGCCGTGACCACCTCCTGTCGTGCCGTGGTCAGCTCCTGAGCTTCCGTTACAGCGCGTTCTACTCGGGGTGAAGCAACGGACAGGTACGGCTTTGCAGCTTTTCCCGCTTTGCCGTCTTCATCAATGCTGTTGAAAAAGGCCGTCAGCCCGTAGTACTCCGCCTGCGAAATCGGGTCAAACTTATGGGAATGACATTGACTGCAGCCCAGAGTCAGCCCCAGAAATGCTGTGCCCATCGTGTTCACACGATCCAGCACATAATCCACTCGTGATTCTTCAGGATCCCGGCCGCCTTCGCCGTTGGTCATGTGATTGCGATGAAAACAGGTGGCCAGAATCTGTTCCGGTGTGGCTCCCGGCAACAGGTCACCGGCAAATTGGTCGCGGGTAAAGCGATCAAACGGCTGATTGGAATTGAACGCATCAATGACCCAGTCGCGCCATGGCCAGTTATCCCGGGATGCATCTGACTGGAAGCCGTCTGTATCCGCATATCGAGCGACATCCAGCCACCACATGGCCATGCGTTCGCCGTAGTGATGTGAATTCAGCAGTCGCTCCACGTGAGTCTCGTAGGTGTCGGTCGAATTCAATTCGTCCGGTGTGGGGGGCAGTCCTGTGAGATCGAAGGACAGTCGTCTGATGAGGGTGTGGCGGGGAGCTTCCGGAGCGGGCTGCAGATGTTCCTGCTGCAGCCGCCGCTGAATCAGTGCATCAATGGGGTGCTCGCCGTCAGGCAGGGCAACCGTGACCGGCGGTTCAAAAGCCCAGTGTTTGCCCCACGGAGCACCAGCGGTGATCCAGCGTTCCAGCATTGAAGACTGTTCGGGTGTGAGCGGATTGCTGTGGGAGTCCGGAGGCGGCATGACGTCTTCAGGATTGGTCGAACGCACGCGCCGCAGCAGCTCACTCTCAGCCGGTTGTCCGGGGACGATGGCTGAAACCAGCGCAGCGTCGCGAGTGTCCAGGCGCAGTTCCGCTTTGCGGTTCCCGGGGTCAGGGCCGTGGCAGGCAAAGCATTTCTCGGACAGCAGCGGCAGAATGTCGCGGCCGAAGGCAGGTTCGTCGGCGCGCGTTCTGAGCGAGCCTGTGAGCAGAAGAGCGGCAATCACGAGGCACAGTCTCATGTCAGTCCCTCGTCTTCCCCGAAACACCTGCAGCGATGCTGTTCAGATCCACAATGGCCGCGCGATCACCAGCCTCCCGCACCAGTTCACAAATCAGCTCGATCGCCCGAAATTCCGGGTCCACGACATACAGGCACGACGGGTGAGCGAGAAAATCAAACACGGCGCCATTTTCAATGGTCCACTGCACGCACTGTCGGATGGATCTGAGGAACCAGTCCAGCTTCCACCGGCCGGTGCGAAAGGCCCCGATGTCACTGATCGGACTCATCGGCACTTCAATCAGTCCATCCGGGTAAGCGAACGGCTGAGCCTGCTGATGAGCTTTCAGGATTCCATTCAGGACGGCCTCATCCGGCTCCTGCAGGGGCTGTGTATTGGGATGGGACGGATAGAGGCTGCTGACCCACGTGAAGCCCAGTTCCTGCAGCATCGCGCGGATGGCAGGGTGCTGACGCAGCCCGTCGCTGAAGCCACCGGGAGTGCGAAAGCCGGAGAACTGCAGTCCCAGACGCGACTGCATCGCCTCACCTGCCAGACGGATATTCTCGCGAATTGCTTCCTCGACGGGCAGTCCCCGCAGGAGCCATGGGGCGCGCTGAAAACGAAACTGCAGATCCTCCTGTCGAGTTGCCAGCAGGTTGACGTGATCGTAGGTGTGATTGCCGATCGGATGGCCTGCTGCTGAAAGCTCCTTCAGCCAGGTCACATCCGCCTGCTCCAGCACGCGCCCCACGGCAAAGAAATGCAGCACTCCGCCAGCAGCCTTCACCCGCCGCGCCGCTTCAAGGGAATACAGCTTTGTTTCGTCATTGAGGTTACCCTTTTCATAATCCCATTGCGTGGCGTCCCAGACTGGAAAATTGCGACTCATTTCCAGATCAAGCGTAATTGCGATTCGGGCCGCACCAGGGGACGGATCACCGCGGCCGGGGAAGACGCGGGGCGTCGCTTCGAGCGCAGGAACGCATGCCAGAGCGGCCACGGTGCCCGCCTGCAGAAGTTGACGACGGCCCAGTCGCGTTGGGAGCTTCATGGCTTCTCTGACCCTTCTGTCTGCACCCACGAGACCTGCGTGATCAGCTGGTTGAGGGCCGCAAAGGAGATGGATGCATTCACTGCGAAACGTGGTGATGTATTGGAGGGAAACGTGGCCAGCGATGCGTCGGCCACCAGAAACACGTTGAAGTCCTTCGAGAGATTTTCGTAGCCGGCGGTGGTGCGGCAGTAGCACATGTCGGTGGCGTAGCCTGTGAGCAGAACATGCCGCACACCCTGTTCCTGCAGAAAATCCCGCAGCGGCGGATAGCCTTCATCGTCGAAAATCACCACATCCTGCGGCTGTACCGAAACCGAATCACTCACGGGAATCGGCAACTTCCAGAATCCTTCACCGTTGAATCGAGCGCCGGCATCCAGGCCCGGGAACTGCCGGAAATAGTCGGCCACCGGAAGACGTGTATTTAATGTCAGTTCAGCAGGCAAAGGCTGCCCGGTGTAATCGAAGTCCGCGAGCACCTTTCGCAGCTGTTGCTCACCGGCCACTCGTTCTTCCGCCGATGGCGATTTTCGGAACGACCGATAGACCTGAGTACGAAGCGGATCGGCAGGACCGGGAAGACTGTACATGACGCAGGCCACCCTGTCCCGCAGTCGTTTCAGAAACGGGTCGATGACCTGTTTTGTGTGCCGGGATGCAAGTGCGTTTTTTTCCGGAGTGCAGAAGTCGGCGACCCCGGCTGGCTGTGGTGACTTCCAGCCCCAGCTGTCATCGATGGCCCATGGATGAACCATGATCACAGCAGTCTCGCGGGCGAGGAGATGGTTGGGCGTTTCGATGATGCCGCGAGCGTTATAGGAAAACCGCCATGCCCGGACATGCAGGTCAGCCCCTTCATCCGCAACGATCGCCGGCGACTCAAAGTGCGCCTGCTCCTGAATCGGCTCGAAAAATTCCGGGAAATCCGCAAGCAAAGGCCCAGGATTGGTGATCCGCTGAAGCCGATTTTCGTAAGTCCGCAGGGACGCCGCGGCAATGTCCTGAGCACAGCAGGGAACGCAGGCAACCGGAATACCGGCCAGGATCAACAGTCCGAAGATGGTGGGGAGGCAGGACGTCACGATTGGATGCATGGCTGAGTCCTTGCTGGTTCGGGACACACCGAGTTGGTGTGGACTGACAAATAGTTCACTCAATCGGGCGAAAAAACGCAAACAAGTCTTCCCGGTACTCGATGAACAGTCAGGCAACGGGAATTTGGGAGACGACACTTCGACGGGCCGCAGACTGTATGCCGCAGCTGACGGCGATGCCGACGATGCCTGCTTCGTGCCAGAGCATTTGTCAGTGATTGAGCTGCGAATCAAAGGACAAATGCTGTGGTTTGCCTGCCGCCAAAACGCACAAAAACGGTCGCTGCGTTCGAAGGATCACTTTGATTCGCCCGGTACAGGGCGGCAGCGGGAGGGCGAAACTTCTGCGGAGCCGCATCCCTGCCGCGAGCCCGGCAACTGTTCGAATCAGTGCTCAAAATCCATCGCTGGCCTCAGCATCACAAACAGTGACTCTGTGTGGTCGTCCGCAGGCTGCTGCTGATCTGCTGGTTTGTGGCGGTTGTCAGCTGAGAATTTCGTGGAGCACACGACCGTGGACGTCGGTGAGTCGCATATCACGGCCGCCGAAACGGAAGGTGAGTTGTTCGTGGTTGATGCCAAGCAGGTGCAGGATCGTGGCGTGGACATCATGAATGTCAATCGGGTGTTCCACAGCGCTCATGCCCATCTCATCGGTCGCTCCGAAGGTGATTCCACCACGAACACCAGCTCCGGCGAGCCAGATGGTGTAGCCGCTCACATGGTGATCGCGTCCATCGGTCCCGGAACTGTGAGGTGTGCGACCCATTTCGCCGGCCCAGACGACAAGGGTATCATCGAGGAGTCCGCGCTGTTTCAGATCGATCAGGAGTGCGGTGACGGGTTGATCGGTGATTCGGGCATTTTCTTCGTGTCGGTGTCTGAGTTCGCCGTGCTGATCCCAGGGTGAGTTATTGCCGTGGGTATTGGGGCAGGTGATTTCGACGAAACGGACACCGGCTTCGATCATTCTGCGTGCGCGGAGGCACTGCAGGGAATACATTTGTTCGAAGGGATTGCTGCGGTCGACGCCGTAGAGAGCGAGTGTTGCGGGTGTTTCGGCGGTGACATCGCAGAGACCGGGGACGAGTGTCTGCATGCGGGCCGCGGTTTCATAGTTGCGGATTGCGGATTCGATGTGAGCGGAGTGATTCTGCAGGCGGGCGAAGCGGCTGTCGGTACTGGCGAGAAAACTGAGTTTGGCCTGCTGGATATGAGGTTCGTCGGCGGGCTTGATATTGTCGACGGGAGTGCCTTTTGCGCGGACGAGAGCGGCCTGGTGGACAGCCGGGAGGAAGGAGCTGGCGAAGTTCTGGAAGCCGCCGTTGGGGATCCAGTCGTTGTTGAGCAGGACGTATCCGGGGAGTTGCTGGTTTTCGCAGCCCAGTCCCCAGGAGATCCAGGATCCGATGCTGGGGGCAGCGGCGACGGAGCGACCGGTGTGGAGGAGCAGGGACTGAGCACCGTGCAGCGGCGTTTCGCCGGTGAGTGAGCGAATCACGCAGAGGTCATCGACCATGCGTGCCTGGTGTGGAAAGAGGCTGCTCACCCATAATCCCGAGCGTCCATGCTGGCGGAATGTCCAGGGACTGCCGAGCCATTTTCGGCCGGCACTGACGGCCTGGGATTTCGGGTCCTGCCGCCACTGGGCGGGCTGACCGCTGCGGCGACTGAGTTCTGGTTTGGGGTCGAAGGTGTCGACGTGCGAGACGCCTCCGTCCATGAACAGAAAGATCACTCGACGAGCCCGGGGTATGGTGTGTGGCGGCGGATTGTCGGCAGCCTTGGAGTGGGCGTTGAGGCCGGTGAAGGCCAGCCAGCCGAAGCCGAGCGGAGAGTGCTGGAGGAAGACGCGGCGTGAGCCGTTCATGGGTTCAGGGAACATACAGGAACTCCTTGAGGTTCAGCACCGCGTGCGCGGCATCCTGCCATGAGGGCTGATGGGAGAGCAGCTGGTCGGGGGGGATGGAGCGGAGTGTGGCGGTGAGTTGCAGGAGTTGAGTGAGTCCGGCGATTTCGTCCGGAGAGCCGGGGCGAGAGAGTGCGGTTTCCAGCATGCGTGCAGCGCGGGTGGGGACGTCGGGTGCCTGATCGGCGATGAGGCTGAGGCTCCAGATGCGGGCGGCTTCGTGGACGAAGGGATCATTGAGCAGTGCGAGGGCCTGGTCGGGGGTATTGGTGACGTCCCGTCGTCCGTTGGTTTGTCGTGGGAGCGGCTGGTTGAAGAGGGCGAGGAATCGAGGCGGTTCCATCAGGGTCATTTCGAGATACAGGCTGCGTCGTCCATTTCCATCGAGTGGTCCGCGAAGGAGGCGTTTGGAGGCATCTTCGGCGGTGCGCCAGGGTTCGATGGGAGGGCCGTAGAGGGTGGGATCGAGCCGGCCGGAGACGGCGAGGATGGCATCGCGGATGGCTTCCGCTTCGAGTCGTCTGAGCGGGTGGTGGTGCCAGAGTCGATTTTCGGGGTCGGTTTCGAGGGCGCGGGGATCGGGGATGCTGGATTGTCGCCAGGTGGCGGAGCTGACGATGCGGCGAATGAGTCGTTTGGTGGACCACCCATCGCGGATGAATTCGGTAGTGAGGTGATCGAGCAGTTCGGGGTGGCTGGGGAGTTCGCCGAGATGTCCGAAGTCATCGGTGGTGCGCACCAGGCCACTGCCGAAGAGAAAGTGCCAGACGCGGTTGACCCAGACGCGGGCGAACAGGGGATTGGCCGGGTCGGTGATCCGGAGAGTCCAGCGGAGGCGACCGCTGTCGCCGGGGGCGAGTGGCTGAGTGTCGGGGAAGAGTCGCAGGGCGGCTCGCGGGACAGTGTCGGCGAGGTCTGTATAGACACCGCGGACTGCGAGTCGTTCGTCGTGGCCTTCGTGCCATTCTGCGGCGGACCCTGCGGTTTGATCGGGCTGAATTTTCTGTTCGAGTTCGCGCCAGAGGGTGATAAGTCGTGCGGTTTCCGGGTCACTGGCGAGATCGGTGGGGAGCAGTCTGGTCTGCAGGGCGTCGTTGAGCAGCGGGACATCGTCGGGAGTGCTGGCGGACTGTTCCCAGCGACGGACGGCAGCGTGCAGAAGCCGGGTGAGTCTGAGGTTCCAGTCCGGTTCTGCGGCGAATTCCGTAAACAGGGGCTGGAAGCGGGCAAGGTCATCCTGTGGAGGCTTGCCAGGGGCGTGTCTGAAGATTCGGGAGACACCAAACCAGGATCGTTGATCGGCGACTTCCGCTTCACTGACTCCGCCGTAGCCGATACGCGGCGGGAAGTAGTTATTGAGGGACTTGGTGGCCAGTTCGAAGTAGACGCGGCGCGGGGCAGCATCCACGGTGCCTTCGAGCGAATCGAAGCGGCCTGCGGTGAGCGTCTGCCAGACGGGAAACGGGCGGCTGGGGAATTGAAGTCGTTCCGGGTTGAGAGCTCGATCGACGATGAAGGACTGGGATGAGAACTTTCCGGAGGTGGCTTCGAGAGAAAATGTGACGGGCTGGAGGGGATCGAATGCGGGGCTTTGGAGGGAGCCGGCGAGTCTGGGGGACCAGATGTAGGACCAGCGTCCGGCGGGAAGGAGATGTCGGAGGGCCTGATCTCCTTCTTCGGCGACGGCAAGTTCGGCGCTGGCGACGAGTCCATGCTGCATGCCGAAACCTTCCCAGCGCCAGCCGTTGGCAGCAGCAGGATCGGGGCGAGTGAAATCAGCGAGCAGCGTGAGACCGGCCGTGTTGGCGCCGATTCGCTGCTGGTGTTCGCGGTGGAATTCGTCCGCGGTGACGGGTTGAGTGTGTCCGCGACGGCTGAAGCTGGCAAGTGTTACAGGGAATGCCGGGATGGCCGTACCATCGGCAGCGAGGGCACTGAGCTGCCTGCAGGCAGGGCTGTCGGGTGTGGGCTGGGTGGCAGCGAGCCAGCGTCTGGCCAGTGCTGCGCGCAATTGAGTGCGGATGCCCCGAAGCTGTTCGATGATCTGCAGATTGGGGTCGACAACGTCGATTGGCCGGGCACTGTAGCGGGTGCTCATGAGCATCCCGGCGAGCGAGTAGTAGTCGCGCTGTTCGATGGCATCGAGTTTGTGATCGTG
The DNA here is from genome assembly GCA_046074585.1 of Planctomycetota bacterium. GTDB lineage: Bacteria > Planctomycetota > Planctomycetia > Planctomycetales > Planctomycetaceae > SXXK01. The sequence goes on along the minus strand of JBJTOM010000183.1, from coordinate 11,774 downwards.
GCACTGGGCGCAGGCAAGTGTGGTTGCGAGAAAGCCCTTGCCGATGGTGTCGATCATGTTGGCGACAGCTTCCTGAGTGACACCTTCTGCGGCAGAGTTGTCACCGTGGCGACGTTCGCCGAGTCGCAGCATGGCTGGTCCGACAGCCGCTTCGTTGGTGTTGGTTTCGGGATTGATGCGAGGCGGGAGCAGATCGCCGGCAAGTTGTTCCTGGACGAAGCGGTTGTAGGGCACGTCGGAGTTGAAGGCGCGGATCAGGTAATCGCGGTAGCGCCAGGCATTCTTGGCTGGTACGTCCCATTCGTAACCGTGAGTATCTGCGTAGTGGACGATGTCCATCCAGTGTCGGGCCCACCGCTCGCCGAAATGCGGGCTGTTGAGCAGCGTATCGAGGAAGGTGTCGTCGGCTGTGGGAGAGGTGTCTGCGAGATGCATGCTGAACTGATCGGGGTGGGGCGGAAGACCCGTGATGGCGAAGCTGAGACGTCGTGCAAGCGTGCGGCGGTCGGCTGGCGGAGCGGGCTGCAGCTGCTGCTGGAGAAGTTGTGAGGCGATGAAGTTGTCGATGGAATTGCGGAGCCAGGTGGAATTGACGCCTGGGATTGCGGGGGCACTGAGGGGTTGCAGGCTCCACCACTGACTGCGCTGCTGAAACGCGGCCTCCCATGCCGCGGCACGTTCGGGTTTGGTGACGGTGCCATCGCGCGGATCCACGGCACCATCGCGAATCCACGTGGCGAGGTCAGCGACCACGTCGGCAGGCAGTTTCGGCTGGTTTGGAGGCATCGCCGACAGATCCCCGACATGCCGCACGGCCTGCAGCAGAGGACTGGAGTCCGGGTTTCCGGGAATGATGGCCGGTGCACCCGAATCACCGCCCTGCTGCCAGCCAGCCCGCAGATCCAGCCGGAGTCCGCCCTGAAGAGTGCTGGCGGAAGCGCTGTGGCAGGAGTCGCAGTGTTTGACGAGCACCGGACGAATGCGGGACTCGAAAAACAAAAGCCGATCGTCAGCGAAGACAGGGGAGAGCAGCGATGCGAGAACGAGAATAAAGCGGGCTGCGGGACCGGCACCGCGGGTGACGTGCGGAGCGGACTGGCCCGAAGAGAGACGAAAATCGGCCGGGGGGTTGAGCATGGGCGGAGGGCAGGCAGGGCGCGGCGGTGGGAGGGAAAAATGCCGATGTCTGCCGGATTATCTTCGGGAGCGATCAAGGAGTCATCCCAAAAACATTGAGAAAAGTGTGGAAATTGGTTTTTTCGAGGGTGCGATGGGGTGGAGCCAGGATGACGAAACGGTGTTAAGAACACCGGAAGTCGTCTTTCGGCCCCTGCCCCACCTGACAAGGCGTGCGGGGGATGTCAATCCCCCGGTAACGGTGCGTGCCAACGTGGCCAATACCGCATCAGGAACGCACCAAAGCCTGACCGGCCGATTGACATCGACCGCACGCCACAGGACGTTTTTTGTGATTCGTTCGGGCAGTAGGGCCTGACAATAGCGCGGGGGATTGAAATATCTCAGTTTGTCTGTTTTAACATCGTTTCACCATCCCAGCCTCGCCCTCTCGAGTCAGGGCCGGAAGGGAGTCAGAGGGCTGTGAGTCGTTCGTTCGAGTCGCCGAATTGTTCCAGTTCAAGTCCGCCCCAGTCCATCAGAGACAGGAACAGACTGCACATCCTGCGGTTGGGGGAATCCAGATAATCGAGCACGCGGCCGCCGCGCAGTTTGCCACCGGCTCCGCCCAGCAGAATGATGGGCAGCTGCCGGGCGTCGTGATTGCCGTGGAGCATGCTGGAACAATGCATGATTGCTGTATTGTCCAGCAGTGAGCGGCCGCCTTCGTCGACCTGTGACATCTGTTCACACAGCCAGGCAAGCTGCGCCATAAAGAACTGGTTCAGCGCAATGAGTTCCTGTGGCTGGGAGTGTGCCATCTGGTGATGCTGATCCTTCGCGCCGCAGTGTGTGTGAGTTTCTGCGGATCCGTCATTGCAGTACTTCAGGGTGGCAATCCGGGTGGAATCGGTGCGGAAGGCCAGCAGCACGATGTCGTTCATCAGCTTCCAGTACTCCGGGATCTCAGCTGGTATCCCGTCGGCAGGGCGTGGACGATCAGGGGCGGTGAGCGTTGGCTGCCAGCCACTGGCTTCCCGCTGTGTGTTGGCGCGTTTGATGCGGCCTTCGATTTCCTGCACGCTGCCCAGATACTCCTCGAACCGCTGACGATCCGAAAGCGAGAGCCGCAGGCGGAGGGAGCGGGCGTCTTCCAGCACGGCGTCGACCACGCGACGATCCCCGCGATTACGGTCGGTCCGAAACAGCTGATCAAATGCCAGCGCCGGTCGCGTCTCTGTCCACGTGGGTGACACCGCCGTGCTCCAGGAAATATGCGAACTGTAGAGCAGCGGCAGACCGTCCTGGAGCCCCGGAATGGGGCCCTCACAGCCGAGTACCAGTGAGGGAATCCGGGTGCGGGCGCCCAGTCGCTGTGCCAGCACCTGATCGAAGCTCACACCGGTGCGGACTTCAGCTCCCGACAAGGGAGCACCGCTGAGCATGTTGCCCGTCTGCATGCAGTGAATCGCGCCCTTATTGGCCTGCTCATTCCACAGGCCGCGAAGAAACACCAGCCGCTCTTTCCAGGCTTCGAGGGGTTTCAGGCACGGCCCCAGTTCCATGCCGGCACCTTCGCCTTTGGCCCACCAGTGCTGGGAATGAAAGCCCATGCCGGTGAATGTCACCAGCGTCCGCGTTGGTGGCTGATCAGCAGCCCTGGCGTTTTCGCCCGACGCAAAGGCCAACGATTCGAGCCACGGCAGTGACATGGAAACACCAAGACCACGGAGCACAGTTCGTCGCGGAAACGGGGTTGCTGGGTTCATTCGGCGGGCCTTTGAGGAAGGACGAAACAGACATCTTCAATCCCCCCTCGCCCCAGGGGGAGAGGGGGGGGTTGGTCGAATGCAGCGGAACTGATCGCTGCGGAGAATCACGAGAAGGGCATCAGACCAGCGACCGCCGCGGATCAGTGTTGCGGTCACGTCTTCCACGAGGCGACGGTCTGAGGAGATGACAGCGCGGCCCAGGGCGTAGCCGGTGAGTTTTCGGGCGAGAGTGCGCAGGAGGTCCTCCCGGCGGGGTCCGGCAAGATACGCCCGCAGACCCGCGATATCGTCAATTTCTGTACCATCCCGGAGTGTTCCTTTGGTGTCCCCTGGCTTGAGTTCACCCGCGGGGCGCAGTCGGCCGATGGCATCGAACCGTTCCAGGGCCATGCCGAAGGGATCGATGCGGTCATGGCAGCCGGCGCATTTGGGATCCTGACGATGTCGCTCCGTGATTTCCCGAACACTCAGTCCAGGCGGCGGTGTTTCGGGGAGTGGTGGGACGTCAGGGGGAACTTTGGGAAGTCGTTCTCCGAGCATCTGCAGGAGCCAGGCGCCGCGTTTGATGGGACTGGTTCGCGAAGACGCCGACTGTTTGGCAATCACCGCACCGAATCCGACGAAGCCACCGCGTCCGACGGATGTCACATTTTCCACCCGTCGCCAGTCTGTTCCGGTCACACCCTGGATTCCGTAATAGTGTGCGAGCACATCGTTGATGACAACAGCGTCGCCGGCAATCACATCGGCAACGGGGCGATCATTCACCAGCAGATCCTCAAAGAACCGCACCGGCTCTTCGGCCAGTGCATCGCGAACAGCCGGCGTAAACTCCGGAAAGTGCTGCAGGTTACGGCCGTGGCTGGTGACGAAGTCTTTCACACCGAGCCAGCGGGCACCGAATTCTGCGGCCATCCCGCGGACTCGTCTGTCCTTCAGCATGCGGCGAAGCTGTTCTTCCATGACGGCCGGCTCATTGAGCTGTGCAGACTTTGCACGCAGTTCGTCATCCGGAATGGAATCCCACAGCAGAAAGCTGAGCCGCGTTGCCAGTTCTTCCCCCGAGACTGGCTGCCAGTGGGGGCCGGTTGCGGGCTGCTCGACGCGATAGAGAAACCAGGGCGATGCAAGGACGCGGGCGAGTGCTGCGCGAAAGGCCGGATCGTGTTTCATGCCGTCGGTCCGATCCGCCTGATAAGACTGGAGAATCGCAGTCCGTTCTTCCGGAACAAGCGGTCGTCGCCACGCACGGGCGGCAAAGGCGAGCAGAGCTTGAAGCTGGCGAGGTTCGGCGGCAGCCTGGGTCGCCAGCAACGCTGCTTCTTCCCGTTTGATCTGTGCTTCAAACTCCTGAATGTAAAAAAACATAATCCGCGCACCGTCATTCGGCTTGCGGTAGTACTGGACAAGCCCTGCATAGGCAATGGGAGTTGCCAGAGCCTGCTCGCTGACAAATTCAAGCTGGCTCCAGAGGCGGTCAATTTCCGCCCGACCGGCATCATCCAGCAGAAGTCGGCGGAGGGGTTCGTCTTCACGCCGGTACAGAAACACGCTGCCCTGGGCATCCCGGGGAATGATCGGCTGGAAGAGCACCGCTGGGGGAAAGAGGGCACGAAACTCCGCTGCAGACCGAGCGCGTTCGGCGGCCACGCGGGGGTGCACAATCTGTGCGGCCAGCGGGTCGCCCGGAGTCGCTTTGGCGACAGGTTCGGCAAGATTGCCACCACCGCCCGCTGCCGCGATCAGGAACGCCTGAACCATCGAAGACTCCGGACTGGCCTCGTCAAGGCTGACGTCCGCTCGAAGAAATCGTGGCAGCGTGAGAGCTGTCTGCAGCTCGGCAGGAAGTTGTCTGAGGTCGAGCACCACTTCGGTGCCGGCAGGTGTCACCAGCGCAGAATCCGGCACTGATCGACCCAGAGGATGCTGGCCGAATCTGAGCCCCGACGCCTGCTCAATCACCCCACGCAACCGGGAATGCTCGCTGAACACCAGCGGAGCGCCATCACCCCCCTCCAGTCGCAGCCGGTCCCAGATCACGAATGTCTCGGGCTGCGCCGGCAATGTCACCATCCGGAAGAGCGTTTCACGGGCTGCCCCCTGAACACGTTCGCGAGCGACCACGCGACGAATGCCCTCCCAGGCCGGAAAGCCGTTGCCGACCGCGAGTGCCGCATTTTTCCTGTAGTTGCCCTGAAACAGCTGGTCCTGCATGGCTTTGATCGCAGTCAGCACGGGTGCCGGGTCTGTGGTCGCCGAACGCCATGTCTGCTGGACATACGCCATCACATCCGGAGGCAGACCGGCTTCCGGAAGACTGCTGGTTGCCGTCCCGAGGTCAGCGAGTGCCTGCCCGAGGTCTGCAGACGCCAGATGCGACAGCTGGAAGGCAACCCCGTCGCCGCCGGTTGGGTGCGCATCCGCAACGCGGCCGCTCAGCAGCAGCTCTCCACTGATCGGACTTGTCCAGGCGATCGCGACATTCCGCTTCGGCCCGGGATGTACAAACACCGAACGTGCGGGCAATTGTGTCCAGACGGAAACGGGTTCGCTGCCGGAATTCACAAACACCGATGGCTCGGAGCCAAGGCTCCACGATTTCAGCTCAGCACGTCCTCCGTTACTGTCGCGGCGGTCAGTCAGAAACTTTGGGGAGGAGGTTGTTTCGAGAAAGCTCCAGCGGGCATCGTGCCTGTCCGGCAGGGGGTTGCCTTTGAGCAGATCAGAGACCAGCTCAGCGGAACTCCATGTTCGCTGGTCGCCGCTGGTTTCGCGAATGGTCCATTCCACAAGCGTGCTGTCGGCTCCGTGGCTTTCGTTGGGAAGTATCGTCAGCAGGAGCACTTCGCCTGGCTTCGCGGTGACTTTGTGTTCGAAGGGGACGGAGCCTGCTTCGGGAACGGTTGACTGTGCGATCAGCTGTCGGGACGAGCTCCACCGGGACTCAATTGTCTTCTCGGCAGATTGCAGGGCTGTCTGTCGCCGAAGCTTTTCGGCTTCGGCCTGAGCAGCCTGTTCGGTCCAGAGTTGTGTGCGGGCGAGCACTTCGGCTGAGGCTGGAGATGGGCCGTTGAGGCCGGACCAGAGGGCGGCGAGGTAGGTGGGATTGAGCTTTTCTTCGGCGGCGACGGCGACGATTTCGGCCGGACCACCGCGTGTCAGGCGTTCGCGATGCCTGAGGGTGGCAGCGAGGTGCGGGGCGAGCGGCGGCTCACCGTTGGGGCCGGCGTAGCGCGCATGGAAACTGCGGAGCGGCACCAGCGATTCTTCGGTCCAGTCCGGGCGTTCGGTCGACCGCGAAAATCGAAACCCGTCCGGGAGCAGCACCAGCCGGGCAGCGACATCGCGGGCTGTCTGATGATAGCGTTCGACCAGTTCCGGAGTGACTGGCATGGCATCGCCGACGTTGGCAAATCCCTCGCCACCAACACTGTCCACGGGAAACTCGCGTAACTGCGTTGGCCGCATGTCGATGCCGGTCAGATCACGAATGGCGTTGTCGTAGGCGGAATTGCTGAGTCGTCTGAGGGTGACGGGACCGGGATCCCCGGCCCGTGCAGCGGCTTCCGCATCGAGCGCTGAAGTGATCCAGGCGAGGAGATGGTCGCGTTCGGCCGGAGTGGGCTGCGGAGCGTCCTGGGGCGGCATGTCTCCGAGCCGCACCCGTTCGGCCACGAGCTCGAGAATTTTTGGTTTGGCGAGGAATGCCTGGGCTGAGTCGAAGCTGGTGATGTTCAGGTCGTTATCGACGGGTTGAGCTCCGTGACAGTCACCACAGGTTTTCAGCAGCAGCGGCTGGATGGCTGAGGTGAACGTCTGTGCGAGATCGTCCGCGCCGTGCGCTGGTGAGCCCGGCAGGAGGAGACAGGCGAACAATACAGGGATCGGAAAACTCACCAGCACTGATGTGCAGCGCACCTGCCGCTCCTCGCAATGATCGACGCACTGTGTCTGTATCGATTTCATGTTTCCTCCCGTCCCTTCAAAAACTCTGAAACCGTTCTTCCAGCGGAGGAAACTTCACGGGCCATGCTGCGGGGAAAAATCGAACAATCCGGCGCGGTCGATAACCTTCCAGAAGCAGGTCGCACTGCACGTGAATCCGAACTCCACTGTCACCGGGTTGCGGCGACAGCTTTTCAGTTTTGAGGATACTGCCGCCATGGCGGTCATTCAAGGGATCGAAGGTCAGGAGTGATTCGCGGGCGACGGCAATGGTTCCCTTGGGGGCCAGTGCGTCCTTCGGCTCGCGGATCAGTGGCCAGCCGATGGGTGGTTCGTGGATGCGTTTGATGTCTTCGAAGAGTGCCGGGTCGAACGTGTCGAAAAATGTGATGGTCACAATCTCTGCGGCATCGTCAACAGACTCAATCCAACCTGGCAGACCGCGCTCACGGATGTGATCATGATGGCGACGGGTCTGCTGGGTGGAACTGAACCTGCGACTGTCGTCATCCAGCCAGATTTCCAGCAGTCGCCCGGAGCCGAACAGGGTGGCCCATGTGAGGTTGAACAGCACCTGCTGACCCGGCTGCAGGGCATCGAGCTCTGCGAAACTGCGTCCCTGTCGCACGACGGTGCTGAGCTGCAGATCGAAGATTCGGGGATCCCCGGACGATTCCCCGCCGCGGACCAGTTGCGCGGTCAGCTTCATGGACTTCAGGTCGACCGTACTGATCTTCCACAGACGGGATTGGCGGGTGTCATGAGAGAAGTCGTCTTCGAGTCGAATGCAGCGGTTGAAGTCGACTTCCTTTGACTGCCTTCCATGCATGTGAAGGTTGGCCGGTGGCGGGGTCGTGTCTGTGGGTGATCTGTGGTAGAAGAGCCCATGCACGTGGGTGCCAATCGGGATGTCCTGGAGGGCTGCAGGTGCACCGTGATACCAGATGGAGCCATAGGGCAGCATCGTCACGTCGATGGGCAGGTCAAGATGGCCGGCGCTTTGGGAGTCGTCACGGTCGACACGCAGATGGAATCGTCGCTCCGGATGATCGATGCGAATCAATTCTCCGGAGATTTTATGTGCGGAGCCTTCGGGAGGAAACCGGCCATCGACAAGCTGGTACCACTGCGGAACGGAGTCCCGGTCTTTTGAAGCGAGCGTTCTGAGTTCCGCGGCGGAGTATGCTCCCTGGGCGTCGGTGCGAAACGGTGCGAGCGACTGGGCGGTCGCTGACAGGCAGCCCATCAGCCACGAGGCAGCGACGGCCACTGCGAGACGGCAGCGACGGCGACAGACTTGAACGGTAAATTTCCGGTTCATACCAGCACCTCCTTGAGGGGACGCACGCTGTCCTGGAAACGGTCGACCTGAACATCGACGCGCTGCAGCATGGTCAGCAGAAGATTGCTCAGCCGGGCATCCCCGTCGACGGGTCGTGAACAGATTCTGTAGTGGCCGGTGGCATCCGCCACGTTGTACTGTCCGATCTTTGGCAGATTGAAGTCGACGTGCTGACCATGGCGATAGCCGAGTGAGCGACCGCCTGCCAGCAGCGTGGGAAGGTTGGCATTGCCGTGACTGTGTCCGTATGCCATGCCGCTTCCCCAGAGCACCTGTGTGGTCTCCAGCAGCGTCTGGCCGTCGGCTTCCCTGTGGGCTTTGAGCTGATCAAGGAGATAAGCAAACTGGTCGATGAGGAATGTATCGGTCTGGGTCAGGCGTCTGAGCTGTTCGGGATCGCCGTTGTGATGGGACAGACCGTGTCGAGTCTGTGAAATGCCGATATCGGGGATGGCACCGCCGTTGGATTCACTGCAGATCATGCAGCTGATGACGCGGGTGGAGTCGGTGCGGAGAGCCATGACCATGAGATCTGAGAAGAGTCGGTGATAGCCGGCAACGGCGGTCAGATCGAGCCTGCGGCTGAGGTTGGCGACGTCGGCGCTGGCGAGTTCCGGTTTGGGAATGCTGAGCCACGCATCGGCTCTCTGCGTGCGTTCTTCGACCTGACGCACGGCGGTGAGATAATCATCAAGTCGGGTGCGGTCTTCGCTGCCGAGCCTGCTGTTGACGCGTCTGGCATCGTCGGCTACCAGATCAAGAATGCTGCCGCGGCGTGTGAGTCGGCGGCGGATGGTTTCCCGGCTTTCCCTTTCAACGCCAAACAGCATATTGAATACGGTCTGCGTATTGCGCTCGGCAGGAAGCTGGATACCGTCTCGGGACCAGGCGAGCGAGTGCCCTTCGATGGCCAGTTCCAGCGACGCGAAACGGGTCGAAGTTCCCTGGACTTCGGCGATGAGCTGGTCTGCGGAGACGGTGTTGCGGAAGGCACTGCCATCAGCCGGAACGTTGGCGCCTGTCAGCCAGACTCTGTCGCAGTTGTGATGCTTGCCCAGCACCATCGGATGGTGCAGGCCACTGATGGGCGTCACATCAGCCCGATGTCGTTCGAGCGATCTGAGCGGACTGGTGAACTGGAAGTCCGTGCCACCGGATTCAATCTGCCACGTGAGCGTGTTGACGCCGTTTGGAATGTAGAGGAAGACACTGCGTTTGGGCTTCGTCGCACCGGGCTGATCGGCCATCGCATCAAGAAATGGCAGAGCGATGGAAGCTCCGGCGCCACGCAGGACTGTGCGGCGGCTGAGCTGCCATTTTTTGCTGTGAAAATTCATGAGCACGTGTTCCCTGACTGTGATGTTCAGAAACTGATCAGCGGGACTGGAACAGATCGGAGAGGACAAACGCTTCGAGCAGATCGCGCAGACGGTAGTCGGTCGTCCGGCTGACGGCCGCGATGGATTTCAGGGCCTGATGATCAGCGAACGACATGCTCCGCCGCAGTCCGTAGGTGGCGAGCTTTTCAATGAATGCGTGGTGAAAGCTGTCGAGATCTGCCAGCAGAAGCTGTTTGAACTCTTCCGGTGTTGCATAGCCGCGACCATCGGGAAGCCGGCCGGCAGGATTGACTGCGGGATTCTCGCCCGCTCCCAAAGTCTGCTCTGATGTTCGCCAGCGACCGATGGCGTCATAGTTTTCAAATGCCAGGCCCAGTGGATCAATTTTTGCGTGGCAGGAGGCACAGTTCGGATCCCGGATGTGGGCTTCCAGTTTTTTTCGCAAAGTCGCCTTTGGCGAATCCACGGGACTGGGAGCGATCGGATCCACGTTGGCGGGGGGTGGTGGAGGTGTCCGGCCGAAGATGGCTTCGGAGAGCCAGACGCCACGGTGCACAGGACGGTGCCGTGTGCCGTCGGACGTGAGCGACAGAATGGCGGCCTGTGTAAGCAGGCCGCCACGATGACTGTCAGCAGGCAGTCGAGTGCGCTGTGGTGCATCACCCGACTGGTCCATGGCCGGCAATCCGTAGTGCCTGGCCAGCCGGGGGTTGAGCATGGTCCAGTCGGAATCGAGGAATTCGCGGAGTGTCAGGCCACTGTGCAGCACTTCGTGGAAGAATGCCGTCGTCTCGGCGATCATGCTCTGTTCAAGATGTTTGTCGTAATCGGGATAGAGCATCTTATCCGGCGGGAAGCGGCCGACTTTTTTCAGCTGCAGCCACTGACGGGCGAAGGAATCGCTGAAACGGGACGACCTCGGGTCTGCCAGCATCCGTGCCAGCTGCCGTGAAAGTTCAGCACGGTCGCGCAGCCTGCCAGCCTCTGCAAGCCTGAAGAGTTCATCGTCCGGCATGGTGCTCCAGAGCAGGTAGGAAAGCCGCGAGGCAATCTCCCAGTCGTTCAGAGTGTTGCGTTGCGAATCTTCGTCACCCTCGGCGATAAACAGAAAACTCTTCGAACACAGAATGCCAAGCATCCCGGCCTTCACCGCATCGCCAAACTTCTCGCCGGCTGACAGCTCTGCCTGAACGACCGCGATATAGGCTTCCAGCTCCTCCGGGGGGACTGGTCGACGGAATGCGCGACGGGCCAGACGCCCTAAACCGGCGCGGACCTGGTCGAGGTTCCCGTCTTCCGCGGGCCAGTACTCATCCCGACGCGCCTGTTCATGATCGCTGATGACGGGACCGCGCCAGGAAACAGAGTCGAGGATGAGGAATGGGTAGCGGGGGGCACCCGATTCGTCCGTGAGCTTGATCTGCCAGGGAATGCGTCCGTCAGCGATGCTGACAAAGGGCCTGGAGCCGTGGCGGCCGGACAGTGGCGTGTTCGAGGGCCCGGGCACGTCGTTGAAGACCAGAATCTGCGGATGCCCCTTCGGCAGGTGCGCCTGAAAGGTGACAGTGACTGGCTTATCCTCCGGGGCGATAACGTCCTGCTCGAACAGCACCCGATCCAGCTGCGTCTCGACAACCTTCAGCCTTGGGGCACGACCGTTGGAGGGTTTCAGACCGCTGAGCGTATAGCTGATCTGGTAGATGCCGGCGACCGGCAGAGCCTGTCGCACGGTGCCGCGAAAAATATCCCGCGGCCACATTTCAAAACGCACCCGATCAAGCAGCCCACGAGCGGCAAGATCGATGCGATAGTGTTCGGGAATGGAACTTTCAGGAACTGCCCGGTGACTGGCATTGATCAGTGTCGGCTGTTCCGGCGGCCACGCTTCGGCAAGCACCGTTTCGGCCGCACTGAAGTACTTTTCCACGCTGGAGGCCGAGAGATTCAGAATGGCGCCCAGGCGTTCAAAGCCGTGCCAGTCTTCGTCCTCAGAGAACCCGCCGGGGTCCGCCGCATCAAAATGCACGCCAATCAGATCGCGGACGGTATTCACATACTCGTCGCGCGTCAGACGATTCCAGGACACCCGTCCCCGCCGCGCCAGCCGAGCCGCTTCGCCCTCCTGCATCCGCGCCGCGATCCACTCCACGATTGCAGCCGTCTCTGCCGCCGAAGGATGCACGCTGGCTTCTGCCGGGGGCATCTCTGCGGAATTCAAACGCTCCATGATCTCCAGCCATTGCGGCGTATTGGCCGTGG
>JBJTOM010000182.1:0-15105 GCA_046074585.1 Planctomycetota bacterium | reverse complement strand
CCGCGGGATTCCATGATGGCCCGGGGATCGAGACCTTCGAGCGGCATGAGCAGAGCACCGACGGCATGCAGTTCATAGAATTCCGTTGCGGAGCGGACGTCGATAAGATCGAAGCCGCCGCGCTGGCTGAGCGGACGGAATTCTTCGAGAGTGATGCGACCTGCCATACGGTTGTTTCCAGACGTCAGATCATGAAGTCAGCAGACCGGCCGAGAATTCGGTCAATGAGTTCCTGCGGGAAGTCCACAGCCGGGGCGCGGTCGGGATCCAGATCGGTCGGGTTGATGCCACAGTAAACGCTCCATGGCCCCAGGTGTCTCCAGCGACCGGCGCGTTTGGGTTCGCCTGGGAGCACGGGAGTGGTGCAGCGATTGCAGCCGATGGTCGAGAATCCCTGTTTGTGGAGCGGGTTAAGGATGACGTTGTGTTCGGTGATGTAGGCTTCGAGCTGTTCGTCGGTGACGTTGGCGAGGACATTGATTCGGAGCAGATTCAGGCGGGTATCGACAGCGAGCACCGGGCAGACTCCACGGCGCCCCCCGTCAGCGCGGCGGAGGCTGCCGATGAGGGCGTCGTATTCGCCGCGAACGGCGTCCAGTGGTTCGCTTTTGCGCATTTCGCAGCATTGCTTTTGCCCTTCCGGTGTGAGGTAGAGCACCCCGTAACGCTCGGTCTGCTGCTGCATGGTGAGCGCCGGCGTGAGCGTGCGGATCTGCAGACCGTATTCACGAGCCAGGCGATCGCGGGTTTCGAGCGTTTCCTGGAAGAGGACCTGGGTGTCCACGAACACAACGGGCATGGGCACGGGCACGTGACTGATCATATGGCAGATCACGTTGCCGGATTCCTGCATGGAGGTCATGGCCGCCAGTCGCTCGCCAAAGATTTCGCGGGCCCAGGAGAGCAGTTCCTGAGGACTGCGGTCGTCGAATGTCCTGTTGAGAGCGGCCAGATCGGCCTGGCTGAGTCGAGCCATGGGCTGGTCCAGAGAAAAACGGAGATTTCGCCTTCGGTGAACCGATCGGCGGGAGGAGGTGCACACCAGATATCAGGGAAACACCACCCATAAATGCTGGTTTGTTCACGTGAAATCGGGAAAAAAACGGGATTTGCTGAGTTTTTTGGGTCTGAAGGGCCCGTGATTCCCCGAAAAGAATGATGATAGCGAGTTGACAATTTTGGAAAAAGACTGCCCGATGGATGTTGCGTGTTTCCCAAATCCATCGATATAGTCAGTGGGCCTTTGTTTTCCCTCCCCCTTCCAACACTCCTGAACGGAGCCTGCCATGCTGGACCTGCTGCTTGGAAATTCCCACAAAAACTGCGAAGGGACTTCGCGCCGTAACTTTCTCCGCGTCGGCGGGCTGGGTATGGGAAGTCTCTCACTGGCCGGTCTGCTCCAGCAAAAAGCTCAGGCGGCAGCCCGAGGCAAAAGCGGCAGCGACAAATCCGTGATCTGGCTGTGGCTCAGTGGCGGCCCGACGCACGTCGAAACATTCGATCCCAAAATGACGGCTCCCGCCGAATACCGCAGCGTTACCGGCGAAGTGCAAACCGTCGTTCCCGGTGTGACTTATGGCGGCAATTTCGAAAAGATGGCGGCCGTCGCCGATCGGCTCTCCGTTGTCCGCTCCTTCGCTCACACCAACAGCGGACACTCCGGCGGTACACACTACGTCATGACGGGCTACGACAATCGACTGGCCGACAACGGTGGCAACCCCGATCGCCCCTTCCTGGGTTCCATTGTCTCCCGCATCCGCGGTACCAATCACCCCGAAACCGGCATTCCAACATACGTCCGCATGGGCGGCATCTACGCTGACGGTCCGGCATTTCTCGGCACGGCCTATGGTCCCTTCGACCCTGCCGGTGAGGCCCGTCGCAACATGGCTCTGGCTGTCGACCAGCAGCGTCTTGCGAACCGTCGCACCATGCTGGACGGCATTGATACCCTCCGCCGTGACATTGACCGCAAAGGTCTCATGGAAGGTCTTGACTCCTTCGAACAACAGGCCTTCAACCTGATCCTCAGCCGCTCCCAGCAGGCTTTTGATCTCAAGTTCGAAGACCCCCGAGTGGTGGATCGATACGGCAAGGGTCTCGGCGAGCAAATGCTCATGGCCCGCCGACTCTGCGAATCCGGCTGCGGTTTCGTCACCATCAACTATGGTGGCTGGGACATGCACAGCGGCATCAAGCAGGCGATGGACCAGCGTGGCCCCGAGGTTGACCGGGCCGTCGCCGCTCTCATCGAAGACCTCGATCAGCGCGGAATGCTCGACAACGTGCTGCTCGTGATCAGCGGTGAATTCGGACGAACTCCCAAAATCAACGGCTCCGGCGGTCGTGACCACTGGGCCCCGCTCAGCACCCTCGCTCTCGCCGGTGGCGGGCTTCGCATGGGTCAGGTCATCGGTGAATCCGCCGAGAAGGTGGACGTGCCCAAGACCACTCCCATCACCCCTCAGGACCTCATGGCCACCATCTTCCATGTGCTCGACTTCGATCGTCGCGTGCAGTTCACCAACCAGTCAGGTCGGCCCACTTACATGATCGAAAATGGTCGCCCGATCGAAGAACTGGTCTGATCACTCCGCCCCGTCAGCATCGCCAAACAGGTGCCGCTGACCAGCCCTGACTTCCCTCCGCAGGCCGCGTAATACGCGGCCTGCGGCATTGATGCCGCTCAGCCAGGCTGTCTCCACACCACAGCAGCCTCCCCGGCCGGCACCGCGTCCCAAACCAGTCCCGATCCCCTGCTCCGGCGCCAGCCAGTCCCCGCAGATCCCCAGGGACTCAGCCTGCAGATCAGCCACCAGCCGAGCCACAGAGCGTGCGGGGGTGCTCACAGCACCTTCCGTTGCCGTCATCACATCCAGCGGTTCCGCGTATTTCCAGCGATGGACGCTCAGCACATCAGGTCGCGGCAACTCAAGCCCGGTCAGTCGTCCAAATTCCCCAAGCATCGCTGCGCCGATCACCTCCGGATCGTCCTCCGCATGCACGGCTCCCCAGGCCGGTGTGGAGTGCAGGACAAGACATTCCTGCAGTGGGGCTGAGTGCCCGACAGCCGCAATTGCGTTGGCACCGGCCACCGGGCTGGTCTGAGGCTTTGTCTGGTTGCGAATGATGCGACCGAGTATCGGCCCATCCACCTCCGCCGCGGCCCAGTTGATTTCTGTCAGGGGACTGCGGAAGCCCGCCATCACTGTCCGGATCACAGCCCACGGGATCTGTTGCAGCCGTTGGGCGAGAGCTGGCTGCCGGTCTGCAAGCAGGGCCGCCGCCTGCACCGACGGCAGTGCCAGAATGACGGAATCGAATGGGCCGAAGGCGGTTCCGGAGTCTGAGTGGAGCATCCAGCCGGTGGACCGGCGTTCCAGCCTGATAATCTGCTGCTGCGTCTGCAGTTCAAGATTTCGCAGCAGATGGCGAGCGATGGCCGGCATTCCGGGAAGACCTGTGAATCGTCGCCGCCCCGGCCGCTCGGACCACTCGCCGCCGGCTGTCACGTGCATCCACTGACCGCGCCAGACAGCGGCGATTCCTTCGTCCAGCCAGCTGCGTACGGCCCGTCGAAAGTCCGGATGTCGCGTCTCGAAACAGACAGCACCATGATCAAATCGCTGATCATCCAGTCGGCGTCCGGCCATCCGGCCACCGACACCGCGACTCTTTTCGAAGACCGTGACGGGGAGTGCGTGATCAGCCAGCGTTCGGGCGGCGGCAGCGCCTGAAATACCGGCTCCAATCACCGCGATTCGCGGCACCGGGTGAGCGCGACTGACTGAAGTGCGACGGCTCCAGGCAACCACGTCCAGTCGTCGCGAATGCTCATCCAGCGGCCGCGGGCGCACGGTGCCAAGGATCGGCTGTTCCGGGGAAAACGGGCGGTCAAACTGCCCGAGACACCAGAGAATGCCGCCGAAGGAGGAGGGATCGCGACCGTCGAGTGCGTAGCGGTTATTCAGGTCGATGATCAGCTGCAGAGCACCCCGGGGATCGGCCGTCCACTGCAGCAGTGCCTTGCCCCACGTCATCCGGACATTGTTGTGCAGTTCGCCGTGAATCCGCAATGATTTCTGAGCAGCATTCCAGAGCGGGTCATCCGTTTCACCGGCTGCGAGCCGTTCCCACGAATAGATCTCCGGCCGTTTGTCTGCGGCATGGGCCGTGAGCGTTTGCCGAGCCCATGCGGGGAGGGCGTCCCACGTCTCATGCTCCCGGCGAAAGCGACAGAAACACCACGCCAGTTCTCTCCAGATGAGCAGTTCATCGAGAAATTTCTGGGCGCCGTCATGTCGCAGACCGGCACATTCACGGGCAATCCGAAATGGTGAAACCATTCCGTAGTGCAGGTATGCCGACATCCGACTCACGCCCGGAATCAGCGGGCTGTTTCTTTTGGCGGCATACTGCCGAAGCCCCTGGCCCCGAAAGGCGTGCCACCGTTCCATGCCAGCTGCGGTACCGCCGGGTGTATCGACCACGGGGCCGACGGAATGATCGATGTGACAGGCCCCGACAAGGTCAGGGAGTGCTGCCGGCTGCAGTTCGAGTGATGCAAATCCGTTGAAGCCCGGCTCCCATGCCACCGGCCGCTCCTGAACTTCCGGCCAGTCTGCCTGCAGTCGTTCCCGATGATGCTTCGACACCGCATCGCGAAACTGGAAGGCTCGATCCCACGCTCGACCGGCCAGCTGCATCGGGCAGATGCAGGCGGTATCCACCGCAACAATCGGGGTCTGCGTGCGGCTGGACAGCCCGCGCAGAAACGCGGCCGCGGGATCCGTCGGCATGTCTTCAGTGATCACGATTGCGGCGGCATCTGCCAGCTGTTTCAGCCAGTCTTCGCGATGCCCGGGCCGCTCAAGGTGAAAGACATACGGAATCTGTCGCCGACGCAGCTGCTGCTGGACATCAAGTGCCCCTTCGAGAATGAATGTGTGATGCCGATCCGAGGCAAACGGATACTGCTCGGAAAGTGCATGATAGACAAGGAGCGGTCGCTGCAGATCGTGAGCGAGCAGAATCGCGGCGTCCAGGGCCGGATTTTCCTCTGTCCTCACAGCAGTACACATCCAGTACAGCACGCCGCCACTGTGCCCCGGTGTGCCGTCGACAACCACTCGACACCGCTCGCTTAACTGTGTGGGAAGAAGCTGAATCAGCCGTTGCTGAAGAACACCGTGGGAAGCCGGCATCTGAATGTCCTGAAAAGTTGATCGGGTCTTTCATTTCCGGTGGGTTGGGCCACGGGAGGGAGGCTGGGGGCAGGTCGAGTCCGGCTGTTCCCTGCCGGGGCTGCGGTGTTTCCGGCAGCGTTTGCTGCAGTACCGCACTTCGCTCCAGCAGCGTTCCCAGCGTTTCCGCCATGAGAACGGCAGACCGCAGACAGCACAGATCTTTTCGGGTAATTGGGCATTCCGATTCACTCTCTGTTCCCGTCTGTCAGGGGGTGTCGGCGACTGCCATGCTTCTCGTACACCTGCACTGCCTGCTCACGCGCAAACGCTGTGCCCCGCAGCGCAAACATCCGCTCTCTGGCCTGACGATATGCCGTCTCATGCTCAACCAGCGGAACCGGATAGTCACGTCCAATCCTGCAGCCAAAAAGCGTCTGCTGAAACACCGACATGCGGTGTGGCTCAGCCAGATGTTCATCCGGCACCCCATCCAGTTCCGGCACCCACGTGCGAATGAATTCGCCGTGAGGATCCTGGTCCCGGGCCTGCTTTGCCGGCGAATAGATGCGGATTGTGTTGATCCCGGTCACCCCCGACTGCATCTGACACTGACTGTAATGGATGCCAGGTTCGTAGTCGGTGAACAACCGCGCCAGGTGCAGCGCCGGGCGACGCCAGTGCAGCCACAGGTGGCAGGCAGCAAAGGACATCAGCATCGCCCGCATGCGGAAATTGATCCAGCCGGTTGCGTGCAGGGCCCGCATGCAGGCGTCCACCATCGGATAACCCGTACGCCCCTCCTGCCACGCCACAAACCGATCCTCCCGGAATTCGCTTTCCCGCAGCCCGTCGAACGCTCGGTTGACATTGCGAAACTCAAGCTCCGGTTCGAGCACAAGCACGCAGAGCACTGCTCCGGCGCTGGCAGCAGCAGCAAGCGGACGGTGGTCAACAGTCCGCAGATCCTTCTTGAACCACACCAGCTGAACTGCCATACCATACGCCATAATGTGGAAAACGAGAGCGTTGTCGGGGGTTATAGACCAGACTCTCCGGGCTGCCAGGCGGGCGGGCCATGGCCTCGACTTTCCGGCACTGGGCACCAGTCGGAGCTTCGCCCTCCCGGCTGCACGCCAGGCACAAGACGAGCCGCGACCGTGAGGAATTCGGACCGCAATGCGCCGCCGCAACCCGTTGGCTGAAATTTATGGAGCAGGCTGAACTCCTGGTCCCCCGTTAACGCCTCTTCATTTCGCCCCAGCGACGTACGCATGCCGCAGCAGCGATGTTGCCCGCGGACTCCCGTCCGGCGGCTCAGCACCGCGGTCCGGCGTCGCACCGGTTGTGGCGTTGGCTGCACGGACACGCACCGTCGCCGGGGGATTGACATCCCTGCCTCGCGGTCTCGAGTTGCTGGTGAGACCGATTCAGGCCGCATGAGCCATCTGCCGCGACCGTTGTCGCAAGGACCTGCATCCCGATGAAAGCAATACTGATCTGGCCGATGGTACTCATTCCGCTCGCCTGGGGTGTGAGCAAATCCATCGAAAAATCTCTGCCGCTGTTCACAGCAGAAAGTCTCTGAAAACGCGTTCGGGAGGTTCCACCGCAGGCCCGTCGTTCGGCTGACGTGCAGCCAGGCGTCCGGGCCCATGGTGGAACCTCCCGAGGTTCCTGGGTGATCAGTCATGATCAGCGAATCTCCACGGCCAGATGGGTGGGGTCAGAGAACGATTCGAGGGACGAGCTGCGGGGAGCTGAACCGGAACCTGCATCGGGACGGCATTTGGCGGAGGCCATGGCCATCTCCCGCAGGCGACTGTCCGCGGTGATTCGCAGGGCTTCTTCAAGCACACGATCACCGTTGACAGGACCATCAGCATCCTCGATCGTCACATCCGGAGTCACTCCTTCGCCGGCCATCCTGCGGCCGTTGGGGGAATAGAACAGAGCAGTGGTGATTCGCAGGTCACCGGCGATGGCGTTCAGGGGGAAGTGTGTCTGCACCGAACCTTTGCCATAGGAACGGCCCCCCACGATCACTCCGCGACTGTTCTCCTGAATGGCGGCCGCAAGAATTTCGCTGGCTGAAGCGCTGTTGCCGTCAATCAGCACGACCAGCGGAGTTGACCAGGTGCGTTCAAATTTGGCCTTCTCGGTCATGTTGTCGCCATTCAGTCGGCCACGAGTGCTCACGATGGTACCACAGGCGAGGAATCGGTCACTGATTTCCACGCAGGTCGTCAGCAGTCCACCGGGGTTGCCCCGCAGGTCCAGGACCAGTGATTTCATGCCGCTGCGGTGCAGCTCCATCAGGGCCTGATCAAGTTCTGCGGTCGAAGACTGTGAAAACCGACTCAGGCTGAGGTAACCGGTGGAAGTGCCAGGCAGCATCCGTGCGTCGTTGACGGTCCAGACGCGAACCTTGCGGCGAACGAGCACCAGATCTTTTTCGCCCCGACCGTCACGGAAGATTCGCAGGGCCATGCGGCTGCCCGCAGCACCTCGCATCAGATCCGTGCTCTCAGCCAGCTTCATTCCAGCCAGATTTCGATTGTCGATGCGGATGATCACATCACCGGTGGTCAGTCCGGCTTCAGCCGCCGGACCGCCACGCAGTGACTTCATCACCAGCAGCCCCTCCTCATGCTCACGCACTTCCACACCAATTCCCGTGATTTCCTCTTCCAGTGATGCGCTGCGAACATCGCTCAGTTCCGCACCGCGACGGCTGGCCGGATCCGCTGGCTCAAGGCCTGAAAACTGGTCCAGTGTGTCCACGCTGCCGCACGTGAATTCCCACGCAGCAACACTGGAACCCAGACCTGGAACGCTGGCGGCTGCTGTCATCACTTCGACCATGACCCTGCGGGCGGCGTCGTAATTGCTGATCGGACCGCGACCTGCCAGTCGCCCCAGAAGTTCCCGGAAGGAGGCTGTGCGGAAGGAGTCGGCAGACATGCCCAGCCCAGCGGTGAAGGCGGGGTTATCGAGTGCCATTCCGAGATTTCGCAGTGCGCGTCGCACTCGCACGTCATAGCTGGTGGGCTCCAGTGATCGTTCGTCAATTCGCCGTGAGACTTCAGCAAACAGTTCCGCAGCCTGCTGAGCACTCAGAGATCGAATGACACGGACGGTTACGGGATTGGAATAACGGCGGGTGAGCAGTTCGTCGATTTTTGCCGATTCTTCATCGATCCGACCACGGGGAACGGGAGCGGGGATGAAGGGATCGGACAGGGGCTGACGCGAGCGTTCCCGGAGGGGCGCGGCAGAGGGCCATGCATTTTCGAAGACGTCACCGGGCACCTCCGGGGAACTGCCGTTGAACAGTGGCCGCAGACGCAGCTCGCGACCACTCACCGGCCGCACGGTTCGCTCCGGGCGTTCCACAGGTTCGGGGCGGTCGAGTGGTTCGGGGACGAGGCGGCGTAAGGGACCTTCAACCGGTTCGGTCCTGCCGACGCCAGGTCGCAGCAGACGCTGCGGGAAGGCAGGGAACCGGGCAGACGAAACATCGGCTTCGGGGTCTGCCGAGAACATGCCGCGCCGCAGATCGTCGGCAGACGACACGCTGGAGCCGGCCAGCAGCAGGCTGCCGGCCAGCAGAGTCTTCAGATTCCGGGTAATCATTTCGATGACATTCATGACTGTTTCTCCTCGTTTCAAAATCCGGATCCACACGGGTCGTTCAGTGCTCAGCAACAGCAGTCAGTGGTTCTTCGGTCAGCAGCAATTCGCCCCGCATCACCGGGGTCGACCGCGGGGCCGAAATGGCCAGCCGCACCTTATTGCCGTCAATCCGCGTCACTCGGATCTCGATGTCCGTTCCAATCCACACCGTCTCTGATGTTTTGCGTGTCAGTACCAGCATGGCTCCGTCCTCCTGAAAGCATTTCCTGTGACTTCACGTTTCTGGTTGTTCCCGTTGAACACCCGCGAGTGTTGTCATGTTGAAAGGATCAATGCGAGAACTGTGCCAATTCGATTTCGATTCAAATTGACTCCATGAAACAAACCACAACATCAAATGAAATAACAACTTACGACGAATGGCAAACTTTGCCGATTTGCATTTTTTACGATTCTGGGGGAGCTCTGACTGATTTAACGGTCGATGTTTGCAATGCAACTGATGCGGGCGTTGTCACTTTGACAATTCCCCGCTCGCCGCAGAATTGGGCTCAAGTCAGCACAGTCGTGTCGCGAAGTTCAGTTTCCGGACTTCCGCGTTACACTGCCGATGCAGTCATCCGGCTGCCACAGCCTGCGATCCGGTCCACGGATCCCCCAACGCCCACCCCCGCCGCATGGAGCCTCCGCCGATGTCCCAACCTCAGCTCAATCGCCGTTCGCTGCTTCGCCTGTCTGCCGCAGCGCCGGCCGCTGCCCTGCTGCCCTCCGAAATCCTCTTCTCGTCACTCCTTGCCAGCCCCCCGACAGCACTCCCGGCCGACGCCCGCCTGCAGGCACTCAAGGATCTCAACGGCTACTTCCCCTTCACCCCGTCCGCTACGTCGGCTGAATGGGCTGCCCGTCGCGATGCGGTGATTCGCCAGATCAAAGTGGCCCTCGGGCTCTGGCCGATGCCCGAGCGTCCCCCGATCCAGGCTGTCGTGCATGGCCGCGTCGAGCGGGAAGACTACACGGTGGACCGCGTCTACTTCGAAAGCAGCCCCGGTTTGCTGGTGACGGGCAGCCTGTATCTTCCGAAGGCCGCCTCCGCCAGTCCCGATGGAACGCGTCCCACAATCCTCTGCCCCCACGGTCACTGGGCCAGCGGCCGGTTTCATGATCACGGTGACGGCGAACTGAAAAACCAGCTGCAGTCGGGCGGCGAGACGGATCCGGTGGGTGGTCGTCATCCGCTGCAGGCCCGCTGTGTTCAGCTGGCACGCATGGGCTGCATGGTGTTTCTGTATGACATGCTGGGCTATGCCGACGGCAGTTCACTGACGCAGCAGCTGGCACATGGGTTCGCCAAACAGCGTCCGGAACTCAGTCGCCCCGATCACTGGGGCCTGTTCAGTGCCCAGTCCGAACTGCGCTGCCTGAATGCCATGGGGCTGCAGACATGGAACTCCATCCGCGCACTCGACTGGATCACTTCGCGACCGGACTGCGACCGCGCTCGCATCGGCTGCACGGGTGCCAGCGGAGGCGGAACGCAGACCTTTATCCTCACAGCTCTGGATGACCGTGTGGCGGCTGCCTTTCCGGCCGTCATGGTCTCCACCGCCATGCAGGGTGGCTGCACATGCGAAAACGCGTCGTATCTGCGAGTCAACACGGGGAATATCGAATTTGCTGCCCTCGCTGCGCCCCGCCCCATCGCCATGACGGGCGCCGATGACTGGACCGTGGAAATCGAATCCAAAGGCTTCCCGGAACTCAAACGCCACTACGCCCTGCTCGGCGCCCCGGACAATGTCCATGCGAAATACATGAAGTTCCCGCACAATTACAATCTTCCCAGCCGTCTGATGATGTACGACTTCTTCAATCGCACACTCAACCTTAAAGTCGCTGCGATTGCCGAACGTCCCTATGTCCCGCTGACACAGCAGGAGGCAACGGTGTTTGGTGACGGTCATCCGGCTCCGGACCGCTCCGAAGCCGCTGAAGTCGCCCTGCTCCGATCACTCGATGCAGCCTCACAGAAACAAATCGCGGCCCTCACCCCCAATGCCCCCGCCAGCCTCGACGAATTCCGCCGCGTCATCGGCGGAGCACTCGACGTCATGATCGGGCGCGGTCTTCCGCCCGCCGGCAGCACTCGATTCGAGAAGCAGGACCAGTCCGTCGCCGCCGGCGTCACGCGATTCACCGGCCGCCTGCAGCTGGCCGCCCACGCTGAAGAACTCCCCTGCCTCTGGCTGCTCCCGGATGCCTGGAACCAGCAGGCTGTGCTCTGGATTGACGGATTCGGCAAGTCCACTCTGAGCGGCCCCGACGGTACTCCCATTCCCCCGGTCGCCTCGCTCCTGAAAGCCGGGTTCGCGGTCGGTTCCATCGACCTGCTGCTCACCGGTGAATTCACCGCCGACGGTCAGCCCGTCAAGGAAAGTCCTCGCGTCAACAACCCCAGAGAATTTGCCGGCTACACCTTCGGCTACAATCACCCGCTCTTTGCCCAACGCGTGCACGACATTCTCACGCTGCTGTCGTCTACCGTGTTTCACGAACGCCAGCCCCGCAAAGTGCATCTGGTCGGGCTCAACGGCGCCGCGCCGCATGCCATCGCCGCTGCCGCCATCGCCGGCAAACAGCTCGCCAGCCTCGCTGTGGACACCCATGGTTTCCGCTTCGCCGCCATCACCGAAATTCGCGACCCGAACCTGCTTCCGGGCGCTGTGAAGTACGGCGACCTGCCTGCACTGCTGGCTCTCTGCGCCCCACTTCCCACAGCAGTGGCTGGTGAAACAGACGCGGCATTGTCACTGACCGCCTCCACCTTCCGGGCCGCCTCCGCTCCGCTGAAAATGCTGCCCCAGGCCACACCGGAAAGCCTTGCGGTATTCGTCGCCAGCCAGGCGTAAAGGCCGTCCTGCCACCCTGCTGCCCCGCCCCGAATCCGGATCCGCGTACCGGTCAGACGACACTCAGAGATTCACCTGTTGAGAGACCCTGAAAAACGGACGGGGAACCCGGGGGTGCTGTTCGGGGGGGCTGCCGGGCCATGGCGCTGAAGTTCCCTGGAATCCGCTGTGCAGATGGGTTAAGACCCCGTGAGGGCGAGGCTCCTGCCAAGCCACCGAATCCTGGTGCGCGATTGCTGGCGTTTTTATGGATGAGCAGGGATCGTTGCAGCGTTCGCGGCAGGGATGCGGCTCAGCAGGAGTTTCGCCCTCCCGCTGACGCCGTCTGCCAGAAAGTCAAGGCAATTGAGAGCCAGTCCGGAAATCAACTCTGAGTGACGCAACCCCGTGTCTTTGCGCCCGATCCCCCCTCTCCCCTTTGAGGAAAGAGGGGTCGGGGGTGAGGGGTCAAATACGACCACACGCCCGGCAACCGTAGCTGACAGCACGGGAAACAGGATGCCCACAGGTTCTGGAATTGGTGGTGAATTGTGCGCGGGTTGGGACGTTTCACCATCCCTCCCTGCATCTGCCTGTCGCGTGAGGCGGTTTCAGCGACTGACGAGTTGTCCAGGCCAGTGGTCGGACTGCCGCTGTGGGACGCAGCGTCGTTTTCCAGGCACACCATGAGACGTGCCTGCTGACTGTGCACCGCCCCGCCGCGTTATTTTCCTGCCACCCAGTCAATGCTGAAACGTGCCAGTCGCAGTCGATTGCCCACTTCGCAAAAGCACAGAATGGTCCCGTCAGGGAGTGCGGCAAGGTCTGAATAGGCCGACGCGCCGGGTTCCAGGATCCGGCTGATCGGCCATGTTGTGCCATCGTCACTGCTCATTCGGATCGTCAGCTTTTCCCGCTTCCCCCGGCTGTTGGGGCGTTCGCGTCCCTGACCATCCAGCCCCACAGTGGCCGGGTTGGAAAACAGCAAAGTCCCCGGTCGACCAGGAACCGACAGCAGCCCGGCCATGCAGATAGGTTCGAGCAATTCCGGGTGGAATTCGGGGACCGACCAGCCGGTGGCACCATCGCGGCTGGTGAGCAGCAGTTTGCGGTTGGGAACCGATTCGCTGCGGGCCACCAGCAGCACCCGACCGTCAGCAAGCTCCGTGGCCATCGTTTCATTCGGATCGTTGAATTCCGCGGTATCCGGGATCGCGATCTCTCCGGCTTTCCACGTGGCACCGTGATCATCGCTGTAAATGGTGGCCGTGACGGACGGGTGATGATCCCGCACTCCGCCATACGCCAGCCACACCGGAACAAGCAGTCGCCCTGAACGCAGCTGAATGCCGTGCCCGGGACCGGTCGCCAGCACCTTCCAGTTGCAGGCCGGTCGAAAAGCATCGAAGGCTGAGGTGATTTCAACAGGATCAGACCAGGTGATTCCGTCATCGAGACTGCGCATGGAGAAGCAGCGGGCATAGTTGATGCAGTAAAGAAACTCGACAGTGCCAGTGACCCGGTCGACGATGGCGACCGGGTTATTGACGGTCTGCTGGTCGTCATCAGCTGCTTTGCCGGATGTGCCGCGAATGCGATTGCCGTGGTGAGCGATCCGCTGCGGTGCTGACCATGTGAGGCCGCCGTCAGTGCTGCGGCGGAGATGCACTTCAATTTCGCCCCAGTCACTGCGACTGTTGCGACGTGCTTCGCACCAGGCGAGGACCGTTCCTTTGGCAGTCACTGCGATGCCGGGGATGCGATAGAGAGCGATGCCATGCTCTCCGGCGGCAAAGAGATCCTGCCAGGCGGGTTCCGCTGCCGTCGCAGATGCAACAGGCGGGGTGCACGCGACGGAATGCTGTTGACTGAGCAATAGACAGAGGAGGGTCACGGACAGGCAGCGAGACAACAGGCAGTGGAACTTCACGGAGTGATCCAGTTCGAGTGAAGGAAGCGGCGGGGATGAATGGCCACGTCTCCTGGGAGAATACAAAAACTTCTGAGCGAGGGGAACAGCGGACCGACTCTTTGGTCGTGAACAACTCGCCAGGTTCGCAAGGCTGTTTCCTGCGTGCTGACACTGGAGCATCTCCGTAAGGAATGGGCGACCTGCTGTGGCGTTATCGGGGCGAGGGATTTTCGCAGATGTCGCTGGCGAAGACGTCGACGGTTCATTTACACTCGTCCGCAGCCCGTTTGCTGTCCGTGCCCCTCCAGCCAGGTCAGGAGTGCCTGCCGATGTCCCAGAACCCGTTTGAAACATCCCACATTCCAGGTGACCTTGCAGAAGATGTCACGCGACCGGACGGCGAAGTGCTGGCTGAGCGGGGAACCAGACTGGGGGCTGCCATCATCGACGGCATCCTGGTGATGTGCATCACCCTTCCGGTTCAGCTGGCCACAGGTTACCTGCAGATCACGGCCGCTCAGCAAACCCCGCCACTGTGGATGGAACTCTGCGTGAATCTGTCAGGAGTTGCAGCCATGATGCTCCTGCATGGCTGGATGCTGACAACCCGTGGTCAAAGTATCGGCAAGCGGCTGCTTGAAATTCAGATCGTGGACTACCGGGATAACGGTCTGCTGCCCTTCACGCGTGTGCTGATTACCCGCTCATTCTGGCTGATGCCGCTGGCGCTGGTTGCCATTTTCCTGCCAGTCAATGCGAAGATGATTATCAGCGTCGTCGTTGGACTGGCGTCGTTTGTCGACTCGCTGCTGATTTTCGGACAGGCTCGACGGTGTTTTCACGACACACTGGCCGGATCGATCGTGGTCAGGTACCGTCCGGACCGGAGTCGTTCCACCTTCTGAAAAGCGGTCTGTGGCGTCAGCGCTGGTTCCATGCCGGAAGCAGCATTGCGGGGTCGTCGAGGTTGCCGCCTGAGATGAGGGCGACCACCCTGCGACCTGAAAAGACCTGGGAGTGCTGTCGAAGTACTGCGAGTGGCACGACGCCTGACGGTTCGGCAATCATGCGACAGCACGCAGCCAGTTCCGCAACGCAGCGGCGAATGCCGTCTTCGCTGGCACACAGGATATCATCGACCAGCGACTGAATAATCGGGAATGTGAGCGATCCCAGTGGGGTTCTGAGGCCATCTGCGATGGAATCGGTTCGCAGGGCTGGTTCGATCCGTCCGGAATGCAGACTGCGCCGTGCATCGTCCGCCCATTCGGGTTCCGCCCCGATCACCCGGATGGTCGGGCAGAGTTCACGGATTGTGATGAGCGTTCCGGCCAGCAGACCGCCTCCGCCGACGGGGACGATCAGCGTGTCGAAGTCCGGGAGTTGTTCAAGGAGTTCGAGGGCTGCGGTGCCCTGACCGGCAATGACGCAGGGGTCGTTGAAGGGGTGGACGAGGGTGGCGCCAGTGCGGGAGCGAACATCGGCC
>JBJTOM010000181.1:0-7707 GCA_046074585.1 Planctomycetota bacterium | reverse complement strand
CGGCAGCGGAAGAGACGTCAACTGACAGGAAGAACAAAGTACTCCAGCTTTCCCATTCTCACGCCGTTTCACCATCCCAGGGCGAGGCTGGGATGGTGACACGGTGCTAAAACAGACAAACTGGGATGTTTCAATCCCCCCGCGATCGTCAGGCCCCACTGCCCGAACAAATCACAAAAAACGTCCTGTGGCGTGCGGTCGATGTCAATCGGCCGGTCAGGCTTTGGTGCGTTTCTGATGCGGTATTGGCCGCGCGGGCACGCGTCGTTACCGGGGATTGACATCCACTGCACGCCTTGTCATTGCAGGGAGTGGTGCGGATCAATGCGGTGCTCGCGGCAGGGATGCGGCTTAGCAGGCGCTTCGCCGTCCCACCGGCCCCCTGTGCCGGAAAATCAAGGCCATTGGGCCGTCAGCCAGTGCCGCGAGGAAAGGAAGATCATTAGTAGGAGAGTCCGACGCGGCGACGAGCGAGGAGGCAGGCGTCTCCGGCGACTTCGAAGTCGCGGCAGTTTTTCGGCCGTGTATCGTAGTGTCGACAACGCCAGGGCGCTGTGTGGGTTCCGTCTCCATCGAGTGCGACGCAGTGGCCATCGGGGCGTGGCACGACATGTTCACCGTGTTGCAGCTGCACGAGTTCCGGGTGCAGTTTGGTGAAGGGGTCGCGTGGTGTGACGGGGAGCAGATCGAAGCCCTGGCGGCAGCATGCGCCGCATACGCCGCAGGCTTCTGCGGTGAGTTGTGGTTCCCAGCGTTCGCAGGCCTGTTCGTCCGTTTGGACGGGCGGTGCGGCTTTGCCAGGAGGCTTGTGCTGTCGGCAGCGGCGTCCGGAGGGGTGCTGTACGGCCCAGGCGCAGGTGCCGCAGGTCAGGGTGTGATTTTTGGCGAGCGGGGAGCCGAGTCGGTGTTGGGCGCGGGTGACGCTCCACAAAGACGCAGCTGGAGCGACGGCGCGGACGGCATCGGCGATGGCTGCGGTGGCGGCGAGGCTGCGTGTGAGCACATCATGAAAGGGGGAGGAGCGGGACAGTTGGTAGCCGGCCTGGGCGATGGGGATGGCGGGATCGTCGCCGTCGAGCAGAGGGTTGGGGGGAAGGGCATCCCAATAGGGGCGCCAGGTGGTGGTGACAGCCATGAATTCGCGCAGACCGAAGGGTGCTGCGAGTGCAGCCTGCAGCCGGTGGCAGGCATACTCGTACACCAGATCGCGGCGACTGGTGTTGGACAGGCCCCAGTCCGGCAGGTCTCGGGCATGTTTTCCGGAGACCAGCCAGTGGCAGATTTCGTGGTAGATCATCTGGGCGAGTGAATCGTCAGCGTCAAATTCTTCCGCGACGGAAATGGTGAGTGTTCCGTGGCCGTCGTAGGCCGCATAGGCGTCGGTGGATCGCTGGACGTTAAGTCCCAGATCGGCGGCCGCCTGCAGCCAGATGAGGTCCACTGGATCCTGGTAGTGGTGAACAATCGAACGCGGGGCCATGGTGTGTCTGAGGAGTGCAGGATGGGGACGATCGTAGGGATCTGCGACCAGCATGGAGTGTGTGTTGCCGCTGCGGATGCAGCTTATCGGCTGTTGGCGGTGCCCGTTTTTCTGTGTTGTCGGAAGAGCCAGGGCACCAGTCCGTCGTGATCTTCGTAGCTGGGTGTCCAGGAATTATGTCCGACCCCGGGAAATTCAATGTAGACTGGCTGACCGCCGGCGTCCTGGAGCGCCTTGACAGCGCTGCGACTGCGGTCGACGGGCACGGCCTGATCCTGATCGCCGTGAGCCACCCAGACGGGGAGATGTCGGATGGCCGGGATTTTCTCGGGGTCTGCAGCGCCGCAGATGGGAGCCACAGCGGCGAAGAGGTCCGGATGACGGACAGCCAGATCGAAGGAACCGAAGCCACCCATGGAAAGTCCGGTCAGATAAATGCGGCTGGTATCGACGGATTCTTCGCGGATTGTGAGATCGAGCATCTGCAGAACGGCAGCGAGTTGCGGGCTGATTTCAGCCGGCATCCGGGGATCTTCCTTTCGGCTCCAGTCGACTTCCATCCATTTGCGGTCTGTGCGGCACTGGGGTGCGAGCACGTAGCAGGGGAAGCGATTTCGCCAGCGTGGCTGAGCCATTTGAGTGGGAAAGTACTGCAGCTGCAGGGCATTGTCGTTCCCACGTTCACCGGCGCCGTGGAGGAACACGACGAGCGGGTAGCGGCGTCCGTCTTCGGGGACAGCGGGTTTGAGCAGGCGGTAGTTAAAGACTTCGTTTGTGTATTCACCTCCGGTGAAAGTGATCGATCGGCTTTCGTAAGCAGCGGTGGCATCGACGGGTGTGGCGGGCGCGGAGTCGACAGCGGGAGCAGGTCCGACGACATGATCGCGCCACAGCCATCGCAGGGATTCCGGGAGGATTGCGCCGCCGTGCTTTCCGTTATGAGCACCGCTGCCCCCGACGAACTGGGAGTCGTAATTTTTGAATTTGAGGGCGCGTTCCATCTGGAGATTGCCGAGCCACCAGTTGCCATGTTCGTTATCGAGGTCATTTTCGCCGTCCTGCAGGAACACGCGAATGGGCCTGGGATCTGTTTTGCGAATGAGGGCCGGATAGTGATGTCCGCCACGGATATTGGTGAAACTGCCGACGTGACTGAGCACTTTGCTGAACCATTCGGGGTGTTCCCAGGCCGCTGTAAAGGCGCAGATGCCACCGCTGGAAATGCCGCAGATCGCTCGATCGGCGGGATCGGATGAGAGTCGGAGGTGCTGTTCGGCAACGACGTGGGGAATGAGTTCCAGCTGCAGAAACCGGGCGTACTGGTCGCTGAGCGTGTCATATTCGAAGCTGCGGTTGGCAGCTCTCCAGCGATTGTCCGGAGGCGGGCCGCCGGTATGTCCCGGATTGACGAACAGACCGATTGTCACGGGCATTTCGCCGCGATGGATCAGGTTGTCGAAGACCACCGGCGCACGAAACTGTCCGTTTTCGTCCACATAAGCATGACCGTCCTGAAACACCATCAGACAAGCTGGCTGAACACCGTCGTACTGCGCGGGCACGTACAGGAAATACTCGCGGACTGTGTCCGGGAAGATCTGGCTGGTCCATTCGTGTTTTGTGACCTTGCCGACGGGGATGCCAGGGTGTCGCTGCGAGTCGGTGCCGAGGACATAGGGGGCATCGGGATCGGGGGCCGGGGCGGGGTTCTGGGCGCGGGCGAAAGGGGTCAGCAGGGCACAGAAGACGAGTGGTAAAAGCAGATCTGAGGAGACAGTGCCGGGACAGATCATGGGATGGCATCCAGGTGGCTGACAAGGGGACGAAAAGTGGTCCCCGAGGACGGGGGTTTCGGCTTCCAGCCTATACGGGCGGGGGACGGAATGCAAGGACCGCACGGTTTGCGCGCGTTTTTCCGCCATGGCAACTGCCAAAACACAAGAAATTACCGATAACTGCGGATGACTTCCCTCCGTTCAGATGCCAGAATCCTCCCCGGAAAGTTCTCTTCCCCGGAAGCAAAGTGCGGGCGATGATTGATCCCAGACAACTCTTTCTGACGACTGTCATGCTGGTCATTGGCGTCTTGCCTGGGGCGGCCGATGACCCTCGCGTGGAGCCGGACAGCGGTGACATCCGCAGCATTGCGCAGCCCTTTTTCCAGCAGCACTGTCTGCGGTGTCATGGCCCGGCAAAATCCAGTGGCGATCTTCGCCTTGATCAGCCGGACGCGGATTTCTCCCGCCCGGAGACTCGGGCCCACTGGCAGAAGATCGTATCCCGCGTGAGTTCCGGGGAAATGCCGCCGGACACGGAACTGCAGCCCCAGCCGCAGCAGCGGGAGCTCTTTGTGGTGTCCCTGACGCGTCATCTGGAGTTGGCGGCAAGGCAGCACAGGGAGGGCCGTGTCGTCCTGCGACGGCTCAATCGAGTCGAATTCGAGAACACGCTGAACGACCTGTTTGCCGTGCGGGTGTCGGTGCGTGACATGCTCCCGGAAGACGCAGTGCAGCAGGGCTTTGACAACGTCGGCGCCGCCCTGAATGTCTCACCGGTCTTCATCGAACGCTGCCTTGACGCGATCGACGCGGTGCTGGACGCGGCCATTGCCCCGGTGCACAGCGAGCAGAGCCGGACGGAGCGATATGACCTTTATGATTCGCTGCCGACGTGGTTTCTGCCCGGCGTCTGGAAGCAGTCTGAGGGCGTCATTCTGTTCCGCAACAACAACAATTCGGCCACGGATCTGCGGCAGTTCAAGGCTCCTGCTCCGGGCCGTTACCGTTTCCGCATCGCTGCGTCGGCCCACAACTCCGCCACGCCTCTCCCGATGGCGGTGCTGCTGGGGAACTTCGTGGTCAGCGGCAATCCGGTGCGGCATCTGGGGTATTTCGATGTGCCGCCGGGAACTCCGGCCATCCTCGAATTTGAAGACCGCCTGCTCAAAAAGAACGACACCATCAAAGTCGCGCCGGTGGCGTTGCCGTCTGTGTATCTCAAACCGGAGACAGTAGCGGAGTATCCCGGGCCGGGCGTTCATGTGCACTGGATGGAAGTGGAGGGTCCGTTTGCTGACGTGTGGCCCGGCGAAAGCTATCGCCGGGTCTTTGGCGACGTCAACCCGCAGACGGGCACACTTGAGGATGCCGCGCGACTGCTCACCGCCTTCCTGCCCAGGGCATTTCGTCGTCCCGTGCCGCAGGGTGCAGAGCGCCCCTATGTGGCGCTCATGGCTGCGGCCATGGAATCGGGGGCTTCGTTTGAATCTGCCCTGCGCGTGGGTTTCAAGTCCGTGCTGACATCACCGCAATTTCTGTACTTCCGCGACGTGACCAACACAGACCGCGGAACGCTGGATGACCATTCGCTGGCGTCGCGGCTGTCCTATTTTCTCTGGAGCACCATGCCGGATGACACGCTGTCTGCACTGGCCCGCAGTGGTGAACTGCACAGGCCTGAAGTGCTGTCAGCGCAGGTGGAGCGGATGCTGCAGGATTCCAAAGCCGGCGCCTTCACAGACAATTTCACGGGCCAGTGGCTCAGTCTCAGAGACATCAGCGCGACGACTCCTGACAGGACTCTGTATCCGGAATTCGAAGAGCTGCTGCAGTGGTCTGCGGTCCGGGAGACTCAGCTGTTCTTCAATGAACTGCTCACACAGAATCTCAGCGTGCGAAACCTGATTGATTCCGATTTTGCAATGCTCAACGGACGTCTGGCGGAACACTATGGGATTCCCGATGTGCACGGTGTTGCGTTTCGCAAAGTCTCGCTGTCGCCGGAGTTTCACCGTGGCGGCGTATTGACTCAGGCGGCCGTGCTGAAAGTGACGGCCAACGGTTCCACGACCAGTCCCGTGCATCGGGGCGTCTGGGTGCTGGATCGAATTCTGGGGCAACCGGTTCCGCCTCCGCCGCGAAATGTTCCGGCGGTGGAGCCGGATATTCGGGGAACGAGCACCATTCGGGAGCAGCTGGCGGCGCACCGAGCGACGGAAAACTGCAGCAGTTGCCACTCAAAAATCGATCCGCTCGGGTTCGCGCTCGAAAACTATGACGTGATTGGCGGCTGGCGGGATCGGTATCGCGTAGTGGCGGAGCGGAAGGACTGGGTGAATAATCGCGTCGGGCCGCTGTCAAGGTACCTCGCGGCCTGGCAGTACGGCCTGGGACGCGCGGTGGATCCTGCTGATGCGCTGCCTGATGGCCGCGCGTTTGCTGATCTCCCGCAGCTGAAACAACTGCTGCTCAGCAACCCCGAACAAATCGCCCGCAACGTTGCGGAGAAACTTGTGTGTTATGCCACCGGGCAGCCAGTGGGTCTGGGTGATCAACAGGGCATCAGGCAGATTCTGGCAGCCACCAGGGACGCCGACTACGGCCTGCGATCGATGATTCATGCCGTTGTAGCCAGCGAGCTTTTTCAGGGAAAGTGAAATTTTATGAGCCATTTTGGAAGATTGTCCCGGCGGACCTGTCTGCGGGGGGCCGGCGTGACACTCACTCTGCCGCTTCTGGACTCCATGGCTCCTGCAAAAGCCCGCGCCCAGGCACCGGAAAAACAGGTTCCGCGGCGGATGATCTGCATCAACACCACGCTCGGACTGCATACGCCGAACCTGTTCCCCGGGCGCACAGGGGTCGACTATGAATTGACGCCCTATCTGGAACCGCTCCGGGACTTCCGCAGCGACCTGACAGTCTTCTCGGGGCTGTCACATCCGGATGTGGATGGCGGCCATCCGACGGAACTGTGTTATCTCACCTCAGCGCCGCATCCGCGGGCCGACAACTTTCGCAATACCATTTCGCTTGACCAGTATGCGGTGGAGCAACTGGTCCCCGACACCCGCTTTGATTCTCTGGTGCTGGCCTCATCACATACCGGCATGTCGATCAGTCGCAACGGGGTGCCGATTCCGGCGGAGCAGCGACCGTCGGTGATCTTTCGAAAGATGTTCGTGGCCGGGACACCGGCCGAGATCAGGTCGCAGATGCGGCGTCTGAGCGAAGGCCGCAGCATCATGGATACACTGCTCAGCGAAGCGAAGAGTTTTCAGCAGGGACTTGGCCGCGAGGATCAGCAGAAGCTGGACGAATACTTCAGTGCAGTGCGACAGGTTGAACAGCGGATGCTGGGAGCTCAGCAGTGGGCGGGACGCCCCAAACCCCTCGTGGATGCTCAACCCCCAGTGGATATTACCAGTTCCGTGGAAGTGGTGGGACGCGTGCGGCTGATGATCGACCTGATGCGTCTGGCTCTCCAGACGGATTCAACCCGGTTCATCACCTTTGCCCTGAACGGCTTTAATGCGGTGCCTGCGATTCAGGGCGTCACGCAGGACTGGCACAACCTGTCGCATCACGGCCAGGATCCGGCGAAGCTGGATGAGCTGCGTGTGGTGGAGTTGCAGGTGATGCAGCTTCTGGGTGAGCTGCTGCGGAAACTGAAGGATACACCGGAAGACGGTGGCACGCTGCTGGACCGCACAATTGTGCTGTTCGGCAGCAACCTTGGCAACGCCAGCAGTCACGACAACCGAAACCTGCCCATTCTTGTTGCCGGGGGCGGGTTTCGGCATGGCCAGCATCTTGCATTCGACCCCATGAAGAACCCTCCTCTGTGCAACCTCTTCGTGCAGATGCTGCAGCGTCTGGGCGCCGACGTCAGCGGTTTTGGTTCCAGCAACGGCACAATTCCGGGATTTGAGCTGGCTTAGTGTGAATCTGCGTTTTTGTTTGATTGTCAACTTCAGTCAGGGGGCATCGTCGTGAGCATTCAGGAGGACTTTGAGTTTACCACGTGGACGCATTCGCAGTCCGCCGTATCGATCGATTATCCGAGTCAGTGGACCGTGAAGGTTGAGCCGGAACCGGGTCTGAACGTGACCTTCGTGTCACCTCCCGACGACGGTGTCTCGCTGCGCATGCAGTTCCTCCCGATTCTGTTTCCGGTGTCGCTCTTCGAGAGCCGGCAGCAACTGCTTGACACGCTTGATCGCATGGTGCAGCAGGACCCTGCCACTGAGCTTCTGGGGCGCAGCAATCTCCTTCCCTACCCTGCCAGTTACGAGCTTGCTCTCGTCGGTATCCGTCGGGGAAGCAGCAGACAACTGTCTATTCGTGTATTTACGTAGTCGCTGGACGTACTTGAGACACTCCATGATCCTCTTCGTCCAACATCGATACGTAGATGTTGTATTCGTCCTGGTTCTTCACTTTTTTTCC
>JBJTOM010000180.1:0-5936 GCA_046074585.1 Planctomycetota bacterium | reverse complement strand
CCCCGATCTGCTCCCGCCTGCATCAGGAATTCAGACATGGCTGGGAGACTCACGTCGTCTCGTACCTCCAGCACTTCAGGTGGCTCCGCATGATCATCAACCGCTCCGCACATTCGCTGCTCGTTCTGCTGCTTGCCACATATTCAGCGGCCGCTTCCGCATCCGACTGGCCCATGTGGAGATGTGATGCGGGGCGATCCGCTGCGGGGACGGCCGTGTTGCCGGAAAATCTGCAGCTCTGCTGGACTCTGCAGGCACCGCCACGAATCCAGGCCTGGGATGATCCGCTCAACCTCGACCTCATGCCCTACGATCGGCTGCTGGAGCCGATCGTGGTTGCTGAACGGCTGATTCTGGCCTTCAGCGACACGGATCGCGTGTGTGCGTTCGACACGGCCAGTGGCCGGGAACTGTGGTCCTTTATCACAGATGCGCCCGTCCGACTCCCACCCGCCGGGACGACCGAAAGTGTGTGTTTTGTCAGCGATGACGGGTATCTGTACTGCGTGAACGTCGAGAGTGGACAGTTACGCTGGAAATTTCTGGCTGCCCCGGGCAGCCGTCGACTCATTGGCAACCAGCGGCTGATCTCCACATGGCCCGCCCGCGGTGGCGTGGTGATCAGGGACGGCATCGTGTATTTTGCCAGCAGTATCTGGCCGATGATGGGCGTCTCCGTCGGAGCTGTGGAAGTTGCCACAGGACGTCTGCTGTGGCTCAATGATTCCACCGGCTCAACCTGGATTCGTCAGCCGCACAGCGCCCCGTCGTTTGCCGGTGTGGCACCACAGGGAGCCCTTGTGGCAGTCAACGATTCGCTGATTGTCCCGGGTGGCCGATCCGTCCCCGCCGTCTTCAATCGCAGCACCGGCGCCCTGAACTATTTCGAGCTGAATGCTGGCGGCAAGGGGGTGGGAGGTTCGTTCGTGATCGCCGACGACCACTCATTCTTCGTCCACACCAGACAGCGCGGTGTGCGGGAATTCAATCTGAGCGATGGTGCAAAACAAGCTTTCCAGTGCAGCGAACCGGTGCTGCACAATGGCCTGCTTTATTCGGCGGCCAAATCAGGCGACAGCCCGGTTGTCAAAGTCTTCAACGGGGATCGACGTGAGCTGTGGGACGTGCCCCTCGATGCGTCCGGCGATCTGATCCTTTCCGGCGGCACACTCTACGCCGCCGGTGCTGCCGGAATTCAAAGCCTGCGTCTGCCTGCTGATCCGCAGCAGATCCCGGCGGATGCTGCATCACAGGTGCAAACGCTGATTCCCGCGACGGCTGTGAACGGTCGCGTCGAGCGACTGCTGGCGGCTGGTCAACACCTGTTTGCCGTGACCGCCGAAGGACATCTGCACGCCTTGTCCGCTGCCACAGCGACCGCACCGCTGCTCCATGATCTGACGACACCAGTCCCGGTCGAACCACCAGCAGA
The DNA here is from genome assembly GCA_046074585.1 of Planctomycetota bacterium. Lineage (GTDB taxonomy): Bacteria > Planctomycetota > Planctomycetia > Planctomycetales > Planctomycetaceae > SXXK01. The sequence continues at coordinate 4,504 of JBJTOM010000180.1, read as the reverse complement.
GAACTCCGGAGAGGCTGCAGAGAAGCTGCTCAGGAGTCTGCCGGCAGAAGGTTACGCACTGTGGTTCGGAACCGCCGACAGTGCACTCGTCGCTGCCGTCGCTGAACGGTCACCGTTTGTCCAGCTGGCCTGTGTCGACGAAGACCTGCAGCGTGTGACGCTCCTCCGCGATCGCTGGACCAGTCAGCGGATTTACGGAAAGGTCACCGTCCATCATGCCTCGCCCGACGATTTCGCCACAGCCCCGTATCTGGCCCACTGCATCGTGGTAAGCAGTGAACTCAGCCAGCAGCTGAGTGCCCATGCGGACACGCTGAAACAGATCTACCAGTCTGTCAGACCCTATGGCGGAGTGCTGCAGCTGCTCTGCGAAACACACCAGGCAGCGGCCACAGCGACCGCCGTCGCTGCTCTGGAACTCGAAAAGGCCACGCTGGAAATCAACACGTTCGGGGTGCGGATCACGCGCACCGGAGCACTCCCGGATACCGCTGACTGGACTCACCTGCACGGCAGCATCGCCAACACCCGCAAATCGAATGATGCGCGAGTCAGGCTGCCGCTGGGAGTGCTGTGGTTTGGCGGCAGCAGCAATCTGGACGTGCTCCCGCGGCATGGTCACGGTCCCGGACAACAGGTGGTGGAGGGACGCCTGTTCATTCAGGGAATCAACACACTGAGTGCCCGGGATGTGTATACCGGTCGAGTCCTCTGGCGGCGCGAATTTGAAGATCTTGGAACCTATGATGTGTACTACGACGCCACCTACAGAGATACGCCTCTGGACCCTGCCTACAATCAGGTGCACATTCCCGGGGCCAACGCACGCGGAACCAACTACGTAGCCACTCCCGAACACGTCTACATTCTGGAAGGCGCTGTCTGTCGTGTGCTGGATCCCGCAACCGGACACATCATCCGGACGCTTGAGTTGCCACAGCAGAACCCGCAGGAGCCCCAGGAATGGAGCTATCTTGGAGTGTATCAGAACGTGCTGATCGGTGGTGTGGGATTCGCACGCTATCGACAGCGGCTGGATCTGTCGTTTGCAGATGAGGACAGCAAATTCGGCGGCAGTAAGGCAGGCTTCGGCTCCAAAAGCCTCGATCGCGCCGGCAGCCTGCAACTGGTGGGCTTTGACCGGTTCTCCGGCAGACAACTCTGGACAACTCAGGCCCGACACAGCTTCTGGAACAATGGAGTGATTGCCGGTGGCGGACGGGTCTACTGCCTGGATCGCAATCCCAGACAGGTGGAAGAAAAGCTGCAACGCCGCGGAATTGCGGCTCCGGACACCTACCGAATCCTCGCCATCGACGCCCTCACAGGAAAAGAACTCTGGCAGAAAACCGAAAATATCTTCGGAACCTGGCTGGGGTATTCCGAACAGCACGACCTGCTGCTGCAGGCAGGAGCGGCTGCCAGTGATCGACTGGCCGGAGAACCCGATCGAGGTCTGATGGTGTGTCGTGGAAGCACTGGAGAAGTGGTCTGGCATCAGCCGGACGTCCAGTATTCAGGCCCCTGCATCCTGCACAATGACCTGATCATTGCCAACGCCAACTCGTACAGGGACTCCGCCGGAGCCTGGTACCTGAAAACCGGCCAGCCATGGATGATCCTGAATCCCCTGACAGGCATCAAAACCCCGTTCACGCTCAATCGCGCCTACGGGTGCAACACCATCCTTGCCAGCGAGAACTTTCTGACGTTCCGCTCCGGTGCCGCCGGCTTCTATGACCTCACCACCAACAGCGGAACAGGAAACTTCGGCGGATTCCGCTCCGGCTGTTCAGGCAATCTGGTGGCGGCAAATGGTGTCCTGAACGCCCCCGATTACACTCGCACCTGCAGCTGCTCCTACCAGAACCAGACCTCCCTGGCACTCGTGCACATGCCGGAAGTCGAGACCTGGACCGTGAATGCTCTGGCCCGCCCCGACGGTAATCCGCAGCCCCTCGTTGATCTGGGGATCAACTTCGGAGCACCAGGGCATCGTCGAGATGACAGCGGCACACTCTGGATCGAATGGCCTGCCGTCGTCACCGACGTCTCACCCGCCCGAATTGCGGTCAACCCGGAGGCCACGCCATGGCGGAGACACTCCTCTGCCTATCAGCACACCGATACTCCCTGGATCAACGCGTCCGGTCTGCAGAATGTCACGTGGCTGGAAATCGAACCGGTCATTGGCGGCCAAAAAGCATCACCGGCACCGGCAGCCACATCCGTACCCGCACCCGCAAAAAAATCGGATGACTGCAGCCAGAATCCCGGAACACAAGGCACCAGCACGTGGAAACTGCAGCTGCACTTCGCAGATCCCAGCGCCCGCGTTTCGCAGCCCTCTGCCGCCTCGCGTCGTTTCGATGTCCTGCTCAACGGCAACGTGCTGCTTGAAAACATCGAAGTCCAGCCGGGCAGCGGACTCCACCGCGAAGTTGAAGCAACCACCAGCGACAGTCAGCCCCTGCGACTGGAATTCCGATCCCGACAGGGCTCCGCCGTCATCTCCGGCCTGCGGCTCCAGCGAACCACTCCCTGAACGGTCTGCCAGGTCTGCTGCACGTCCGCCAGCATTCCTGGCGGCTCTGCTGCGCACAAAAAACACAGCCCGCCACTGTGAAGTGGCGGGCTAAGCTGCAAGTGTTACGAAAGCTGGGTGTGTTTACTGCGGGAGTCGGGCAGAGGAGACGTGCGGGAACGTCCCGGTGCAGGCCCGCATGAATTCCACCAGATCCACCTTCTGCTGCGGAGTCAGCTTCAGCGGAGTCATCTTGGTGCTCAGCCATGGATTGCGATCGCCACCCTTGTTGTAGTGCTCGACGACGTCTTCCAGACTCTGCAGGCTTCCGTCATGCATGTACGGGGCAGAAAACACCACGTTGCGAATCGTCGGAGTCTTGAAGGCGCCTTTGTCCTTGTCCATTTTCGTCTGAGTATAGCGACCAAGGTCCGGCTCTTTGGCTGCCATCCCGATTCCCAGGTTATGATACTGCTCATCAGCCAGGTTGGCACCCACATGACAGTTGCTGCAGCCGACATCCTTGCTGAAAAACAATCCCATGCCCCGCATCGCACTCTCGGACATCGGGTTTGATTCCACCGTGATTTTCAGATTCTCGTACATGGATTTCTGCGCTTCGTCTTCCAGAAGGTCCGCAAGGTCCTCAGCGTCCATCGCAGAATACCTGCCCCAGGCTTCCTGGTAGTCGTAGGGCGAAGGACCAGTCACAAGCACACGTTCGAACGCTGCAATCGCCCGGCCCACATTTCCGATGGTCACTCCCTCTCCCGGAAAAATCTTCTCGAACTGCAGTGCATAACCCGGAATGCCGCCGATTGTTTTCACGGCGGCTTCGTGCGTGTTTCCCATCTCAATCGGGTTCTGAATCGGACCGATTGCCTGGTCTTCCAGAGATCCGGCACGGCCGTCCCAGAACTGCAGGTCGCTGAGAATCCGGTTGTAGCTCACGGGTGAGTTTCGGCCGCCCTTCTGACCTTTAATCCCCACCCCCGTGCTGGTGTGCCGAGAGAAACCTTCCTGCGGATGGTGACACGATGCGCAACTGACGGTGTTATCCTTCGACAGACGTGTATCGAAATACAGCTGACGACCCAGCTCGATCTTCGCCCGCGTCAGCGGATTTTTGTCGAGCCCCTTCATCTGGGCCTGTCCAAGGGCAAGACCCAGCGGCAACTGGACGTCCAGACTCTCGTGGTTGGCTGGATTCGCCAGCCACTCACGAACTTCCTCGACAGTCAATGCCCCCGTTCCCGGAATTCCCGATGTGAGCGAATCATCTTCGCCCAGAACGACCGTTTCACCCGCACCTGCAGCGGCCGACGCAAACATTGCGGCACATACAATGCTGCATGCAGACAGCCCAAACCTTTTCATGCGTTCTCTCCTGAATTCTGTTGATCGTGTCGCAGACTTTGCAACCATCGGCCGGGAAAACCGGCCGGACCTGCAGCGTTATAGGCTGCCGACCGCAGTCTGCCAGCATCTCGGGCCCTGAACAACCGGGAGAACCTTGTTTTTGTCCGCTATCACTCCGGTTTCCCCCCCAAATTCAGGATCCACGCAGAACCAGGGGACTGGGGAAGAAAACCATTTTCCGCGGACCGGCAAAACAATGGCCTTGAAACCGCTGCGTTCCATTCGATCCGTGGCTTCCTGCTCTTTGCTCGTTCCATGAGAAATTTGCGGGTGCTGCCGGCGTGAGCTGTTGGCTGGCGCGGTGTCAGCGGAAGTCGGATGCCAAAGTGTCGTCCGTCATTTCGACACCAGTTGTCTCTCAGTTTCCGCCGGCACGCACATCGAGGCACACCAGTTGTTCATCATCGCGGACATACAACAGACCATTGGCCAGTGCCGGGGCCTGACGGGTGGTCTGCAGAATCTGGAGGCGTCCCAGTTCCCGAAAAGCTTTGGGGCTGGCTTCGACCAGAATCACTTCGCCCTCCATGTTGGTCATCCACAGTCGACCATCGGCCAGAA
>JBJTOM010000179.1:0-2617 GCA_046074585.1 Planctomycetota bacterium | reverse complement strand
CGGGGGTTTTGGGAATTTTCTTGAGCAGACGGCGGGCCGCGGTGCAGCGGTCGCCAGGGACGCAGGTCAGACAGCGCAATCCACTGCGGCTGGTGCTGCGGATTCTGCCGGCAACTTTGCCGACTTTGCTTCCCGGAAACGCGCCGAATGGGCGGCACAGGCCCGGTCTGCACAGGCCGACGCGAAGAAGACGGCCACCGCCGTAAAATCCTCCGCAGCCGCTGCTGTGAAATCCTCCGCAGCCGCTGCTGTGGAATCGGCCGGCACGGCCGCTCAATCCGCCAGCGACGACTTCTTCGAACAGCTGGCCACCCCGACGACGGATTCGGGCGAGGCGGCTGAATCCCCCGATCCGGCCTCGACGGTGAATCCGTTTGAGGAGCTGCCGAGTTTTGATGCTGAGGACGCTGCGTCGACCGATGCACTGGATGCCGGCTTCAGTGGTCAGCCAGGTTCCATTCCTGCCGGTTTTAAGCCCTGAAAGAGTCTTCGCGAATGACGATGGAATATCGCCGGGGTCTGCCTGCGGACACGGACGCGATTGCACGAATGAATCAGCTGCTGGCGGAAGAAACGGAGGGCCGGCGATTGCCTGAGGACATTGTGCGGGCTGGGGTGGAGCGAGGTCTGCAGCTGGCTCCTGAGGTTCGCTATTTCGTCGCGGAGAGTGGCGGCGCCGCCGTGGGGCAGCTCATGCTGACACGGGAATGGAGCGACTGGCGGAACGGCTGGATGCTCTGGCTTCAAAGCGTGTACGTGCAGCCCGAATTCCGTCGCAGCGGCGTGTTTCGCGGGCTGCTGGAATATGGACTGAGCCACTGTCGCAGCTCGGACAGCCCGGTCTGTGTGCGGCTGTATGTGGAAGAGCACAATGACGCTGCGAGTGCCGTTTATCGGCGTCTGGGATTCAGTTCGGCCGGTTACAGAGTGATGGAACGCGCGGAAGCATCCTTGTGAGTTCCCCAGCGTGTTCCCGTGTCCTATGATGCAGATGTCCCACACACTTCCCTGCACCAGAACCGGAATTCGTTTCGATGCGAGAACTTTTTGAACGCCCTGCAATCGGCCTGTGCTGCCTGATCCTGCTGTCGACTCCCGGCCTTGTCGCCGGTGATGAAGCGGCTGCTCTTGCGGTGCCGGCGCTGACGGCCGAGGAGCAGGCGGTGATGAAGACGATTGCGCAGCCTGGAGTGCTGGCAACGGTGGCGTTTCTGGCATCAGACGAAATGGCCGGACGCAACACGCCGTCTCCGGAACTCACTATTGCCTCCGCCTATGTGGCGGCGCGGTTTCGGGGAGCGGGTCTGGAACCGCTGGGGCCTGACGGAAGCTATTTTCAGCGTCAGGAACTTTCTCAGTACGGTCCGCCGGCCAGCCCTGCTCAGCTGCAGATCGGAACGGCAGCTCCGCTGAATGTACCGGTGATCTTCGCAGCAGATCGTCCCGTGCAACCGGCAGGCCCCGCAACCGATCCTCGCCCAGGCGCTGACCAGAGCGGGCAGATCCTTGTGCTGGACGAACCGCAACTGCCTCCGCAGGCGCTGGAAAACCCAGCGGCCGCCGCGGCGACACTCGCTCGACGCATCCAGCCGCTGCTCTCTTCAAAACCCGCCGCAGTGCTGGTTCGCACCGCAGCCGGCAGCCCGCTGCGTGACGTGCTGGCCAATATCGGCGGCAGACCCATTGAGCTGCCCGCAGCGCTCCAGCCGGCCGTGGCAGTGGTGCTCGTTCCCGAAACGCTTCAGTCCGGTGAGCCGCTCAGACTCTCCGTGCCAGCCCGCATCAGCCAGTCGGTGGAAGTTCGCAATGTCGCCGCAGTCCTGCGAGGCTCAAATGCGGACCTTGCCGCACAGGCCATTCTGTTCTCGGCGCACCTGGATCATATCGGTCGGCAGGCAGGTGATCGCAGCGGTGACTCAGTGAACAACGGTGCTGATGACAACGCCACCGGCGTCACCGCAGTGCTCACGCTCGCCGATGCCTACGCCGCACTGCCCAAACGCCCGGAACGCTCCGTTGTCTTCCTCACGTTCTGGGGTGAAGAAAAAGGGTTGCTTGGTTCCCGACAATACTGCGAACAGCCGCTCTGGCCGCTTGATCAGACAGTTGCCAACATCAACATCGAGATGATTGGTCGGCCGGAAGCGGATGCTGAAGAGAAGATGTGGGGGACCGGGTGGACTCGCAGCAGCCTTGGGCCGCAGCTGGCAGCCGGAGCCGCTCGCGCCGGCATCACGGTGTTTCATCGCGAGGACGTCAGTGAAATGCTCTACACCCGCAGCGACAATTACTCGTTTGTCCAGAAGGGCGTGATTGCGCACAGCTTTTCAGCCGGGTCGCTCCATGCGGATTATCACAAGCCGACGGACGAAGTTTCGCGGCTGAATCTGCCGCACATGACACGGATTATTCAGGGCCTGTTTGCCGGCAGTCTGCCACTGGCCCATGGACAGCTCACACCGAAAAAAACCGAATAGCCCGGCTCGTCAGCGGAGCGCTGCAGCAGGACGCAGTTCGCCACTGGCCGCATCCAGCAGCGGCACACATGCGGACGACGAGATGGCCGCGCACAACGGCAGGACTGACTGCTGGTTGATGTGGATCAGGTTGCGTCCCC
>JBJTOM010000178.1:0-11569 GCA_046074585.1 Planctomycetota bacterium | reverse complement strand
TGCATGGCATGCAAGAGGTCATCGGTTCAACTCCGTTATCCTCCACTTAACCGCATCAGGCCTTCCTGATGCGGTTTTTTGTTGAACCCATGCGACAGGGGCCCGTGTGCTGGTCAGATGGGACTGAGCGTTTTGCCTGTTGAGCGATCCTGAAAGGTGGACGAGGAGGCGGAAACTCGATGCTCTGTGACAATCGGCGTTATGGGAGGAAGGTCAGTGGCCTGCTGGTGTGGATTTCCGCTTCGTCGCGTTGACAGTGCGGTTCTGGACTGTCGCACGGCTGTCAGACAAGACGTGACCGGATTTTCAATCCCTGGTTTGGGATGATCGTCGAGGTGGATTCACCGTGAGCGGTGTCGTGGCTGAGCCGACTGGCCCACCGGTGCTGTGTTTTTCAGATCGTGTTTCTGTCACGGCTTCTCAGGTGCGGGCGGCAGTTGTTGAGCGAGGTTTGGGAGGTGGACGAGCGTTCCATGTTGTGTGCGGCTGATTTCGGCGGCCTGCAGCAGCGCGTAGATTTCCAGCGTTTCTGCGGGCTGAACCGGAACGGGTCCTCCTTTGAAGAATCGTGCCAGTTCAATGGCCAGTCCTTCATAGCCGACGTAGCGGTCATTGGTGGGGACTACGCCGTTGACGGGCGCGCCATGACCATAGATGCCCGCCGTGGAAACTCCCTTGTCGCCGAACACGGTGGCGCTGTACTTGACTGCTCCCTGTTTGATACCGCGGCAGGTTCCGACGCGTCCGTCGTTCCAGATGGCAGTGATGGATTCGGCGGTGGGCGTTGAAGTGCTGGTGACGGAGACGACTCCGGGTCCCATGATTGCGTAGAGTGTTTCGATGCTGTGGAGAGGGCGTGTGAACTGATCGGGGAGAGGTGCATCGACGGTCCAGCCGCCGTAGACATCACAGCCAATGACCTTCCCCACTTCCGGATGATTTCGCATGCCGCTGAAGCCGCTGCTGTAGCGATGCTGGGAGCTGCTCCAGCAGGGTGTCTTTGTTTCGGCGGCGATCCTGAAGATTTCGATCACGTCTGCGGGTGACGACGCCATGGGTCGACCGATGAAGAGTCTGCGTCCGGCCTTCAGCACGGCTGTGGCCTGTTCGAGGTGGAGTCGGCCATCGAGGCTGAAGATCATGACACCATCGCATTTCTGCAGCAGCTCGTCGACTGAGCCGACCATTTCGATTGGCGGGACGGCATCTTTGGGATCTTTGGGATTCTGGTGCAGACTGAGCAGTTGCTGTTTCCACTGTTCGACGAGTTTATCGCTGTCGGGGTAGTCGGGGCTGCCGATCGGGCAGGCCGCGACAACTCTGACGCCGGCGAAAACGTCATCGCCGTCGGGTTTGTTGAGGAATTCGGTGTAGGCGACTGATCCGTAGTTGTCGATTCCGAGGATACCGATGCGGACGTCATCGGCAACCGTGGGATGGGGAGTGCTGGTGAGCAGAGCGAGGAGTGGCGGGAGCAACAGGGAACGGAGGTCATGGTTCATGGGTGGTTCCTGTTGAAAACCGGATTCTGATTGAGTGCCCCGGGGGCGTTGATGATTACCAGCCGAGGACCCAGGCGAAGATGAGGGGTGCGACGATGGTGGCGTCGGATTCGACGATGAATTTGGGTGTATCGACGCCCAGTTTACCCCAAGTGATTTTTTCGTTGGGGACGGCCCCGGAGTAGCTGCCGTAGCTGGTGGTGGAATCGCTGATCTGGCAGAAGTAATCCCAGAGCGGAACGTTGTCGCGTCCGAGATCCTGATGGAGCATCGGGACGACACAGATGGGGAAGTCACCGGCGATGCCGCCGCCGATCTGAAACATTCCCAGGCGGCTGCTGGCGGTGGTGCGGGTGTAGAATTCGGCCAGCCATGTCATGTATTCGATTCCGGTGCGTACGGTGTGGACGTTTTTCACGTCGCCACGGATGACGGCAGCGGCATACATATTTCCAAGGGTGGCGTCTTCCCAACCGGGCACGATGATGGGGAGATTTTTTTCGGCGGCAGCGAGCATCCAGGAGTCTTTGGGGTCAATCTGGTAAAATTCGCGGTATTTTCCGCTGAGCAGGACCTGGTAGAAGAATTCGTGGGGAAAGAATCGCTGGCCGGCGCGATCGGCAGCCGTCCAGACTTCCAACATGGCTTTTTCCATCCGCCGCATGGCTTCGCCTTCGGGGATGCAGGTGTCGGTGACGCGGTTCATGTGGCGGCTGAGCAGTGCTTCTTCGTCAGCGGCGCTGAGTTGTCGGTAGTGGGGCACGCGTTCGTAGAAGTCGTGAGCGACGAGGTTGAAGACGTCTTCTTCGAGGTTGGCACCGGTGCAGGAAATGAGATGGACTTTGTCCTGGCGGATCATTTCGGCGAGCGACAGGCCGAGTTCAGCGGTGCTCATGGCGCCCGCGAGGCAGACCATCATGCGTCCGCCGGATTCCAGATGTCGGGTGTAGCCTTTGGCGGCGTCGATGAGTGCTGCGGCGTTGAAGTGGCGATAGTGATGCTGGATGAACTGGCTGACGGGACCGCGAGGATTGCTGGGGGACATGGCAGTCTGCAGGAGAAATGGAGTGGAGGGAATGGAATGGTGGTGAAGAATTGCGGAGTCCGGTTGGTGGTGGCGGGGGGCATCTTATCGGGGGCGGACCGGAGTTCCACCGGGCGGTTCAGAATTCGAGTGTTTCGAGATCTGTGACGAGTTGATCCATTTCTTCGCGGTGCTTTTGTCGGATCCCGACGCTCATGCCCACCGCCTGTCGGCCGTCGAGGATGAGTTCGCGGTCGCGTTCGAGCACGGCCATTTCGAGTGCGGATTCGCCGGAATCGCCACCGAAGAGTTTGGTGAGGTCGATCTTCAGGCCACCCACTTCACCTTCGGCTCCCGCGATGGCCGCGGTTTTATGGTGAGGAAAGATAATGGCATTGGCGGGGCAGACGCGACTGCAGGCTGGACAGCCTTTCTTGCAGCTGTCCTGCTGTTCGACGAGGATGCGGTCGAGTGCATCGACGCCGTAGACTCCGAACAGGCAGAAGTCGATGCATTCCATGCAATTGGTGCAGCGGCTGTAGTCAATAACCGGATACCAGCGGCGAGCGGTGTCTTCCGGGAGGAGTGACTTGTCTTCCAGTGTGGCTGTTCCGGCATCGAACGCGCGGCGTGCCTGGAGCAGACGTTCGGGGTGGAGGTAACGCTGCAGCTGTTCCGCTGCGGGTGCTCCGCGAATCCACGCCATGAGTCCGGCTTCGTCGCTGCTGATACCGGCGAGTGTGGCTGCAGCGGATACGGGTTGCAGAGCGGTCTGTTCGCTGCGGATGCGGTGAATTTCGGTGAGGCATTCGGAGGCGGCTTTGGGGACTCGGAGATCGATGCACCAGATGTTGCGGGAGGGCACATCGACGCTGCCGATGCCGGCGGCCTCAGACGCATCCGGACGACGGTCGTCGTTGTCATCATCATCGTCGTCGGATTCCTCTTCGGCCTGGAGCAGTGTCTGGGCGACCTGGCCACGGACACCGGCGCGGTCGAGGGTCCAGCGGATGGCGCGTTCGTAGAGCCAGCTGAAGACCACGAGGTCCCCGGGAACTTCACGAAGGAATTGGAAACCGGAGTGGTTTTGGGGCATGTCGTAGAGGTGCGGCACGAGCGTCGCGGAGACGCCGTTTTCGTGGAGCAGCCCTGAGGCGATGTCTTCTTCAAGCTGACGGCGGGTGGGATTGCGGCCCTGAGCCTGTGATATGACGACAGTGAGCATTTGCGGAGGTCAGCCTTCGTTCATCTGTCCCTTGATCGTCCGCTGGGCATCGTCCCATGCGGTGTGCAGATACGCGATGTAGTCGTCGGCAGTGAGCAGTGGAGCGTGTGGCAGGAATTCGTAGAGCCAGCCGGAATTGTAACTGTCTGCGTTGATGCCGGAAGGATCTTTGAGCAGTTCCGGGTTGAATCGCAGGATTTGTCCCTGACATGGCGGAAACATGGACGAGACCGCTTTGGCACTTTCGATTTCGCCGATCTCCTGACGGTCGCGGACGGTGGTGTTTTCGTCGACCGACCATTCGAGGAAGTAGACGTCCTGGAGCAGTCGCACGGAGTAGCTTGTGAAACCCACTCGAAAAATGCCGTTCGCCACTTCCTGCAGCCACAGGTGGCGACGCGAATACAGTCGATCCGCAGGGAACTCAGCCGGGTACTGTCCCATCATAAACACGAGCGACTGAGTCATGGACTACACCGCCGGTCTCAGATCTGCAGTGACCCCCAGAGGCTGGCCGACCGCCTCGATCTCCTGCAGGAGCAGTTCGTGATTGAAATTATTGGGGATCGCCAGACGCAGAATCATCTCGAATGCGTGACCTTCTTCCGTGCGGACGGCATGCATCCCGGTAATGTCGATACCGCGGAGCGCGATGACCTGGCTGAGACCACGGAGCACTCCGGGTTCGTTGCGTCCGCCGATCCGCAGACGGAACTGACGCGTTCCCGAGGAGGCAGCGACGTGCACCGGGATCTGAGCGGCAGGATCGCGGACTGACAGTTCGATGCCGAAGGGCCGGCACACGTCCTGCAAATGCCCGCGGATGAGGGCCGCATCCATGGTGACGGGGAATTCGGCAGAGAAAATCATTGTGAAAAACCCGCGCACCACTGTCTGGCTGGCTTCTCGAAGGTCACCGCCCAGTTCTGACATGGCCTTGGTGACCGCCGCCAGAATTCCGGCGCGGTTGGCAGCGGCCATGATGATGATCCATTCCTTTGATGCTGAATCAGTCACTGATCACTTTCCAAAACAGGTGCATTTGCAGGCGACCTGCAGCATACCGTTCAGGGCGCAGGAGGCAAACCCAAAGGGAGGGTTCCGGGAGTGATTGATGCAAACGGCAGCGAGAGGGCGGGGGAATCCGGAGAATCAGCGACAGGTTTTGGGGATGGTCTGGCCACACTGGTCTTTCCGCGGGGACAAATGAGCCACCGGGTGTGGGAAGCGGGGTACCCAGCCGACCAGGATGACGTTGCGAAGTGGGAAGTGGCTGAGGGGTGCGGGTGGGAGAGTCTCGAGGAGACCGCAGGAGAATGAAGAACGTTGCGGGGTGTTTGCCTCCTCACCCCCGGCCCGTCTCTTCAGGGAGGGGAGAGGGGGGTGGTGGGGGGGAGGATTCCAGTAACGTTGACGCCGCTGCCGGGGAGCAGATTTGCGTGCCAGGCCCAGCGGTATAAGCGTCCCGTTTTTTCGGGTGGCAGTTCCTTGATTTCTTCGAACCCGGCTTCCTGGAACCACAGCATGAGTTCTGCGGTGGTGTGATGATGCTGGTAGCGGGGAGCATACCAGTCGAATGTATCGCACACTCGATTTTGCCACACGGGATGGGCGCTGAAACTGATCAGCTTATTGAGCAGTTGATTGAGTACGGGGATGCCGCCGAGCAGGGCGCCGATGTGGCAGAGCGGTTTGAGGATCGCATGCGGGAGGCGGGTGGTGATGCAGCGGAGAGTTGAGTTGATGAGTTCCTGCCACCACTGGTTGCGGCGATACAGCCACACCGACAGTCGACCTCCTGGCCGCACCATGGGCGCGACGGCATCAAACACGGCTCGTGTGCTGCGATCATGGTGCATCACGCCGATCGAAAACACAAGGTCATAGGTGGCGGGTTTGAGTGGCAGTGATTTGAGATCGGCCTGAAGAAACTGTACGGTTGGCAGGTTGCGGCAGAGTTCTGCGGCTTTATCGACGGCTTTGGTGTGGTCTGCCGCTGTCACACTCGCTCCTGCCAGTCCGCAGATACGGGCGTAGCGACCGCCCCCGCAGCCGGCATCGAGCACATTGAGTCCCTGAAGTTGTTCGGGCGCCACGCCGGTCTTGGCCGTGAATGTCGCTCGATCTTCGGCCTCGTGAGCCACGTCGAATTCCGTCCACTGCAGTCCGAAGCTTTCCAGATGTTCATCTGCTGTGAACCGCGGGATGCCGCGAACGAGTGACGCCAGCACACGGCCATCCGGAGTCTGCAGGCAACGACCGTCGGGGGAAGTCTGGAGCGGCTGGCGGGAACGGGGGTCGATCAGTTCCACGGGGCTGCGTCCGGGCTGTTCTGGGGAGGGAGACCACAGTTGATTTCTGGGGTGCGAAAAGACGGAAGCGGAGTTTCGGGAGTGCGGAGCAGAGTGCGAGGTTTCGGATCAGGCAAACAGATCACTGACCACTCGTCCGTAGACATCCGTCAGGCGGAAGTTTCGACCGGCATGCTGGAAGGTGAGTTGTTCGTGGTCGAGCCCGAGCAGGTGGAGGAGTGTGGCATGGAGGTCGTGCATATGCACCTTGCCATCGACGGCCAGGTGTCCGATTTCGTCGGTCTGTCCCCAGGCGAAGGCGGGTTTGACACCGGCCCCTGCAAGCCAGACGGTGAAGCCGCGCGGATTGTGGTCGCGGCCGTCGGATCCCTGGGAAAACGGGGTGCGGCCAAATTCTCCGCCCCACCAGACGAGAGTATCTTCGAGCAGTCCGCGTTGTTTGAGGTCCTGGAGCAGGCCGGCGACGGGTTTGTCGGTGGCTTTGGCGTGAATGGCATGCTGGGGCATATTGGAATGCTGGTCCCAGCGAGGATTGGTGGATTGATCGGCATAGTTGACCTGGACGAACCGCACGCCGGATTCGGAGAGTCGCCGTGCGAGCAGGCACTGTTTGCCGAATTCGTCGGTTTCTTTTTCGCCGATGCCGTAGAGGGCGGCGGTGGGGGCGGTTTCGCCGGACAGATCGAGAATTCCGGGAGCCTGGGCCTGCATGCGCCAGGCGAGTTCGTAGTTGCGGATCACGGCGTTTGTTTCATCGTGACCGGCGGTGGCAGCGGTGGCGTGCAGTTGGTTGAGCTGTTGAGTGAGCTGGAAGCGCTGCTGTTGCTGATCGGGCTTCAGCAGAGGGTTGCGGAGATGCTGGATGGTCATTTTATCGGCGGACTGGAAGGAGCGGCCGATGGAGGTTCCCTGAACGGTGGCGGGGAGAAACGCGTTGCCATAATTTCGCGGACCGCCGTTGGCGTCGGATGGCTGCAGGGAAATGAAGCCGGGAAGATCGCGATTTTCAGTTCCCAGTCCGTAGAGCAGCCAGGAACCGAAGGAGGGGCGGACCTGAGCGGTGGCGCCGGTGTGGAGGAAGAGTGTTGCGGGGCCGTGAGCGACGCCTTCGGTGTGCATTCCGTGGAGCACGCACAGTTCGTCGGCGTGACGCCGAATTTCAGGAAACAATTCGGAAACCATCCGCCCGGACTGCCCACCCGGGCGGAAGCGCCAGAGCGGTTTCATGAGGCGTTGTCTGGTGACCTGGCCGAAGTCGCCGAAGCGGACTCCGGTGAAGTCGATGGACTGGCCATCGCGTGAGACGAGTTCGGGCTTGAAGTCGAAGGAATCGACGTGGCTGGGGCCACCCTGCATGAAGATGAAGATGATGCGTTTGGCGCGTGGTGTGATCATGGGCCCGGGAACAGCGGGGGCCGGGGACGCAGGCCGGGCCGGGGGGACTTTGGCGGAGGCAGCGGTGGCGGCGTTTTCTGCGAGGAGAGCCTGCAGGGCGAGGGAGGCGAACCCACAGCCGGCGGACTGCAGAAGCTGGCGGCGCGGGAGCGGTGGGGCGGAGTGGTTGTGGGGCAGAGGCATGGCGGGAGCCCTGAAGAGCAGTGGCCGGTTCCACGGTCTGACAAAGGACAGCCGGGGGACGAAAGCTTAGAAGGAATGTGCGTAGTTTGCCGAAATCTCCGGGAATGCTCAAGCAAAATCCGGGCGGATGTCCCGGCGTAATCCCGCAAATCGCTGCAAACGGAGCTTCCGGATGTGGTCCTGTGAAGCCGCTGCCTGGCGCGGCTGAATCTGCAGCCGCGCGACGGGTGAACGATGTATTTTGAACAGGAATCACAATTGACATCGTCCCTGAATCGCTCGCAGATTTGCGAATTCGCCCTGGAAACCGTCGTTATGGCAGTTACTGATACCCTGCATATCGCCCTGGTCGGCTGTGGTACGGTTGGCAGCGGCGTGGTCCGCATTCTCCAGTCCTCCCGGGAACTGCTCACCCGCCAGGCTGGCAGATCGCTCCAACTCAGCCGCATCGTGGTGCGTGACGCCAGCCGGACTCGAAATGTGGATCTGGCAGGGATTCCTGTGTCTGAGCGGATTGAGGACGTGCTGGAGGATTCACGGATCGGCGCTGTTGTGCATGTGGTGGGTGGCCTGGAACCGGCGCGGACTGATATCCTGAGACTGCTCAATTCCGGTCGCGATGTGATTACGGCCAACAAAGCTCTGCTCTACGAACACGGGGATGAGGTGTTTGCCGCAGCCGCTCAATCGGGGCGGACGATTTCCTTCGAAGCTGCTGTTGCCGGTGGTCTGCCGATTATCTCCACCGTAAACACTGCGCTGACGGGCAATCGCATTCTGTCGCTGGAAGCGATTCTGAACGGCACCAGCAACTTCATCCTCAGCCGCATGCTGGATCAGCGACAGACCTATGACGATGTGCTGCAGGAGGCTCAGAAGCTTGGCTATGCAGAAACAGATCCCGCCATGGATGTGGACGGCATTGATGCCGCTCAGAAGCTGGCGATTCTGGTGCGTCTGGCATTCGGAACCCCCATTCGGCTTGAAGACCTGGTGCTTCAGGGCATTCGTCACATCGAGCTGCTTGATCTGCTGATGGCAGCCGAACTGGGTTACCGCATCAAGCTGCTGGCGGCGGCACGCCTGGCCTCCGGACGCCTTGAACTTTCTGTGCAGCCTACGCTGGTGCGACGGGATCGCACCGTCGCGATGACCTCCGGCGCTGACAACTTTGTGGCGATCGAGGGTGATGCGGTTGGAGTGCTGCGGCTGGCGGGTGCGGGGGCAGGTCAGTTGCCGACTGCTTCGGCGGTGGTGGCGGATCTGATTGATGTGGCCACAGGCCGCGGGGCCATCACCTTCCAGGCGCTGCAGCGTATGCGCGATCGTCAGCCTCTCCCCCTGCAACCCCGCGAAGAACTGACTCGCCGGCACTACCTGCGGTTCGCTGTGGCTGACCGCCCCCGTGTCCTCGCCGACATTGCTCACATTCTGGGACGACATGGGATCTCCATCAGCAGCGTTCGTCAGGATGAGACGGAAGATGTCGCGGATGAATCCGGTGTTGCGCGCCTTGTCATCATCACCCACCGTGCCGCAGAAGGACGACTGCATTCGGCCGACGAAGAAATCGCCCGTCTTGATTGCCTCCGCGGTCAGCGCATCCGCATGCCAATTGCGGAGTGAATGGTTTGGGGGTGGCTCAGCAGAAGCTTCGCCCTCCCGGCAGTAATCTTTATCAGAAATCCGGGGACGTGTTTTCCATCTTGCAGAAATCTCTCGAGCTTCACATTTGCTTCATTTTTCCGGAAGAGAATGGGAACGTTGAGATTGCATTTCGCTGACAATTTTTCAGGGAGTTCTGGTTGTGAATCGAGTGACACGTGGGATTCGCGGATTTACGCTGATTGAACTGCTGGTGGTGATCGCGATCATTGCGATTCTAGTGGCCTTGCTGTTGCCTGCAGTGCAGCAGGCCCGTGAAGCGGCTCGGCGAACACAGTGCAGGAATAACCTGAAGCAACTCGGCCTTGCGCTTCACAATTATCATGACACGGTGAATGCGTTTCCCTGGGGTTACGACGAACGTGAGACGCTCTGGACGGCCATGATTCTGCCGCAGATCGAACAGCAGAACCTGTACCAGACGCTGATCTGGCAGGAATCGGGACCTGGAAACTGGAACGAACCTGGCTCGCCGAACACGGCTGCCTGTGCCACAGTGATTGCGGCCTTCCGCTGTCCTTCAATGCCACTCGAGCGACGAGACAATGAAAGTATTCCTGGACGGGTCCCCATCAGCTATCGCGGCGTTGCGGGCTCACTGATTGCATCGGATGATCTTTCCACTCGGCCCACCGGCTTCAACGCTGCCCAGTTTCGTGCCCTGGAGGAAGTGAATCTGGACGGAATGTTTTACGGTTGCAGCAGCGTGAGAATGCGCGATATTACTGACGGGACGTCCAACACGATTATGGTCGGCGAGTCGCGAACGTCTGAATATGTGAAAGACGGTCAGCAGATGGATTACTGGCAGTTTGGTTCGCCACAGACCGGTGGCTGGGTTTACGGGGGTCTTGGTGGGACTGAATATTCAGAGGGACTTGGTTCAGCAGTGGTAAGGATCAACGCCATGCTCGATCCCACCATGCATGGAGTGCTCATGGAAATGTCCTTTGGCAGCTATCATGCAGGCGGGGCGCAGTTTGCCATGGCGGATGGGTCTGTCCGTTTCATTTCTGAAAACGTCGACCTGAACCTCTATCGCTCGCTGGCCACGCGAGGAAACGGCGAAATCGTTGGCGATTTCTGACAGGGATCGAAGACGCCGGGGCATGTGGAAAGCTGTCGAGCGCTGTCACGTGCCCCCTGCCTGCTGAAGACCAGTGTTCTCCTCCGATTGCCATTTCTTTCAGGTCCCCCAAATGCCCCGTTCGGTCTCCGCTCTGATCCTTTCTGCAGTTCGGTTGCAGTCCATTGCCTGCTGTCTGTTCCTGGCGGGCTGCACTGCCACCAATTCGATTGACTACGGCAAAGTGACATTGGTGAATGTCAGCGGCACGGTAACGCTGGACGGTCAGCCACTGGCGGGAGCGTTGGTGACGTTTGAAAGTCCGGAGACAGGCACGATGTCTTTTGCGAGGACAAATTCCAGCGGAAGCTATACGCTGCAGTTCGACAGTGAAAAAGACGGCGTCACACCAGGCACAAAGCTGGTGCGATTCAGCACCACGCGAACAATCCTGGGACTGCGTGGCGAAGAGGGAGCGGAAGTGGGGGAAGCGTCAACCGAAGGCCCGAAAGCGACTCCGGTTCAGGAACAGGTGCCGCAGTGTTATAACGGCAAGTCCATGCTGACAGTGGAAATTACTTCGGAAACAAAAACCGTTGACTTTGATCTGAAGTCCGACTGCTCCACATCTGGCGCAAAGTGAAACGCCACTGGTGAGCACAGCCACAGGATGTTGACAGTCTGGCAGAGTGACAGGCCGGGAGGGCGAAACTCCTGCTGAGCCGTCGGCGTAAACGGTATTCACCAAACACCTTCTGCGTTTCGGTGCCATGCACCTTTGCTGCGTTTCGGTGCCATGCACCTTTGCTGCACCTTTGATCGCGATTGCAGAGCCACGGGGGGGGGGCGGCCGGAATCCGGCCCGCGAGATCGCCGGGGACAGTCCCCGCGGCCTGCGGACGGAGACGTTCTGCCGGTTGTGGAGAACGCGAGACGCTGTGTGGCGTGCGGCCGATGTCAATCGGCCGATGCGGCTCTGGTGCGTTCCTGATGCGGTCCTGGCGGCGCGGGCACGCACCGTTACCGGGGGATTGACATCCTTTTTTGACGGCACCTGCCGTCAAAAACCAGAGCAGGAGAATAGAGAGAGGAGAGTCTCGACTTTCTTCATTCTCCTGCGGTCTCCTGTCCACTTTCTACTCTCTCACTCGCGTGCGTCAGTCCCTTCCCCACTTGTCACTTCCCACTTCTCACTTC
>JBJTOM010000177.1:0-13150 GCA_046074585.1 Planctomycetota bacterium | reverse complement strand
AGCCCGCCCGCACCCGCAGCGATGTAGTAGCGACTCAACGCCCGCTGACGATGCTCGTCCAGTCGCCGTTCGGCGTTGAGTGCCAGCGGGTGTGCGGGAATCACCAGACCGCCGGCCAGTCGTGTTCGCAGCTCAGTAATTTCCATCCTGCACTTCAAACCGTGTTGGTTTCCCCAGTGTCGCACCACCCCTGAGAATCCAGTCGGCGACCGCGTCCAGAATCTCGACCAGTGGAGTTTCGGGAGGCCCGAAAAGCTGCGTGGCCTTTGAAGCGTCCCAAAGCCAGGCCGAGTCCGCCTCATTGCCGGCAAACAGAGCCTCTTTCCGGAAACGGTCAGCAAACTGCAATGCCAGCCAGCGGACGGAGAGTCGTTCGGGGCCCGTCACGTTCAGTGCCACCGGCGGGCTGGCGACGAAATCAAACGAGCGAATTGCCCGGGCTGCCGCGTCTCGCTGCCAGATGATCTGCACCCAGCCCATCCGCAAATCCACAGTCTCGCCGGAAAACACTCGCTGCGCAATATCCACCAGTACCCCGTAACGCAGTTCCACTGCGTAACACAGCCGGAATAACAGAGCTGGCATCCGGTTCCGCTGCGAATAATAGGCCATCATGCGTTCGCGCCCCACACATGACGCCGCGTACTCGCCTGGCGGCAGCAGCGGGTCGTCCTCACGTGAACCCGAACCTGCGATTGCTGTCAGCGGATACACACAGCCGGTCGAGAAGACAACCATGCTGGTGCTGGCAAATCGCTCAGCCACGAACGCAGGCAACAGGGCATTCACCGCCCAGGTCTGCTCCGGTGCGTCTGCAGTCCCAAACTTCTGGCCGGCCATGAAGATGACACTGGAGACATCAGGTAAACTGGCGACTGCCTGTCTGTCCAGCAAGTCGCAGGACAGGGTACGAATACCGTCCTGCCTGAGCGCAGCGCTGGTCTGAGGGTTGGAGAACCGCGAGACTGCATAGACCTCTGTGGACTGGCGTCCCAACGTATTCAGCGTTCGTCGCAGCATGCGGCAGACGCTGGATCCCATCTTTCCGCCAGCCCCCGCCACGAGAAAGTCGCCATCGGTTCGCTGGAGCGTTTCCAGGACGCCGGCATCGGGGCGGCTGAGATGTTCGTCGAGACTGGCGGGGTTGGAGATCGAAAGCATGAAAGACGCCCGCTGCGCGCTATTCCTGTTTGGCAGACTCCGCCCGATGGTGCTCCTCGTATTCCGCAATCTCCTCGGACCAGACACCGACCTGCGGTGCAGTGGAGGTGTAGTAGGAGGAACCGACGTCGGGGAACAGCGCCAGCGGCAGACCGATGGCGAGGATCGTCGTGGGAGCCAGCAGCACGAACTTCCAGTTGCCTTCAAACTTCAGGTGCATGAAGTACATCATCACACACATCGCCTTGGCACAGGCCACGGCCAGCACCAGCACCATCGTGACGGCTTTTGAAACCTGGAGCAGGTCAAAGGCCACCGAAAGGGCCGTGCAGCCACAAAGCACAAAGAAAATCGTCAGATAATTGACGTGATGGCCGGAATGATGCTCGTCCGACATAAAAGGAACCTGTGCTGCGAAGTGAATGCGGGGTTGGGACCTGTTGAAGGCAGGACGCTGCTGGAGTCTTAAATGATATACAGCATCGGGAACAGGAAGATCCAGACGAGGTCCACAAAGTGCCAGTAAAGGCCACTGTTCTCGACCCAGTCGGTCCATTTTTCATCGAGTGCCGATCCCTGCTTCAGCACCATGATGAACAGGATCATCCCGACAATCACGTGGATCGCGTGGAAACCCGTCATGATGAAATAAGTGGAGGCAAAGATGTTGCCGTAGACAATTGGATGCGGGTCAAAGACATGGGCCTTTACGAGCGTCCCGTAGTTTGAATCTGCCTTCATTTCTGTGACGAGGGCCTTCGCTTCGTCCAGAGTGATCTCAGGCGGCTTTTCACCAGCCTTCAGCTTCCCGCGCTCTTCGAGGTAACCGGCAGGGGCGGCCGGGTACGTCAGCGACACATTGGCCACGACGTGCTCGTGCAGATCCTGCCACTTGAGGAATAGAGCGTAGTCCGCGGCGGCATCGGCCTTCCAGTTCTCAAACTGCTCAGTCGTCAGCGCATCCGGACGCTGTCCGTTGGGCACCTCTCGAACGAGATTGGCGATCGTCAGGATGTCATCGGGCTGTTTATGGGCCACCACGCCGGCCTCGATATAACGATCAAAGCGGGCTCGAACGAGTTCTTCGAGTTGCGTGCTGACTTTTTTGACGGCCTGTGAGGCTGTTTCAGGAATGCGGCCGGGGAGAATGTCGTTGTCAATCTTACCCTTGTATTCCAGCCCCTTAATGCCAAGAAACAAAAAGGCCAGAATCAGTGTGATCCAGAGGAAAACACGAGCTCTGGCAAAGTTCTTCAATGCCATCGCCTCATGCGCCACCACCACGCAGTAGCTGGACACGATCAGCACAAATGTGTTGATCCCCCCAAAAACCACGCTGATGTGGGTATCAACCGGGTCCGTCGGCCAGCCGCGTGACCCAAGTCTCAGCACGATATACGACCCGATGAAGGCCGTGAAGAACATGATCTCGGTGCCAAGGAAGAGCCACATTCCCAGCTTGGAGTTGGGAATGGGAATTCCCATTCGCAGGGCCGGAGCTTTAGCGGAGTGAGACATGAGACATTCACTGGGTTAGGGAACGGACGACAGACGGATCATTTCAGATCGTCAGCCGCAGGAAATCGAACACGAGACACACGAGCAGCACGGGGAGACAGACCAGAGATCCAGCCAGCAGCCGCCGTGCCCGGAATTCAGAACGCGAGACTGCGAACCGGAACGTCAGCCAGAGATATCCTGCTGACAGAACCAAAGCGGCGGCCAGATAGCCGGACCCCGCCAGCCCCACAAATCGGGGCAGACAGGCCACAGGAACAAATGCCACCGCATACACCATGGCCACCAGACCCGTCAGGCGACCGCCGTCAGTAAATGACGGGAGCATCTTCAGCCCGGCGTCCTCGTACTGCCGACGATAAATCCAGCCGATGGCCAGAAAGTGCGGAAACTGCCAGACAAAAAATAATGCGAACAGTGCCAGACATTCAATTCCAGCCGTTCCCCCGGCCGCAAGCCAGCCGAGCACAGGCGGCATCGCACCGGGAACAGCACCAATCGTTGTGCAGAACCTGGAGCGACGCTTGAGCGGGGTGTAGGCGCAGACGTAGCAAAGCATCGTCAGCAGCGATGCAGCACTGGTGGCCGGATTTACAAAGATCCACAATAGAACGCTGCCCGCAACGGCAAGCAGCGTTCCAAACATACACCCTTCCCGCCTTGAAATTCTGCCGGAAGCCAGCGGCCTGGATGTCGTTCGAGCCATCCGGGAATCGCTCTCGGCTTCGATGACCTGATTGAGCACACTGGAGGCGGCCACCAGCAGACAAATCGACGGGGCTGCAATGCACAGCAGCAGCCAGTCGACCATTTCTGTGGAACTCAGCACAAACCCTGCGGCCACGGCCACTGCAGACATGAGCAGAATCCGGGGACGCACCATCTGACGGTACTCGGCGACCCGCTCAATCACTGCTGGCATCGTGGCTTCGATGGAAGCGGCAGCACTCATACTGACCTCCCATCGGCCGGAGAAAGTGTCCCTGAAATTTCGCTGGTCACGGTCGTCAGGCAGCCTGCGGAGTACAGGCGACAGACGGCAAGAGACGTGATGCAGGAGGAAGCGAACAGAAACATGCCCACGACCGTGTGCAGACTGCACACCAGGGCCTGTTCAGGAGCCCCAACAACAGCCACGTAGCCGATCTTCTTCAGGCCGAAGCGGGCCATCATCGCCCCCAGACCCAGCGTGAACTGAAGCGCCAGTGAAGAAGCGATGAGCAGTCCGCACGCTTTCAGGAGCGGATGCGTCAAGGCCACCAGTCTGGATGAAACGGCTCCACCAATCAGCAGGACCATCACGGCACCCAGAGCATGTTCAGTCCGGAGCAGATGCAGGTGTCGCAGGGCACCCCCGAGGGCATATTGACCGAGCACCAGAACGGGAAAGACTATCGAGGTGGCAGACCCCAGCAAGCCTGGGCGATCATCACAACTCCGCAGCCAGGCAGACCATGCAGGCGACAGCAACAGTCGAAACAGGACACACACAGAGAAGAACAAGGCCCCGGTGAGACTGTGAGTCATCGCCATTACCTGAGCGTCCATCAGCACCCGTGCCCCGCCAAGCAATCCCTGAGCGATCACGGCAACGAGAATACCGGCGGAGTACCTGCGAACCCATCCGGCGCCCACTTGCCAGCCAGCGACTGCGAGTGCGATGGCGACACAGCCGATAAGAACTCCGGCGAGTCGATGGCCATGCTCGACAAACTTTTCCGGGTTGGAGCGGAAGTCCCGGAACCATGGATAGAGGAGCATGCTCTGGCCGTCCGAGGACGGCCAGTCAGCGAAGGCCATTCCCGCCTTCATCGTGGTGACCAGCGATCCCATGCCGATCGGAAGCAGCGCAACACAGCAGGTGAGCGTCGCCAGACGCCTGACTGCAGTGAGCGATATTGCCTCTGGACGGTTCAAGGGAGTGCTCTTGTGTGTGAAGAGTACGGGTTAGTGATGAGCCAGTGCGGGGCGGACGACGCCGGCGGGTGGCGGTGACGTCTGCAATACGAAGTCCTGGCCGAGCGCATCTGCGTCGGGCGAAGAATACTCGTATGGCCCCCGATAACACACCGGAGGCACGTCGAAATTGCCATGCCCCGGAGGTGAAGGGGCAGACCACTCAAGGCCGTTTGCGTTCCACGGATTGCGTCCACACTTCTCACCGAAGAAGATGCTGTAGAAGAAATTCCCAAGGAGCAGGAACTGGGCGGTGCCCATGATGATGGCGGAGATGGTCATGAACTGATTCATGGGCAGCAGATGTTCGAGATAGCCATGCAGATAAGGATCTGCGTAGCGACGTGGCATCCCGGCAATACCCAGCAGGTGCATTGGGAAGAACGTCCCGTTCATGCCGATGAAGGTCAGCACAAAATGTAACTTCTGCACGCGGTCGCTCATCAGCCGACCCCACATCTTCGGGAACCAGAACTGAATGCCGGCAAAAACCCCGAACAGGGTGGCACCGAAGAGGACGTAGTGGAAGTGAGCAACAATGAAGTAGGTATCGTGGAAGTAGATGTCGACAGGGACGGCCGCCATGAAGATGCCGCTGAGACCGCCGACGATGAACAGGGCGACGAATGCGGCACAGTTGAGGAACACGGCGTTGAACTGGATGTTGCCGTCCCAGATGGTCCCGATCCAGTTGAACACTTTGATAGCCGATGGCAGAGCAATCATCATGGTGGACGTCATAAACGTCATGCCCAGTGCGGGGTTCATTCCGCTGGTGAACATGTGGTGTCCCCAGACGATAAACCCAAGGCCTGCAATGGCAGCCATGGAGTAGACCATGGGCTTGTAACCAAACACCGGCTTGCGGCTCATACACGAAAGCATGTCTGAAACCATCCCCATGGCTGGCAGCAGCATGATGTAGACCGCAGGGTGAGAATAGAACCAGAAAAGATGCTGCCAAAGGAGCGGTTGACCACCACCGACGGTCGGGGCCGCGTTGTTGACAACCAGGCCGGATGGGATAAAGAATCCGGAGTGGATTGACGTCGGCAGCAGCTCGTGCAGCCGGTCGAACACAAGCATGAAACCGGCGGCCGTGAGCACCGGGAGGGCGAACGCCTGCAGAATGGCCGTGATGAACATGGACCAGATGGTGAGCGGCATACGGAAGAGCGTCATCCCGGGCGCCCGCATGTTGATGATGGTGGTCATGTAGTTCACCGACCCCATCATGGAGGACACACCAACCAGAGTCAGACCGAAGAGCCACCACGTCTGGGCTGCGCCGGAGCCGGGGGCGGCCGAAGCGATATCGGAGAGGACCGGGTAGGACGTCCAGCCGTTGCCGGGGCCCGCTGTTGCACCGCCTGCCACGAAGCTGATCCCGAAGCAAAAAATTGCAGGCCACATAAACCAGTAGCTCAGCATATTGAGCACCGGGAAGGCCATGTCATCGGCGCCGATCTGGAGCGGAATCAGAAAGTTGCCGAAGGCTCCGGCGAGCACGGGGATGATCACGAGGAAGATCATCACCGAGGCATGCATCGTGAACAGCATCGTGTAAAACTCGGGGCTGATCTGGCCCCCTTCTGTCTGGAAAAGCCCGAACAGGCGACCGATGATCGGCATGTTTTCCCAGGGAAACGCCAGTTGCCAGCGGACTGCAAGGGCGAGCGCCCCGCCGACCATCAGCATAATCATCGTGGTGATCAGGAACTGAATCCCGATCACCTTGTGGTCGGTGGAGAAAACATATTTGGAAAGAAACGACTGCTCATGATGCCCATGTCCGTGCCCATGATCGTGCCCATGATCATGGGCGTGATCGTGCGCGTGTGTCTCAAGAGCTGGTGTGATGGTGGCCATGTTGATTACCGCCAAAAGCTTGATCGAAGCACAAAAGAATAAACACTGAATCTTCGGGGATCACTGGCTGGATTCGTCGTCGGGGACGCCGTCCTCGTTCTGTTCTTTTTCAAGTCGGGCAAGGTAGTCCCGCACCTGCTCAGGTGTCTCCGCAATAATTCGGGCCTTCATTTTGTAATGCCCCCATCCGCAGAGCTCCGCGCAGAGCAGCTCGTACTCGCCGGCCTTCTCAATTTCGAACCACACCGGAATGATCAATCCCGGCACCGCGTCCTGCTTCACTCGCAGCCGCGGAACGAAAAAGGCATGCTGCACATCCTGAGTCCGCAGATTGATCATCGTGGGCTGGGCCGCTGGCACATGCACTTCATTGACAAAATACAGGTCTCCGGGCCGGGGCTCATTTTCAAGCTGCGTTCCGGGTTTGGCATAGCGAATCCGCCATTCGAACTGGCGGGCCATGACCTCAGCGGCGGGTGCTTTTCTGGCTTCCTTCGGGAAGTTGGAGATCACTCGGATCTCGGCCAGCACATCAAGCTGGGTGAGCGAGATGAACACGAGGATAAACGCGGGCACGATCGTCCAGATAATCTCCAGTTTATGGCTTCCATGGGAAAACCATGCCTTGCGACCAGGCTCCATCGTGGCGCCTTTCCACATTGCGTAGCCCAGCGCGAACTGGGTGCCCACGAAGGTGACTGCGACGATGATCATGATCAGGTAAAACAACCCGTCGATCTGATGACCGAGTGTGGAGAGTGGCGGGCTGGGGAACCACCAGTTGTTTGCAGGAGCCACTGCACACAACCAGAGGGCCACCAGGGGCCAGAACCAGAAGAAAAGAGCCCAGAACTTTTTCACCGCAAGCACTCCGATGGAAAGGAAATCAGTTCTGTGTTTCGGTGGGAGCAGACGCAACAGCTTCAGCAGGAGCGCCAGCGGCTCCTGTCTCCGATTCAAACTGCAGACTCAGCACATAATTCACCACATGCCAGATGTCTTCGTGCGGAGTGTTCTTAAAGGCGGGCATTGAGGACCCCTTAATGCCTGCATGGATGCGATTAAACACATCGATCGGTCGACGTCCACCGCGGAAGATACCAGTGTGCAGATTTCGCGGCTGATTCAGGTTGCCCCACACATCATGCAGGCCGGCTTCGCCGTACAGCTCGTCCGTCTCGGGATTCTTCTCAAAGGAGATCGTCTGCGGCCCGTTGCCAGCCCCGTCGATGCCATGACAGTTAGCACAGTTAAGTGCTTTTCCCAGATACAGTTCGCGACCGCGACGACGCGACTCCGGAGTGTCCTCTGCGCGGGGCACTGACGGTGCCACTCGCGATTCTTCCGCCTCAGCCGTCGTCCATGTTTCTGCAAGCTCGTCCCCGGCGGACTCGGCGATGGACGCCATGTCCTCGCTGAGAAATTCCTGGAGTTCCCTGACGACGTCCGTTCGTGATTCACTCTGCAGACGCGTTTCCATGGCTTTACTGGAATAATCAGACGCCAGTTCGTTCACGAGCTTGCGTTCGTATTCTCCACGCATCGCGAGAAACCGCACGTACTCGACGAGTGCCTGCAGTTCGTGGTCCTTCATCAGGAGGAACGAAGGCATGTAGGTGCCGGGGATGCCGTATTTGAGTACCCTCAGGAGGTCATCCCGAGTCGCTCGAGCGCTGTCAATGGTGGACGTGAACTTAAACACTCCGTGGCGATAGTCGCGGGGTTTTGGGTAGAGGTACTGGGCTGTCGGACCATTGCCGTCGCCGGCCGTTCCGTGGCAGTGACTGCAGTGACGCATGTAGAGTACGCGACCGGACTGGAGCAAACTTCCGGCGTCAACGCTGCAGGAATCCCCTGCGGCGGGTGCGGTCTGCGGAGCGGTTGACAGCAGTGCTGTGCCGGTGGCAGCGTCCCACGAGACGACCTCGAACGCCTCGCCAGCGCTGGCCCCCGATGTGAACACCAGCCGAGAAGCCTTTTCGGGCAGTGGAGCCTCCTCGTCAACGGTCAATCGCACGAGCGGTTGCTCACCGGCTGCAAACTCGCTGACAGTGGAGCTTGAGCCCCCCCATTCGACAGGAAGCTTCATCCATGCCCTGAGGTGCTGGGGATCCCCGAACTTCTCGTCCACCAGCGGAGTCACGCCAGGCGAGCCATTCACGCCGGATTGAGCTTCGGGGATCAGCGCGAGTGTCCGTTTGCTGGGGGCAAACGAGGACTGGAAGTCTGAACAGCCAGCAACTGCCGACAGCAGCAGCCCCGCAACACTAAGAGAAGTCAGTCCGGACGCCCTGGACATGGCCATAGCCTCAATGGGAAATCAATGAACAGATGATTACAGGGGTTAGAGCTTCAGCAGAGACGCCGGATAGTCGATGCTGACCTCCGCCGTCTCACCCGCCTTGATTTCAACTTCCAGCTTTCTCTGAACAAAGCCACCGTTGGCCGCCTCGTGCCAGACAACGAAGGCGTGCTTGCCGGCCGGAAGATTTGGAATTTCAAATTCTCCGCTTCCATTGCTGACAGCACCGAAGGAATGATCGAGTGGCAGATGCCACGCGTTCATCCACGCATGGAAGTCGCACTTCACTGCGAGAGGCACAGCTTCGGCTTTGGTATAGGCGAACGACACCAGACCATCCCGATCCATCGGGTTCACCGTACTGTTGATGCCGGCGTTTTTCTGCGGAAACGTGTGGGTGTTATGAGCGACGGAATCGTTGCTGAGCACTTTTACGGTCTGCCTGACCGGGATGATGGTGGCGTGCGGGAGGAAGCGACAGGTCTTTTGGTCAAACAGAAACGGATCAGCGGGGACTTCTGCGGATTTCGCACCTTTCGGTGCCTTTGGAAGGTACACGAACACGTTGGCTACCGCTCCGTCCGCGCCCACAACCAATCGTTCGTCCGGGACGTCTTCAGCCGCACAGACTTCGGCATCCTTCACTGCACTGCCTTTGGCAATGAGCAGTGGGAGGGACGGCGAGCCACCGCTGAGGACGACGCGACCTTTGAGGCTGCCGGTTGGTAATTCGGCGGATGTATCACCAGTCGCCGCAGACGACTCCTCTGCCGCTCCGCCGGCTGCAATAAAGCTGACCTGCGGAACGACTCCTGCACCACCTCCGTAACTGCCGCAACCGGCAACAGCGGACAGTGCAAGGCTACTCAGAGCGATCGCGGAAAACCGTGGAAACGATTTCATTCTTCTTCACCCCCTGCTGCCGGGGCCGGAGCGGTTGCTGGCTGACCGGGCGGCTGGTAAACGGTTGGGCCGATATCTTCGAGCAGACGATTGTAGTTCATCAGCGCGTCGCGAACGGCGATCACGTGAGCATCCGGATCACCCTGGAACCTGTCGGGGAACTGAGCGCCATTCTTTGGGAAGTTGACGGGCATCGACGTGTAGGGAGTAATCCAGGACGGGCGGTAGAGCCAAAGCTTGACCCAGTCGGATCGCAGCCGGTTCTGGACGTCGAACAGATTGGGACCCTGAATGTCCTTCGCCGGGTCAGACACCTTGAACTTTTTCGCACCCACGGAATGGCACTTGATGCACAGCGGGCCGTTGAGCAGATCCCAGGAATGTCCGAGGTAGCTTTGACCGGTGGCCAGATGCCCGGAGGATGTCAGCTGGGCGGCCCGCGAGTTGATGTAGTCAGCATCCTTCGGGGCCTGCTCTTCGTACGGGAACTGTGCCCCGTCGACTGCGGCAAAGTAATTGGCGAGCGTCCGCGCTTCTGCTGGGCTCATATTGAACTTTGGCATCCGCAGTACTGTGGTGTAGCGAATCTTTCCGGGTTCCAGCAGGAATTCGTACAGCCAGGACGTCTGCACCTTGACCCCTTCCTGATAAAGAGGCGGGGGCGACGCCTGCCAGGCAAGATTTCTCTGATCGTAGCGGTAGGTGAGCAACCGATCGACCAGCAACTCAGCGAACTGACCACCGCGAGCGTCCTGCACTGAGATCAGCCGCGATTCCGGGAAGGTCACCTTAGCTCCAGGGAGAAGCCGCTTTGCTTCTTCGCCTGTGCCGAAATCAACAGGTTCCCAGACGTCAAACCCGTATTCCCGGAGTTCAGGATCGGTCTCCTCGGGGTCGGGCCGCTGGGCAACCATCCCGTGGAATGAGGCAACGTGCAATCTGAGTTTCTCTTCATCGACTTTGATCGTCTTTGTCTCACCTGTCAGACCCTGTCGGGGCGGACGCATTTTGAGGAGCAGATCGAGAGCTGCAGGATGGTCGCCAGGCTCGAGTTTGCTGGCTTCGATCGAAGCGAGATCTGCAGCAAACGTCACTTTCGGGAGTTCCACGACATGGCAGCCGGTGCAGTTGTACTTTGCGAGGAGGAACTCGCCTTCGATGCGGTTTTTGTCGCGTTCATTGGGAGTGTAGACGTACTCGGGGGCCGGAGGTTCGGCGACGAGACCGAGAACAAAGGTGGCGATTGCCTCGATCTCATCTTCTTTCAGAGGGAACTTTGGCATCCGCAGGCGTTCGTCGTAGCCCTTGGTCTCTGTTTTCTCGTAGTCGTAGCTGCGGGGGGCTCTGAGCTTCTGCCAGACGAAGCCGGGGCGACCGTGCCGCTGCAGACTATCGTAGAAGAAGGCAGCTGACAGCTCGGATACTTCCTCTTCCGGAGTGAACTGACCGGCCGCAGCACCACCGGCGGCTGCCTTCTTATGAGCACTCACAACACGCTCGCCGGTACTGGCAAACTTTGAACCCGCAGGTTCACCATGATGATGGAGAAACTCTTCAATGTGCTCAAAACCCAGCTTGCTGGTGTCCTTGCGCCCCCAGTCCTGCAGGGCGACGCCGATGGGGCGAGCATCTTCGTATCCGGGCATGTCATGGCACGCGTAGCAGCCGTAACGGGAGATTGTCTTGCGTCCCACATAGGCCAGCTTCATGCGTTCCCAGGCAGCTTCGTCAGCGACTGCCGAGCCATCTGCCGTTGCGAGCACGGATTCGTCGCCGATGACGTCTGACTGCTTGTCCGGGAATGTGCGGGACGAGATGATCTGCCGGGCTTTTTCGACACCGAACCGCCCCTTCTTCAGGTACAGCTCGACGAGCTTATCCAGCTCCTGCGGTTCGACATCCCGAACCGGGAACGTGCCTGGCTCACCCTGTGCAAGGAGGAATGCAGTGATGTCGGCGGCGGGGTCAATCACGGTGGTGCCGTCGACGTCCTTGTAAGGATCAAGATACAGGTTTGGCATCTGCGTTCGCTTGTGATACCGCTCGGGTTCCTTGATCCACGTGTAGAGCCAATCACTGAATTTGGCGTTCTCAGTATTGCGGGTCACCTTCTGGTGGATATCGCTGATGTTCGGTCCGAAATCCTGACGTCCTTCCGGAACGCTGCTGTGCTGGTGACAGGCGAGGCATCCGCGTTCGACGAAGAGTTTCTGGCCGCGTTCTGCGTCTGGTTCGTAACCCGGTTCAGGCCTGAGCAGATCGATGGGCTGGCTGGAGGACAGGAGCACTTCGGCGATGCCTGCAAGTTCCGCTGTTTCAAACTTCAGCGTCTGTTCCTTATCAGCAGCGCCCAGGTGATCGGCAAGACTGAAGAACTGGGGCATCTTTGTGGACGGGCGGTAGCGACCTGGAATCTCCGTCCAATACTGGATGAACTCAGATGAGGTCTTGGCCGCGATGTGGCGGAGGCTGGGGCCGACTTTACGCAGTTTTCCGGGGACTTGAGTCGAGTCGGCAGCGTACTTCGCCACCTCTGCATCTGTCTGCGGTTCAAGCCGGCGATCCGGACCGATTGGCGTGCCGGCATTAAAGCCATGAATCTCGTGGCAGCCATAGCAACCGTATTTGCGAAGCAGCTGATCGCCGCGATAGACCTTGGGGGCGCTGGCGCCGAACTTAGGGTGAACGCCAAGTTCAGTCACGTTGTGATGACACTTGATGCAGCCCGATTCGATAAATCGGTCCGGCTGCATGGGATACTCCCAAAAGTGATTCGGGTGAAATCCGTACTCTTCATGCCACTCAAGGGCGAGATGAGGATCATTCGGTGTATGTTCAGCGTTTCCGAAGCTGGTTCCTGATCCCTGTCCGTCATGACAAATTGTACAGCCAAATTTCCCCACAGAGTGTGGGCTCGATGCTGAGCAATACAGTTCGGTGTTCGGATGTGTGGAGAACGGCTGCGGAAACTTTCCTTCCTTCACCCACGTAGCGACATTGTTGTCCGTCGGGTGTCCGGCGGGGAATGATGGAACACCACCAGCACCCGTCTTGTCAATGTTCTGGTGACAGGTTCGGCAACGATCAAATCGCGAAATCTTGGCCACACCCAAAGTAATCTTCAGTTTCGGCACCCAGTCCTGCATGACCTTGAGGTGTGAGTTGAAGCCGTCGATAATTGGCAACTCCATCATCGCCCGCTTCCAGGCGGAGACAGGATTGCTGGGCTTGATATTCTCAAGCGACGTTCGAACCCGCTCTGCCTCCGAATTCACCTTATCGAGAGCAGCAGATGCCTCGTCATAGGATTTCGTGATTGACTTCGCCTCAGCCGTCAAAGACTCCAGTTCCACTTTGGCAGTATCGAGCTGCTTTTGAATGCTGTCACAAAGTGCCTGGCGATCGCTAAAGTCCTTGAATCGCACGGCTGTCAGCTCTTCG
>JBJTOM010000176.1:0-1396 GCA_046074585.1 Planctomycetota bacterium | reverse complement strand
TCGTTCATCACCGAACCTGCCGCCATGACGCTGCTGGCCATGCTCCTCAAACATCGCTACTTCGACCAGGGGATCAGCAAAAAGCTGGCTTATGCGACTTTGGGTCTGCTCTTTGTGAACGTATCCATCGGCGGAACACTCACCCACTTCGCCGCCCCTCCCGTGCTCATGGTCGCCGGCAAGTGGGGCTGGGGCATGGACGTCATGCTCCGACAGTTCGGCTGGCGCGCCGTGGTCAGCTGCTTCGCCAGCACCCTGCTCGTGGTCCTCGTCTTCTTCCGCGAACTGAAACAGCTCGCACCACCCGAACATAAACCCCGCTTCATCCCGAACTGGCTCACCGGCATGCACATCGCCTTCCTCGCACTTGTCGTGCTCTTCTCACATCACGAAGATGTCTTCTTCGGCGTCTTTATGATCTTCCTCGGACTGGTCACCGCCACCCGCGAATACCAGGACCCTCTGAAACTCAAGGAAGGGCTGCTCGTCGGCTTCTTCCTCGCCGGACTCGTCACCTTCAGCGCCCTGCAGAAATGGTGGCTCGCACCACTCATCGGCAGCATGAACGCCACCTGGCTCTACTATGGCGCAACAGGACTCACCGCCATCACCGACAACGCCGCCCTCACACTGCTCGGCAGCCAGGTCCCCGATCTCTCAGAAGCCATGAAATACGCCCTCCTCGCCGGAGCCGTCTCCGGAGGCGGACTCACCGTCATCGCCAACGCCCCCAATCCCGCCGGCGCCGGAATCCTTCAGTCTTCACCTGCCTTCGGAGACGAAGGCATCAACCCCGGCAAACTCTTCCTCGGAGCACTCATGCCGACAGCGTTCGCCATCGCCTGCTTCTGGCTCATCTGAACCCCGCTCAGAAATCAATCTGCGCCCGGATCCCAAACAAATCACTGTGCGCCGTCTCACGAGCAGGCAGATCCGAAACCGCGTGCACGTAGTTGAACACCATCTTCGTGTACGCGTTCCAGTACCAGTTCAGGCCCAGCGTGTAATCCGTGAGGCGGCCCCCCTGAACAGTGCCATCCATCAGATCCAGCCACGAAAATCGACCCGCTACCTCCCACGCCCCTGCCCCGGGACGCTCTCCGCTCCCCGCAAACGCAAACGCCGATGCCGGCTTCACACGATCAATCGTCCCGGTCTTCCGATCGTACGGCCGATGCTCACCCGTCAAAAACCAGCCCACCTGCGCGTAGACTCCCGGAAACACCGCAGAACCCGCCGATCCCGGCAACATCGCTGCCATCGCCTCCGTCTGCACACTGAGCGGTCCCTCCACCCACAGCAGCTCCGTCCCCAACACGTTGTAAAAGGGCACCGTCACGTTGCCCGTCGACACAAAAAATGGTGTGCCATTCGATCCGCCCGGAACCGCCTGACC
>JBJTOM010000175.1:0-9684 GCA_046074585.1 Planctomycetota bacterium | reverse complement strand
GTGAGCAGTGCGTGGTTATAGTCAGTGAGGGCGGAGTCGAAGTGCTTTCGGCGGAGTCGAACTTCGCCGCGGAAGAGGAGTGCGGGGACGAATTCGGGGGTGTCATCGAGGAGCGTTGTGAGGTCTTTTTCGGCGCGTGGGAGTTCGTTGTCTTCCCAGAGGAGTCTGGCGCGTGCGAGCAGGGAATTGGGTTCGGCGGGCTGAATACGGAGTGCGGTATCGAGGAGGCTCATGGCGAGTTCGGGCTGGTGCTCCTCGATGAACACGACGGCGCGTCCCTGCAGGGCGTCCGCATTTTGGGGATCCAGCTGCATCGCGCGGTCGAAGTCTGCGGCGGCCTGCTGCGGCTGGCCCAGCCGCAGATGCACGCGGCCGCGTAACACCAGGAGCGGTGCGGCATCCGGGAGTTCTGTGAGCAGCAGATTGAGTTCGCTGAGTGCTTCTTCGAGGCGGTCGAGTTTCCAGAGGGCTTCAACGCGGCGGCAGCGGATGATGGGGCGATCATCGACTGCACAGGCCTGATCAAAGTGCCAGAGCGCTTCTTCGTGGTCACCTCTGTAGTGCAGCACCAGTCCTTTGAGCAGATGCTGTTCACCTGCCAGGCCGGCAAGTTCCGGGAGCTGGTCGATTTCGGTGAGTGCTTCAGCGAGCGAGCCTTCGGCGATGAGCGAGTGAATCCGCAGCAGCCGTGCGGGTAGAAAATCGGGGGCTTGTTCGAGCACTTGAGTGGTGACGGCGACAGCTTCGGAGGATCTGCCGACTTCTTCGAGTGCTTCGGCTCGCAGCTGAAGAAACAGGGGATTTTGCGGATACTGTCGGGCCGCAGATTCGTAAAGGGAGAGTGCGTCATCATGTCGTCCGAGTGCGAGCAGCCACTGGCCACGCAGCCAGACGCTTTGCAGTTCCACGCCGGCCAGTCGGTCAAAGTGATCCAGGTCCTGGAGGGCGCGGGTGAAGTGGCCGATCTGAGCAAACAGCTGAGCGCGTTCGATCCACAGCTGCGATTCGCAGGGATAACGCAGAATTGCGGCATTGAGGTATCCTGCTGCCTTGCCTGGTTCATCCAGCTCCCGAAAGAGTCGTGTGATGGACAGGTAGAATTCAATTGACAGCCCGCTTCGGGGGGCGGAACGCAGCGTGACTTCTGCGTCCTGTGCGCGCCCGAGGTGGTACTGCAGACAGGCAAGAAATCCATGGGCATTGGCAAACTCAGGAAATCGCTGAAGAAGTTCCTGACACACGGCTGCCGCCCGTTCCGGGAATTCCATTTGTCCAAGGCAGCGTGCGTGCAGAAAGCCAATTTCGGGTTCGGTGGGGTACCATACGGAAAACGTCTGAATGAGCTGGGAGAGGCGTTGCTGCCACAGCGGGTTATCCGGTTCGTCGGCATGCTGCCGGACCAGTTGGCCGGATTCGTCGGTCAGCAGTGGCAGCAGCGGAGCACCACGTGTGACCCAGTCCTGAATCTGTTGGGCCGTCAGCTGTCTCAGGCGCTGATCAGGCTGCACGCCGAAGATGCTTTCGGCCAGTTCGGAAGGCCCGACGCCAGCGGGGAGTGTCTGAGTGAGTTGAGCTTTTCGCCAGCCCTGAAATGGCTGTGGCAAACGCACCTGCAGGGGAGTGCCATTGCGGTTGCAGCAGTACACCAGGAGCGGAAGAGCGGCGCTGACGGGGACGACTGGGAGCGACCGCAGGGATTGCCGCATTGTGGCCTGCAATTCCGAAATGGACCGGGCACTCGAATACGCATACACCTCAACTTCCAGCCTGTTTCCAGGGAGCAGGACGAGGCCGGCGCTGAATGCTTCGGACGCACCTGCGGGTGCGGTGTCCAGCAGTTGCTGCTGCAATCGCAGGACTTCAAGGATGAGCGCATCGAGCAGTGCGCGGCCGGCACCGGCCCGCTGTCGCTCGGGTTCGTCGAACAGCAACCGGGACTGCTGGTGCAGATGCAGCCACTGACGAAACACGTCGAGCGGTTCCGCGTCCGGGCGTTGCAGCCGCTGGGTGGGATGGAGCAGTTTCACTTCGGCGTGCGGATCATCGTCAAAGACGGGCTGCAGTCCGGCGGCTTTGAGCAGTGTCTGCAGGCGGGTCTGAGAAGTCTGCGTCTGTTGCTGTTGCCGCAACGCGTGAAGCCTCAGGAAGCCCTTCATCGCGAGCATGGGCAGGAGCAGACCGGTGAGCAGCAGTATGGTGTGAACCGGAGTCTCGATGGGGCTGAGGAGACCGTTGAGCAGCCAGAGACAGCCCGCCCAGAAGCAGATGGCGACGTCGATCCAGTGGGCGCTTGGTCTGGTGAGTGGTTTTGTCCAGCGAGGCCACGTGATGATTGTGAACGGGGGCTGATCGCTGCAGGTTGCGCACACGGACAGTGGCACTCCGCAGGTGAACAGACGGTGCTGCAGGGGCAGAATGAGCAGATCGGAAGTGGGTTTTCCGCAGACGGCGCAGGGTGTCTGGTCGGGCATGGCATGCAGACGCCCACAACACTCGTTCAGCAGTTTCTCGGCCGCCAGTTCGGCAGGCAGAGCAGCCAGCGTTACTGATTCGTCGGAGTCGCTGCTGTCGGGGGGCTGGTGATCATCGGAGGGTGTTGTGTCGGGAGCGGCTTCAGGGGTAATGTCAATCCGCAGTTTCAGCAGTCCGCGGACGTCATCCTGGGAGGCATGAATCGGCAGGCCACAACCGGGGAGTTCAAGCCATGTTCCGCTGTGGGTGCCGGGAGGGATGGTCACGTGCTGAGGGGAGCCGAACAGATCGAGTGTTAAGGTTCCGCCGGCGAATGCTTGTTCAGCGGAGATCTGATGGATGCCGGTGAGTGTGGTTCCATCGAGCTGAAAGCTGGGATGCGGCAGCACTTCGATATCAATGATCAGGTCACCAGGCGATCCCCCACATTTCCCGGCGTGTCCTTCGCCGGGGATCCGCACCTGTGTGCCGGTGGAGAGCGTGGGAGGGAGGTTGACGGTGAGCAGGCTTTCGGTCTGGATTCGTCCTTCACCGCGACAGTGCGGGCACGCGGTGGCGGGTCTGTACCACGGGCCTGGACTGTGGCCGGTTCCGGCACAGGCATGACAGGACACAAAGCGTTGCAGGAGGATTTGCGTCGAGCAGCCACTGCAGGCTTCTGCGAGGCTGACGGACAGATTCGTCTGGATCGAATCGCCGTTGGCCCGCAGGGCGCGGAGTGACCTGGTGCGGCGTAAAGACAACATCCGGAGCAGCTTTCGGGCGTCTGTCCGTGAGCCGGCAGACAGTCATGGGTAAAGTAGTAGGGAAGCTTTTCCGGATTCTACCCAACTCCCGCCCGACTTTCCTCTGGAAGATTGGAATTTGGGAGCATCGGGTGCTGTTTGGCTGTAAGCATTATTCTTCTTCGGCCGCATCACGCCGTTCCAGGGTTTCTGACGGGGCTGAAGCGCTGGCCCGCTGCAGGTCGTAAATGACGAGAGGTTCAGCGGCGAAGTCGGCGGCTGGATATTTTTTGCGAGCGATGGTGACGGCCTCGCCACGAGCGGTGTCATCGATCCGGTACTTCTCGTGTTCAGCCTGATGGTGGTCTGCAAGCTCCTGATTTCCCAGTTGAGCGTGCAGCTGGCTGAGGTTGTAGTGGGCATCGACGTTTTCGGAATCGATGGTGAGTGTTCGCTGGAAGACTTCGGCGGCTTCGGTGAGTCGTTTTCGGCGTTTTTCGACGGCCGTCGGGTCATTGCCGCGGATCTGCAGGGCACGATCGAAAATGGTCTGGCCGAGCAGATTGATGACGACGTAGTCCTGACTGAAGTCAAAGCCGCGTTTCAGCGTGTCATCCGTGCGAAATTCGAGGACCTGGCGGAAGTTCTCTTCCGCTTCTGCCAGGCGTCCCTGCTGGCGATTGATGACGCCGCTGAGCCAGCGTACGGTCCATGGCCACGCGGGGGGATCGGAGTGGGCAGCGGCCCGCTGGAGTGCTGCGGCGGCTTCGTCCAGTTGTCCGGGGCCGGCTTCTTCCACGAGTGTTCGGGCGAGATTGAGCGGGCCGTCGAAGCGTCCAAGTTCCTCGACCCGGCGGAACGCTTCGGTGGCCTGCCGCAGTTCGGCTTTGCCCTTCAGCAGCATCCCGATGCCGTAGTCATTCCACCGCTGCCACTCGGGAATCTCGCGAGGCGGATTTTTGACATCAGAGTTCTCGATGCCGGCCACCGGGAAGGTGAACTGGTCTTCAGCGAGCACCAGAATGGGGAGTTCGTTGTGGTAGGGGGCATCGGGTTTGTGACCTCGTACCGGGCGTCCCATTGCTGTGGTTTTGCGATCGACAAAATCCATGTAGGCTGCATCGAATTTGCGATAGAGCAGTCGGACTTTGGCAGTGATCGGTGCGGTCGCTTTTTCGGGCACCTGAAAGCGGTAATGAATCGTTTGCCCGGCACCCGGAGGAATCTGGTGCTGGTACAGCGGGACGAAGATGTCCTGTGCATTTCGGCGATCGATGCGGTTGCCGTGTCGATCCAGCATAAAGTTATTCACGAAGTGCGACCATGCATCCACGTGACCATCAGGATTGACAAGGCCACTGGCGCCCAGCTGAGCACTCCCGCTGGTGAGTGTGACTTCGAGCCAGACTTCATTGGAATCGGTGGTGCCCTGAGTGAAGTGATGTCCCAGCTTCAGAGTGCGAATGACGGTTTCCAGCAGATACGCTTTGCCTGGCTGCAGTTCGGGGACCTGAGGTCGCAGCGGTGCAGTGAGCTGTCCTTCGAGGGTGCCGCCCTCACGAATGCCAAACAGATCCACTCGGAGTGTTCCCTGAAGCATCTTCTGATGCCGCTCAATCTGATCTTCTCTGTCTGTCATCCAGTTGATGGCTGAGTTGGCTGCGGGGAAGAAGTGATTATGAGTCTTCAGTTTTCCGGAATCATCGACCAGCTTTGCGCCGAAGTCTGTGGATTCCTGAGTTGGCATATGGCAGCCGTTGCAGTCGGTCTGGGCTTTGTCAGGGTAATAGAAGCTGCGGGCCCCGTGTCCGGAAACGCCGCTGAGCAGCCAGCTGTCGTAGTGGTTCTGCCCCCGGAGCCATTCCTTGTAGTGGTTGAGTACGAAGGGCAGATGCACCTTGTGACAGGCTCCGCAGAATTCCGCGGACTTGTGGAGCGGCTTGAGGAATGTGCGTTTGTGGAAGGCTGGCTTGGCCTTCACCAACTGGTTATTCACCCACTGCAGTACAGGATTCTCGCTGGTGGCAAACGGGTAATGAATGGGTTCCTCGATCGTGTAATCTGCGTTACCGCGATTGCTGTTGACGTGGGTGATTGAGTGACAGACGGTGCAGGTGATACCGGCCTGGGACGTGGGGTGATGAAGCATGTCAAAGGCGGGGTCATCGAATGCGCCGCTGAAAAAGGGCACTGGGTCATGACAGCCAGCGCAGAATCGGGATCCCTGAACCGTTCCGTCACGTTTCAGGCCGACCTCCCGTGTCTCGGCAACGCTGGCGAGGTAGGCAGGATTGTTGAAGGAACTGAAGCGATGGGCGCTGTGGGCCCAGTCATTGTGGGCATCCTGGTGGCACTTCATGCAGTAGTCGTTCATGTCGAGCGTTCTGGCATTGATGAAATTGCCGGTGGAAGTGCGTGCCAGCGACGGAAAGAAATACTGCTCGGACTCTGGTCCCACCACGTTCCACTGTCGGGGATCGGTCGACTGCCAGGCGACCATTCCAAGGGCCGTCGCAGCAGCCAGTCCGCCCCATACCAGCCCCGTCTTCCAGCGAATGCCCGGGCCGACGAGTCGATGCATCCAGTAGAGCCAGCCACCGACGAGAGGTCCTGCCACATGGGCCCAGTAAACGCCGGATCGCAGGAGCGGATGTCGCAGGTCTACGAAGTTCCTGAGCAGCAGAAAACCGGATCCCAGGACCAGCAGGCAAACGCCCATCAGGGCATAGCCAATCATGACCGTGCGGCGAATTTTTCGGTCCTTCGCGTTCCGCCAGTGCACGACACCGAAGATCAGAAACGGCACGACGATCACCAGTCCCAGCACCACGTGCAGGAGAAACATCCAGTTATAGAAGTAGTCCTGATAGGTTTGCGAGTTCCACCAGCCAAGAAAAGTGACTCCGCCCAGGTACAGACTGTTGGCACCGATCATTGCCAGCAGACCGAGGACGATATGGAACACGATTCGCAGTTTCGGACCGATCGCGCGACGAACCGCGCGTTTGGGACTGTCAGACATCACAAAAAACTCCCTCGCCACCAGAACCTCTGGAGAAATCACACGAACACACGCCTGGCCCGGACGGAACAGTTCGGGGGCATATCGAGCGAGTATGGAGGTAGCTGCCACAGGATCCCCATGCAGCCGGGCCGTGAAACAGCAGCATCCAGCACACGCAGGCGATGGACAGCAACGGCAGGAGCGGCAGGGGGGGGAGGTGCGACATGGGCGGATTTGAAGGACGTGAGACCCGGTGACGGAGGAACTGACAGTGGAGTTTACGACGGCCAAATGGAAAAGCACGAGAGATTTCAGCGGCGAATGCTGAACAATTCAGTGTTGGGACGGGCAGATTCCGTTGGAAATCGTTCAATCCGGGATGAGCAGATCGGAATCCCGCAGAAATCGCACGTCGCTGAGGCTGGAATCTGACAGTGGCTTACCCGCTGACTGAGGGTGGCCGTCCGGGACGGTGGGCATCCATTGGGTGGCGTTGTCTGCAGCAACGGCCGAAGGGAGGTCTGCCCCCATGTGAATGCGAAAGGCGATGCTGGCAAAGGACAGCAGGTCTCCGGGCAGCAGAGCCCCGCGAATGACACGCTGTCCGTTCACTCGGGTGCCGTTGGTGCTCCCCAGATCCCTGACGTACACCAGTCCATCTGTCTTGACGAGCATGCAGTGCTGCTTGGAAATACTGGTGTGTTCCACGACCAGATCGCACAGGCGGGCGCTGCGGCCAACCACAGTAATGGGCGACGTCAACGTGATGGCCGGGCCGCCGTTGCGGGGAATGAGTTGGGCCAGCATCAGGACGACTCCAGGGAAGACAAAGGGATCTGCGGCACATCCGTCGGGATTCTCGCAGCATACAGTATTCGTCAACGGTTTCCGCAATCCCAAAAATTTCGCGAATTTTCAGCATTTTGGGGGCTGTCGCTGTGCTCTGGCAATGCAACCGGCAGAAGAGAAAGGCGGAGCGACAGAGAATCCCGATGGAAAGTCAGTGAATTTGCCTATAACCGCAGCGGATTGTGGCAAGGTGTGTCACGACAGAATTCAGGTGCGGGGTACGTGTCATGGCAGGAAGAGGAAGTGATGTTGTTCCCGTATGGATGGGGCGGGTGCTGGTGGCGGCCGCAGTTTACAATCTTGCGTGGGGGACATTCGTGATCTTCTGCCCGACGCTGCCGTTCGCCTGGCTGGGAATTGCCCCGCCAAATTACCCCGGCTTGTGGCAGTGCATCGGAATGATCGTGGGCGTCTACGGCATTGGCTACGGCCTTGCCGCCGGCAACCCTGTGCGTCACTGGCCCATCGTGCTCGTTGGTTTGCTCGGAAAAATCTTTGGCCCGATCGGATTCCTGAACGCCGCAATCTCTGGTGAGTTTCCCTGGTCGGCTGGCTGGACCATTGTCACCAACGACCTGATCTGGTGGATTCCCTTTTGTGCCATTCTGCATCTCGCATGGAAACGTGATCCGGGTTCTTTTCCCTGGTTTTTGCAACCTCGGCCTCCTGTTTCCAATCGTCCGCCCCGTGAGCACCGCGATTTTGCCCCCCGGGTGTCGCTGTCGATTCCGCATGACGGGCAATAGGGCGAGGGTCCTGTCGCTCTCTGGAAGCCTCTGGAAACGCGGGCTTCTGAGCAGGGGTGAGCACCTGGGAATCGAAGGCCGCGTTGTCATTCCACTCCGGAGCCTTACGAATGCCGTGGCAGCCTTCCTGCCCGCGGACTGCGGTCTGGTGGTTCATCTTGCAGAATTTGCCGGAGTTTCATTAGACTTCCGGAGGATGGCAGTGGCGGGGAAACCAGTCTCTCTTCGTCACTGGGGTCTCCAAAGGAATGGATTCTGCGATGTTTTCCTGGCTGCGCAGGCAACTCAGTGCTGACTTGGCGATTGATCTGGGCACATCGACCACTCAGATCGGTCTGCCCGGGGAAGGGATTCGTCTGGACGAACCGTCCGTGGTGGCGGTGGCGCGGGGCAGCAGTCGTGTGATTGGTCGGGGAACGGCGGTGGGAAAACTGGCGTGGCAGATGCTGGGACGCACGCCGGAAGGCATACAGGCAGTGCGACCACTGCGACATGGTGTGATACAGGATTTCCAACTCTGCGAAACGATGCTGCGTTATTTCGTGCGAAAGGCATCAGGTGGTCGCGGGGGGTTGCGACCGCGGGTGTTGATCACAGTTCCCGGTGGCATTTCGGCGGTGGAGCGACGGGCGGTGTTCAACAGTGCGGAGCGGGCGGGGGCAGGTCGCATCTGGCTGATTGATCAGTCACGAGCCGCCGCTGTGGGGGCGGGGCTTCCGGTTTCCGAGCCGTTGGCGAGCATGGTGTGTGACATTGGCGGGGGTACGACGGAAACCGCGGTGCTCAGTCTTGCGGATACGGCTGCATCCTGTTCGATTCGCGTGGCTGGTGATGCGCTGGATGACGCGATTGTGCGCTGGATGCGGCGTCGTTATTCGCTGCGGATTGGTGAGCAGACAGCGGAGCAGCTTAAGCTTTCGATCGGCAGTGCAGCCGTGCTGGAACAGGAACTCACAGCGGAAGTCAGCGGACTGGACACTGCTGGCGGCATTCCCCGCCGCGCGCTGGTGACCAGTGAAGACATTCGTGAAGCCGTTGCAGATCCGCTCGCCGAAATCGTCGACGCCATTCGCCGGACGATTGAGCGCTGCCAGCCGGAGCTCATCGCGGACCTGGCGGATACTGGCCTTGTGCTGACGGGTGGCGGTGCCCTTCTTCGCGGTCTGGATCGGTATCTGAATCAACAGCTGGGGATTCCAGTGCGTGTTGCCGAAGCGCCACGGTGGGCCGTGACGCGTGGTGCGATGATTTGCCTGGATCACCTGGATCGCTGGCGAGCGGCTTTGGATGATGGGCTGCGAGCGGCCTGAGTGAGCGATTGGGCAGTTTTGGTGTTTCCTGATTCCACGTCTGGTTTCTTCTGATCCATGCAATCCAACCCGGACCGAATTCGCAGATGGCAGGTGGCCGCAGCGCTGATAGTGCTGTCGTGTGCGGCTGCTGGCGCGGAGCATTTGGGGGCCTTGAAGACGCTGCGTCCGCCGTTGCTGGATCTGTTCAGTCCTGGACGTCTCTTAGTTCTGGCCGTGGCTCCGCTGGAACGCGTGGGGCCCGCGGCTGTCGGAGCAGCGGGGGACCGGCGGCACAATTCACAGCCCGATGTCCCGGGGGTCTCCGGGAGTGCCGCAGCGGGGACGCGTGAACTGCTGCTGCGGCAGCTGCTGATCGAAAATGCGAGACTGCGACGAGATTTGCAGCGTGAACGGCAGCGGTTGGCCCCGTTGCTGCCTGCAGCGGAAACAGAAGACCTGGCAGACCGACCACCGCTTGTGGATTTGCGAGTTGTTCCGGCGCGGGTACTCACGCGACAGGATACGTTTCCCGATGTG
Source organism: Planctomycetota bacterium (assembly GCA_046074585.1). Classification (GTDB taxonomy): domain Bacteria; phylum Planctomycetota; class Planctomycetia; order Planctomycetales; family Planctomycetaceae; genus SXXK01. Next base: position 59 of record JBJTOM010000175.1, on the reverse strand, counting down.
TTGCGGGAACTGGCGATCGATGCGGGCCGGGCTCAGGGGCTGAATCGTTCTGAACTTGT